>JAAZVU010000007.1 GCA_018623275.1 Flavobacteriales bacterium
ACTACTTTACTAACCTCTTTTGCCATTTCTTGTTATTACTATTTAGCGTTGTTGTTGTGGCCGTTTCTCTAGTTGGAAGCATGAAAAACGAACCTATATATAGTCTCACATCTATATCAATTATAACTTCTCCACTTCCGTGAAGCTCAGCTCAACAGGAGTCTTACGACCGAAGATTTTAACAGTAACCTCCAGTTTTTGTTTCTCCTCGTTGATCTTCTCAATAGTCGCATCAAATGTGCTAAATGGACCATTGATTACTTTAACTGTTTCTCCCACTGTAAAAGGAATCATCAGCATTGCAGCGTTTTCAGCTTCTCTATCCACTTCACCGAGTAGACGACTAACTTCTGACGCACGCATTGGTGAAGGATCACCACCCTTTACATTTGACAAGAAACCAACCACATTTGGCAAGTTCTTAATCATGTGACTTACCTCACCAGTCAATGTAGTCTCAACGTACATGTATCCAGGAGTTTTAGTCTTCTCCTTGATTACTTTCTTTCCGTTGCGCACTTGCACAACCTTTTCCATTGGGATTACGATACGACCTACTAGATCACTCATGCCTGCATGAGCCATCTCATTTTCAATGTAAGTTTTGGTTTTATGCTCTTGACCGCTGATTGTGCGGAGAACGTACCATTTCATTCCAGTATCTGACATGATTATCCGAAAATTGAATACACAAACTCAAGCACAGTTGAGATTGCTTTGTCCATACCAAATACTACAAGGGAAAAGATGATTGTGCCTACGATAACTAGACCAGTACTTTTTTGTAGTTCACCCAATGAAGGCCAAGTCGCTTTTACAGCGAACTCGTTCCATGAATCTTGTAGTGATGTAATGATTTTGCTCATCTTTTTTTCTCTTAGCACGGGCACAAGGATTCGAACCCTGATCAACGGTTTTGGAGACCGCTATTCTACCATTGAACTATGCCCGTATTTAGGCAGAAAGGCGCCTCCTAAAAAGGAGGCACCTTAGCTACCTTGTGGTTATTCAGTCGAGTATTACTCGATGATCTCAGTTACCTGACCAGCACCTACTGTACGACCACCTTCGCGGATTGCAAAACGCAAACCAGTGTTAACAGCAACATTTGCGATCAGCTCAACAGTGATGCTCAAGTTATCACCTGGCATTACCATTTCAACACCGTCTGGTAGTTGGATCTCACCTGTTACGTCAGTTGTACGTAGGTAGAACTGTGGACGGTATTTGTTGTGGAATGGAGTGTGACGACCACCTTCCTCTTTCTTCAAAACGTAAACCTCTGCTTTGAACTTCTTGTGAGGGGTGATTGAACCTGGCTTACAGATTACCATACCACGACGGATATCAGACTTGTCGATACCACGTAGAAGAATACCTACGTTATCACCAGCTTCACCTGTATCCAAAATCTTACGGAACATTTCAACACCAGTAATAGTAGAAGTCAATTTTTCATCACCGAAACCGATGATTTCAACAGCTTCACCTGTGTTAGCAACACCAGTCTCGATACGACCAGTTGCTACAGTACCTCGACCAGTAATAGAGAATACATCCTCGATTGGCATTAGGAATGGCTTATCACGATCACGCTCTGGCTCTTCGATCCATGCGTCAACTGCTTCCATCAATTCCATGATAGTGTCAACCCACTTCTGCTCTCCGTTCAAACCACCTAGGGCAGAACCTTGGATAACTGGAGTGTTATCACCATCGTACTCGTAGAATGAAAGAAGATCACGTACTTCCATGTCTACCAATTCCATCAATTCCTCGTCATCCACCATATCGGCCTTGTTCAAGAAAACAACGATACGTGGAATACCTACCTGACGACCTAGAAGGATGTGCTCACGTGTTTGCGGCATTGGACCATCAGTAGCAGCAACTACTAGGATAGCACCGTCCATCTGAGCAGCACCAGTTACCATGTTCTTTACGTAATCCGCGTGACCTGGACAGTCAACGTGTGCGTAGTGACGGTTCGCCGTCTCGTACTCTACGTGTGAAGTGTTGATAGTGATACCACGCTCTTTTTCTTCAGGAGCGTTGTCGATAGAATCGAAATCTCTTTTTTCAGACAAACCAGCATTCGCCAAACAAGTTGTGATTGCTGCTGTCAATGTAGTTTTTCCGTGGTCAACGTGACCAATTGTACCAATGTTCAAGTGAGGCTTGGTACGTACAAAATTCTCTTTTGCCATGACTAGCGATTATTAAATATATAAACAGTGTAAAGATTCTAAATTTTAGAGCCAATGACGGGAATTGAACCCGTGACCTCTTCCTTACCAAGGAAACGCTCTACCCCTGAGCTACATCGGCCTTAGCCTTTGAGCGGAAGACGGGATTCGAACCCGCGACCCTCAGCTTGGAAGGCTGATGCTCTACCAACTGAGCTACTTCCGCGGTTGTGGGGGGAGCAGGATTCGAACCTGCGAAGGTTTCCCAACGGATTTACAGTCCGTCCTCGTTGGCCGCTTGAGTATCCCCCCGGATAATACCTGATTCTCACTTAAATCAAGTATAAAACTTGAGCCGATAGTCAGATTCGAACTGACGACCCCGAGATTACAAATCACGTGCTCTGGCCAACTGAGCTATATCGGCTTTATATGTCAAAGATCTTCCGCCTTTCGCAAACGGACTGCAAATGTAGTAAAGAGATTCAAACGTGCAATACTTCTCAAAAAAAAAGTAGAGACTTTCTGCCTCTACTTTTAAGTGGTTTTTGCAACCTATTGAATTACAAGAACTTTACTTCTTCTTTTCTTTATGTTTTTTTAATTGCCTAATCAGTACTTCTACAACTAAGTCGGCTGCTTCCTCAAATGATTTGCGTTCTTTCGTCACAACAATCTCATTTCCGGGAATGGACATGCGCATTTCTACAATCTTATTCTCTCGTTCGTGGTTGTTGTCCACCTTCAGAAAGACATCAGTATTGATGGTTTTGTCAAAAAACAGTTTCGTCTTCTCTAGACGCTCTTCAATGAATCTCAAAAGCTTAGAATCGGCTTTAAAGTTTACAGACTGAATGTTCACTGTCATAGTACTGTGATTTATGAGCCCTTAGGGTGAGCTCGGTTATACGCTTGAACAAGTTCCTCAAACGTACTCGTAGTATACACCTGTGTAGAGCTTAGGCTCTCGTGTCCCATCAATTCTTTTACAGTATTGATGTCGACCCCTGCATTGAGCAAATGTGTAGCGTACGAGTGACGCAGGGTATGGGGATGCTTATCCACCACTGTCGTGGTTCCTTGAAGATAGTGAACTACTCGATGATAAACAATACTCGGATAGAGCTTTCCACCCTTAATAGTTGTTAAAATTTGCTCAACCTTCACTGGCACCTCTTGTCGCGCCTTCATGTACCTATCAAAATAAGGCTTCAAACTTGCAGGTATAGGTACTTGACGTGTTTTGTTCCTCTTCCCTGTAATGCGTACCACTCCCCTTGACCAGTCGAAATCTTCCGATTTTAATTCGATAAGTTCGGCTTTACGCATTCCTAGGCCGTATAAGAGTAATAACATGAATTGGTCCCGGATGCCCTCGAAGCTATCTTCGAAGAGCTCGTCTTTTACTAGTTGAGCCAGATCATTTTGAGGAATGCTCATCACTACCCTCTTCTGTTCCTTCAAGCTCTTGATACCGCCGAATGGATCCAAGTGCTTCCTGCCGGTTCGCTCACACCATTTGTAGTAAGAACGAAGGGCGCTTAGACTGCGATTGATAGATCGGTTACTAATGCCTTGCTTATTTCTCCATACAACGAATCGTTTTGCGTGATCCCTGGAGGCCTCTGACGGTATAGTCTCGTACTCCGCCAACAGGAAGTTTGCCCAACGCTCCAATTCCTTTTGATAGGCCACAATGGTCTTCTCACTTGCTCGGCGCTCGGCTCGCAAGTATTCTTCAAATGCTAAGAAGGCGTTGTTCGACATAGTAGCAACATAACAAAAAAAGCCCAACGCGGTGCGTTGGGCTTTTTAATATATCGTGAGTGCAGATTACTATTCTTCCTCTGCTTGACGCAAAGACTGAATGTAAGCCGCTTTCATATTCATACGACGTTTAGCTTCAGTCGGCTTTGTGTGATAACGATCAGCACGAAGCTTGCGCACTACACCCGTAGAGCTGTGTTTTCTCTTATAACGCTTCAGTGCGCGTTCGATTGATTCTCCATCTTTTACATTAATTACGAGCATAGTAACACCTCCTTTTTTAATTATTAGGCTGCAAAATTACATTCTTTTTTAATTTCTAGAAATATATAACTGCAAAAAAGTTGTGTCTATTGCGGAAAATTCTTCCCACTCGGCGATTTCGGACCACAAAGGCGCTGCAAAGCTCTCGCGGTAAAAACAAATGCGTTTGACTTGGGCATAGTTAAGCTCGGGAAAATCTAATAGTTCTTGGAAGGTCGAACGCGAAAGCGAAAGCTTCGGAGGCGGAACTTCATTTAAAACTAGCAACTCATCCCATGCCTCTCTCCAGATTTTTCCGAAATACGTCGTTTGTTTTAAATGATCGATGTCTGCGATGTATCCATGTGAGGTTCGGTAATCTAGTAAGATACGTGCCATCCCAGGGCCTACCCCAGGCAGTGCATCAAGTGATGCCGAATCGCAAGTATTTAAATCCAAAGGCCCATAATTCTTCACCTTTGGTCTATGATAGTATTCTTGCAGCCTGGCCGAAGGTCTAGGTCCTTCTTGTTTTGGCTTTTGATTGAAAGAGAAATCGATGGCGCCTAAAGCAAAGAATAGACTATCGGATTTAAGGTATGGATCAGAGAGAAGTTCGCTAGAGGATTTGTAGGGCCAATTCCGCTTTCTCCGAAACCATAAACTCCGCTTTGTAGCCTCGTCGATAGGCATAGAATAAATATGGGCTGAATCTATCTTGTTGATTGGTAAGGAATCATTGGCCGACCACCAAAGCTGCAAGAATGCCCCATGCTCTGCTATCTTCTTTTCTACAGGAAACAAAAACATCGCCCCGGAGGCCAGGGCGATGCATAATAGAATTGCTGTTAATTCAAGTTGTTCTCTCACGGGCTGCTGTCTTTTCTATCCAATTTAGAGGATTGAAGACGCTGCAGCGATTATTGTGAGTAACTAAAAGTTCTACCCTATTCTGGGTCGTTGTCCGAATAAGAATCTGGTTCCGGTTGTTGCGGTGCCTTTAAAACTTTTCTGAAGAAGTAAATCGTCGCAGTGATAACTGTACCCTGCGTCAGAATGATCATGATTAATGCGGAGGTTGTCATTGTGCTGCTTTTTTACGTTTGTTAGAAGCGACCTTCACCATGCCTACCAATGCGAAGAAGCAGGCGAGCAGGAAGAATCGGCTCATATCAATATAGAACATGTTCGTTAGAACACCGTCCTGCATCCATTGGACACCGGTGTTGATGTGGAAAATCTGGTTGATAATACTATCGTTTGCCCAAGGCCAACCGTTTCCAGAGAACAGCGAAGTAAAGGCCGAAGACCAATCGCTTAATTCACCGTTGAGTGGCTTGAACATCGAAGTCAGGAAGATGATACCAATAAATAGTGGTGTAATGTATTTGATAATCGGGCGGTAGAATCTTGGAACCGTCATATCTGCGCCGTCCGTGATTTCTTTCCAACCCTTGTCCATTCCGAATACCCATGCGAAGAGGATGACCTCAGCGAGGGCAAAAATCACCAAACTCACTGTTCCTGTCCAATAGTCGTATTCGTCGAACACACCTTTTTCGAAGAAGAAGATGGTCGGAAGACCCATCGCCAAAATAGCGATACCTAAGATCAAGGCACTCTTGTTTTTCGACCAATTGAATTCATCTTGCACAAAGCCCATCCAAGGTGTACCCATAGCGAGCGAGGAAGTGATACCTGCAAAGAATAGAAGACCAAACCAAGCTACCCCTGCAATAACGGCAAGGACACTGCCCCATTGATCAAACAGGAACGGCATCGTTTTGAAGGCCATCATAAAGCCTGCATTTTCTACCACCCAATCCAAGCCTAGGTAACCCACGGCGATAGGGATCACTACTGCAGAACCCAAAACGATTTCCACAAAGCCATTCATCCACCCAGCAGACATGGCGTTCAGCGCGATATCGTCTTTTTGCTTCAAGTAGGAACTGTAACAGTGAATGGTACCCATACCCACACTAAGGGTGAAGAAGATCTGACCAGCAGCTGCAAGCCAAATTTTTGGATTCGCTAGTGTTGTAAAGTCTGGTTGCCATAGGTAGTTTAGACCAACGTAGGTAGAACAATCGGCACAACGACCAGTAGAACCAGTAGTCCAAGACATAATTGCTAAAAAGGCACCAAAGCCGATCAATAGCGGCATAGCAATCTTTGCTACTTTTTCAATACCGGCGCTCAAGCCGCGTGAAAGAATGTAGATGTTTACGGTTAGAGTAATCAAAAACGCAAGCAATGCCCATACCGGGAAGTTGATGCCTGCGCCAAGATCAACGTAGTTGTTGAAGAATTGATCCAAACCGTCGAGATCCATACCTAGGAAATCGCCCTTGAGGGATTTTAGTGTGTAGGTCAACGTCCATGATTCGATGTACGTGTAATACGCCATAACCCCCATGTTGGTGAAGATCCCGAAGACACCGAAGTATTTCCAGAAACGCTTCTTGGTCATATTATCCAGAATGAACGGTGTACTATGATCGCCGAAACGACCGCCGAATCGGCCCATCGCCCACTCTACCCACAATAAGGGAATACCCATCAATAGGAAAGAAACGAGGTAAGGAATGATAAAAGTTCCGCCACCATTTTGAACGGCTTGAACTGGAAAACGCAGGAAGTTCCCTAGACCGACTGCATTACCCGCCATAGCGAGAATGAGTCCAACACGGGACCCCCAAGATTCAGTAGTGTTTGACATGTAACCTGATGGTTAGTTTAGAATATGCCCGAAAATAAACGATTGAAGCCCAAAGAGCAAATCGAAGGCTATAATCCTGCCTGCTGCGCAATGACCTCCAAAGCTTCGCTAAAACTGTGCGGGGCATATCCCAATTCCGACTGTGCTTTTGAGATATCAAAACCAGTACGAGGTGGACGTTTTGCAGGTTGATTCAGCGTTGTACTGTCCACTCTTGTCACAGAGTCCATGGAAAGGCCGAAGTGCTCTGCAACGTGACCAACGAGTTCGTAAATAGACATGAAGTCTGGACCCGAGATATTATACACTCCTTGGGCTTTTTGCGTGGCTGCCAGCAAGGCGCCTTGGGCAAGATCTTCGGCGAGGGTGGGTGTGCGGAATTGGTCGTCAACGACATTAATGGCTTGGCCCTTCTCCAGAGCGCCTTTTGCCCATAAGACAATATTGCTTCGGCTCAAATCTTCAGCCATACCGATGACTAAAACCGTTCTTAAAATGCTCCAGTGCTCCAGCTGCTGGACAATTCTCTCCGCTTCGAGCTTCGTCTCACCATAGTAACTCAGAGGGTTAGGGGTCCCATTTTCATCATAAGGCCCCTCCTTTCCATCAAAAATGAAGTCTGTACTAATATGTACAAGATGAGCTCCAATGAACTTCGCTGCGTCCGCCATATTCTGAGTACCCACTACATTCAGTTGATACGCCAATTCTTTGTTCTGCTCACACTGATCGACATGAGTCATCGCAGCACCGTGGATGATCACATCCGGTTTGAAATCGCGAACTACACGCATCACTTCCTCTGCATTGGTGATGTCCATAGAAGCGTAATTAGCAGTACCCAGATTTAGAGTTCTGTTCTCCCCTCTTGCTGTAGCTAAGAAGGCATGATCGGAATAACCGGTTGTTGCTGCTGAAATTTTCTGACCGAGTAAGCCGTTTGAGCCTGTGTAGAGAATCTTCATTAGTGCGTCTTGGTTTAGTTGCGAAATTATTTGGTCTTTTCAGTAAACCAAGCTCTGAACTCTTTTATCTGCTCATCATTACCCAAAACGTACAATTTGGAATGTGGTGCTACCTTAAAGTCAGGCGCTGGGTTCACGGTAAGATTACCCTGCTCACAAACATATCCAATCACTGTACATCCGGTTTGCTGACGAATCTCCAAATCTTTGATATTACACGCACTGAACACCTCGGGTAATTCATCAACTACAATTTCCTCAATATTTGTGGCTGAAGACCCCCCTACACTCAGGTGATCAAGGAAGTTCATCACTCCAGGATTCATTAAATTATGCGCTAAATGGGCGCCACCCACAAGGTTTGGACTCACTGTGTACGTTGCTCCTGCTGCTAACAGCTTGCGCTCCGTGCTTTCGGTATTTGCTCGTGCACCAATAGTCATCGTTGGGTTTAGTTGACGGGCAGAAATTACCACGAAAAGATTATCTGTATCCGATGCAAGTGCCGCAATTAGAGAGGATGCTTTGCCAATGTTCACCTTTTCTAAAGTGGAATCGTCAGTGGCATCTCCAACAATGACCAATACCTTTTGGAATTGGTTTCTGAATTCTTGCGCACGCTGTTCGTCTTTTTCAATAACGACCACATCGGCGCCATAAGCCTGAAGCTTGCTGACTACTTGGCGGCCGTTTCTACCTAAACCACAAACAATGGCATGTCCTTCTAACTTTTCCACCTTGCGTTCAATTCTTTTAGTGATTAAAAAATGACGAACTCGTCCATCGATAGCTAATTGCGCGAGAAGCCCTGCACCATAGGCAAAGGTCCCGAAGCTTGACACAATAAGCAGGATAGTAAACCAAGTCCCCGTAATTGACAAAGAAGTCACCTCATTGAAACCTACAGTACTGACAGTCTGGATGACCATGTAGAATGCCTGTAGCCATTCTAAATCTTCTATAAGTCGGTAACCAATAGTTCCACCTGCCAAAATGAAGGTGAACAAGATGAGTACTTTTCTTAGGCTGTGGAATGGGTTGTTCATCAGCATAAAGGTAAGTGCTTCACCTAAAACTACTGCCTAGATTTTAGGCAATGTGTAACGGTAGATCAAATTGAAGTTGACCATATCTACTTTGTTAATGGTCTGTCCAGCAGTAATGGTCTGTGAACCAAGAGGAACCTTGTAAACAAGCATAGTCAAAAGTGAATGCGTATTGCCTTTCCAACTTTGCCCCCACCAAATATTGGTCTGTTGATTACTAGGCATAGCATATTTATTGTAGAGATAATCCTCGGGCTCAGGACGCGCGTAAATACCTGTACTCACTCCACCAGTATGACGCACCTTGCCCTGCATCCATTCGCCTTTTGCTCCAAAAACTACTGCAAGCGTCTTCCCCATACCTTCTTGACGCTCCCTACCTTGAAAAGTGACGATACTTTCCCTTCCCCACTCACGTGGAAATAATAGTTTACCCTTTCCGTCTATGTAGGAAGCCGCGGCGTAATAATCTACGTCGCCTACTTTATTAGAATACTTAATGCCGTAAAATTGGCTACGCTGCTGCTGGAAGTAGGCTAAATATGGATCGTCATTTCCTCCATTCCCCCATTTTTGCTGACGGATAAATTGAAGCTCAAAGAGGTGCTGGTTATGCGCCAATTTTTCATCCAACACAACCGTATGAAAAACGCCGACAACACCAGAATAATCAATACTTAAAGCACTGTACCAGCTGCCTATTGCATGATTATATTGGTAATTCCCATAAAGAATCCCTGGCGTTTGCACTTCACTCTTATCGTGCCGAGAGCCGCTAGTGTCCAAACCTGGATTGTACTGTGAAAGTGAAGCAGCAACTGGCTTAAAACTAGAAGTTGAACGCGCACCAACATGGCTAATCGCTGCAAATTTGAATTTGTTTTCACCTTTTTTTACCGAATAGTTGATTCCCCTAAACGTAGAAGGAATCATACGTCCATGCTCCATGTTTAAGAAAAAACCATCAAGTGCAAAATTACCTACACCAAACCTCGCTCCTTTCTTTTGATAAACTAGCTCTACTATAGAAGGCATAAAAATCTGCGCTTGTTCCCGGTTCGTTACTGAGAATAGACCAGATTCATAACGCGAGGTCTTTCCGGTTAACGCATCCTGTTCAAAGGCATTATCCAAGACCTTGGTAGTGAGAAACAAGTCCGTTTCTAACGACCAATTATTCTTACGAGCAGTGAATAGCATCTCCACTCCTAAGGCAGTAGCATAATAATCTTGCAAGTCCGAATATGGGCCAAAGAGACCATTTTGAGTGGTCATGAAATAAGAAGTAGTACGGGCTCCTAATTCTACTTTTAGAGAATCGGTACCCTCGCCCCACACGAAAAATGGGAGCAAAACTGTTAGTAGAAGCTTTTTCACAATTTATTTCGACTTCTTCAAGCCGTACTCTTTTTGGTAAAAAGCCGCAATCTCAGAGAAGGGACCGTATTTGTGCTGTGATGCGGAGAAATCGTCTGCCCATGGGCCATAAGGAGTTGACATAGGCTTGAGCTTCTTATCTGGGAAATCAGCTTCGGGATTGGATTTCAATGGTCGGTCAAAACTATTGATATAACCGGCCACGTCATAAGCCTCATCATCAGTGAGTAAAGGCTCGTCCGCAGTTGTTCCTAAAGGCATGTTGCCTTTAATGAACTGTGCTGCTGTCAAAACTCTATGCATTCCCGCTCCATGATTGTAGGAATCTGGTCCCCAAAGTGGTGGGTATAGATACGTGTTGCTTCCCGGGTTTCTTTGACCCTGACCATCTGCCTGATGACAAGTTGTACAATGCTGCACATAGACTTTCTCGCCGTGCTGAAGATCAACCGCTCTATCCGGGTAATCTACTTTCAAGAATTTATTACCTGCCACCTTTTCACCTCTGGGCTTATCAAGACTCAGCCATTCCATATAGGCAACCATAGCCAACATTTCTTCCGAGTCCACCGGTAGAGGCTCTCCATTCATCGAACGTTGCATACAGCCATTGATGCGTTCTTGTATCGTTCCTTCTTTGTTTTCACGACTGCGAAACTGAGGAAACTGGCTTGGCACTGTAACAAAAGGAGCAGCAAAAGGCTTCGAGCCTCCGTCCAAATGGCAAGAATTACAATCTAGGTTGTTACCCGCGTAGGGCTTACTCGAATTAGGCCCGAGGTAATCCGCAGTCTCCATAATGAGCTTTCGACCGTAGGCTACCTGCTCCGTTGTAGCAGGATTGTCGTAACTGACATCCTCGAAGATCTCGTAGTCCCAAGGGACATTAACAGTTGCCTCTACCAATTCAGGAAAGGTCTGCTTCGGAGGTAAGTTACTTTCTACGCCCCATACTAATCCCAAAGCGAACAAGCCAAGTATAACGGCAAATACCGTTCTACTCATTCCTGACATTATCAGAGCGAGCTGCTCTTTCCTCTCTTTTGGCAGGTTTTGGTAATCCATCTGTTAATGCGGAAGTTTGTCTTTAAGCAATCCGTAAAGGAATGTACCTAAGACCGCCGAGAGCAAAACAATAACATAACCCCCATAACCAGCGCCGATATTTACTACAATCGGACCCGGACAAGCACCACTTAGTGCCCAGCCTAAACCAAAAATGGTTCCACCAATCAAATACCTTGGTATGCTCCAAGCCTTCGGGGTAAATACAATTTGACCACCAGAGTAATCTCTGATTTTTTTGGCTTTAATAATCGCTACCATGGGAACACCCAAAGCCACGGCTAAACCAATAATTCCATACATATGGAAAGCCTGGAACCTGAACATTTCTTGGATTCTGTACCATGAAGCAGCCTCACTCTTGAACATGATGATACCGAACAAGGTACCTGCAATTAAAAATTTAATATTCTTCATGGCTTAGTAAATTAATGGGAATAATACGTGTGTCATCAAAAGGCCTCCGATAAAGAACCCCACTACCGCTAAGAGCGATGCAGGCTGAAGGTTTGATATTCCGCTGATGGCATGCCCAGAAGTACACCCTCCGGCGTATCGAGCACCAAAGCCTACCATTAAACCACCAAGAGCCAAAATGACAATATTCTTAGCCTCACCCATTGCTTCTGTCCCAAACTGACTTGCTGGAACAAAGCCTTCCGGTGTAGCGAAACCCAACGCACTCAGATCTACGATAGTGCTTTCTGAAATTGCTACAGTGTAGTCTTCAGGAGACAAAAAATTAGCTGCTAAATAACCGCCGATTGCCGCACCGACCAAAAAGAATAAGTTCCAGCTTTGCGTTTTCCAATCGAATTGAAAGAACGGTGCATATTTATCTGCACCACACATGGTACAAAGGGTTCTCAAATTACTCGAGAAGCCAAAACTCTTCCCGAAGAATAGCATGATAAACATAATTAGTGCTATGAGTGCACCGCTTACGTACCATGGCCAAGGTTGCATAATCCAATTCATAATTTCGTGATTCTAATTATTAACGATCAGGGGTCGTTAAGCCAGAAAACCGCAGGGAGTTCTCCTGCGGTTTCTGTTTTAATTTGTCTTACTTACAGTGTTGAAGGACAAACGTAGTCAGTCACTTTCAACGAAGTGTTCTTGATAGCACCAAAGCCGCCAGCAACATCTACCATGTTGTGGTATCCTCTAGCTTTCAAAATAGAGGCTGCAATTACCGAACGGTAGCCACCAGCACAGTGAATGTAGAAGGTACCCTCTTGAGGTACAGAAGCCATTTGGTCATTGATGTAATCTAATTCAACATTAATTGCATCTTCCACATGCTCACTAAGGTACTCTCCTTTCTTGCGAACATCAACGATGGTAGCACCCTCTATTGCGGATAATTCTTCAGCAGTAACTTGTTCTAGGGTATCTACTTCTTTACCCGCACTTTTCCATGCATCAAATCCACCTTCAAGGAATCCAATAGTTTGGTCGTATCCAACGCGAGACAATCGAGTTAACACCTCTTCCTCCATTCCTGGATCTGCTACAATCAAAAGCTTCTGATTGATATCTGGGATCATCGCACCTACCCACATTGCAAAACTTCCTTTGATACCAATGAAAATTGATTGCGGGATAAATCCGTGAATAAATTCAGTTTGGTGGCGTGTATCAAGAATCAACGCATCAGTCTCGTTAGCTGCGGCTTCGAACGCCTCCGGGCTCATCGGCGTCATGGCACGATCCATAACTGTATCTAGGCTTTCATAACCTACCTTATTCAATCGAACATTTTCTGGGAAATATGCTGGAGGAGTCGTCAAGCCGTCTGTAACCTCAGTAACGAATTCTGCTTCGGTCATATCTGCACGCAAAGCATAGTTGGTTGCCTTCTGCTCACCAATAGTACCTACGGTCTCTTTCGACATATTTTTACCACATGATGATCCAGCACCGTGACCTGGATATACGATAACGTCATCCGCCAAGGTCATAATTTTTGTACGTAGAGAATTGTACAAGGTTGCTGCCAATTGCTCTTGCGTCATATCAGCAGCCTTTTGTGCCAAATCTGGACGACCCACATCGCCTAGAAAGAGTGTATCACCCGAGAAGATCGCATGGTCTTTACCGCTCTCGTCCCTTAGCAAGTAAGTGGTACTTTCCATCGTATGGCCTGGCGTGTGAAGCACGTGGATTTCAACATCACCTACTTTCAATACCTCACCGTCTTCGGCTACTTTACAATCGAATTTAGGATTTGCAAGCGGGCCATATACAATTGTTGCACCCGTCTTTTTTGCCAAGTCTAAGTGACCAGAAACAAAATCTGCGTGGAAGTGAGTTTCAAGAATATACTTGATTTTAACGCCGTCCTTTTCTGCACGATCAATATATGGTCCTACTTCGCGTAAAGGATCTATTACCACCGCTTCACCATTAGAAGCGATGTAGTAAGCACCTTGTGCCAAACATCCTGTGTAAATCTGTTCTACAATCATGTCTGTGGTATTTATAGTTCTAAAATATTATAATACTTGTTTAAGAATGATGTATACCGCCATAGCAAGTACAAACCATCCAAAACCTTTTTTCAATTTTTTACCGTCGATAAACTTCGTTAGGTAGATACCTACAAAGATACCTACTACCGCAATGGCTGTAACGGTCAATAGTAATGTCCAATCAATGTATAGATCTGGTCTTTGAACATCACCAATAAAGCCAATCAAACTCTTTGCTGCAATAATGAGCAATGAAGTACCAACAGCCTTCTTCATAGGTAGTTTTGCGAAAAGCACCAATGCTGGAATGATCAAGAATCCTCCACCAGCACCAACGATACCAGTCAGAACACCAACTACTGCACCTTCAGCGATAATCGCAGGAATATTGAATTGTGGTTCAATATCTTCTTCGCCTTCACCATCCTTTCGCTTATTGCGGATCATACTTACCGAGGCAGCAAGCATCACCAAAGCAAAGAATATCATGATGGCAATGTCCTTGGTAAGAGTAAATGATCCAACGGTCAATATTTCTGATGGAATAGCAGGAACTAGATATGCCCTTGTCAGATACACTGCAATAAATGCAGGAATCGTAAAAACTACCGCAGTCTTATAGTTGACATTTCCCATAGCGGCATTGCGAATACCACCGACCAATGCAGTTGTTCCAACAATAAATAACGAGTAAGCAGTACTCACTTCAGCACTTTCACCGAAAAGGTAAACAAGAACTGGTACGGTAAGAATGGATCCTCCACCTCCGATAAGGCCTAATGATATCCCAATAAAAATAGATGCTATATATCCTATTATTTCCATGACTTCGTTTTGATACATCAAACTTAGTCAGGCTCTAATAAAGGGGGTGTGACTCAGCGCACACTAGAAAAGAATACGCTGCATTTCCTGCTGGAGCTCTTTTGCAGCCCTACCTGCAGCATCAGCAAAATCCTCGTTTTTACTCTGATAGATAATCCCACGGGTTGAATTCACAAGAACTCCGTAGTCTTTATTCGTTGCTTTTGTGAGCACATCCTCAAGAGAACCACCTTGCGCACCTACACCTGGCACCAAGAAGAAAGAATCTGGGGCCGCCTTTCTAACTCGCTCTAAAAACTCAGTTTTCGTAGCTCCTAGCACAAACATAAGTTGCTCTGGGGTCGCCCACTCTTGTGCCTTTGTAACAACGGTCTCAAATAATGCTTCGCCTCCGGCGTTTTCAGTCAATTGGAAGTCGAATGCACCTTGGTTAGAAGTCAATGCTAAAAGGATGACCCACTTGTCTTCAAAGGCAAGAAAAGGACTTACGCTATCGACACCCATATACGGGGCGACGGTAACGCTATCAAAGGCCATCGCATTGAAAAATGCTTCAGCATACATCTTTGACGTGTTGCCAATATCTCCGCGCTTCGCATCTGCGATGGTAAAAACTTCTGGATAGCTTTCATTGAGGTAATCGATCGTCTTACCTAAAGACTCCCAACCTTTAACGCCCATGCTTTCATAGAATGCGATATTTGGCTTGTAAGCAACAGCATATTCAGCCGTGGCATCAATGATGGCTTTGTTAAAAGCAAAAATTGGATCAGATTCACTCAATAAATGCTCTGGAATCTTATTGATATCTGTGTCTAATCCTACACAGAGTACGCTTTTCTTTTTTTCAATTTGAGCTATGAGTGCTTGTCTGTTCATCTTAAATGATATCTGTTCCTTCTTTCATTTTTTCGGCATTCTCCGCCATGTGAAGTTCGTCAATAAACTTCTGAATATCTCCACCTACAACATCATTCAGGTTATAAGTAGTTAAACCAATTCTATGGTCGGTAACCCTCCCTTGAGGATAATTGTAAGTTCTAATTTTCGCTGAACGGTCACCAGTACTCACCATAGTCTTACGCTTGGCTGCCTGCTCTTCCTGCTTCTTCTTGAACTCCATGTCGAACATACGCGAACGAAGTACCTTCAACGCTTGTTCAAAATTCTTGTGCTGAGAACGGCCGTCTTGACATTCCACAACAATACCTGTCGGTAAGTGGGTCAAACGTACAGCACTTTCAGTTTTGTTTACGTGCTGACCACCGGCTCCTTGGGCACGATAAGTGTCTTTCTTCACGTCTTTCATGTCCAAATCGACATCAACATCCTCGGCCTCTGGAAGTACTACTACGGAAGCTGCCGATGTATGAACACGACCCTGACTTTCAGTTGCAGGTACACGCTGTACGCGGTGTACACCACTCTCGTATTTCAGAATTCCATAAACCGATTCACCACTAACCTCAAAAGAGACCTCTTTAAAGCCTCCAGCGGTTCCTTCATTCATAGAAATCACCTCAACCTTCCAACCACGGCCTTCGCAGTAGCGCTGGTACATACGGAATAAATCACCTGCGAAAATGGCACCTTCATCACCACCGGCACCTTGGCGAATTTCAACGAGTGCATTTTTATCGTCTTCAGGATCTTTAGGAATAAGAAGAATTTTGATCTCCTCTTCTAGTTCGGCAAAAGCTGGCTCTATCTCATCGAGCTCCATTTTTGCCATATCACGAAAATCTTGGTCTTTCTCTTCTTTTAAAACCGTCTTCGCCTCTTCTATCCTGCTGCTTAGCTCGAGATACTTTTCTCTTGCATCAACAAGAGGCTTAAGGTTTTTGTATTCACGGTTCAATTTCACATAGCGCTTGCTATCGGAAATCACATCCGGTTGGATAATGAGGTCGTTCACCTCATTGTAACGCTGAAAGACTACGTTGAGCTTATCTAGCATTACTTACTATATTTAAATGTTCCGAACTCACTAGAAATAGTCAATTCCTTAGCATCGCTCTCCTCTACGCGACCGACAATCTGCGCCTCAACGCCGAAGCTCTCGCTGATTGCTATGATATCTTCAGCAATAGCTGGGTCTACATAAAGCTCCATACGGTGTCCCATATTGAACACCTGGTACATTTCTTCCCAGCTCGTACCACTCTCTTGGTGAATCAACTTAAACAGAGGAGGAATTGGGAACAAGTTGTCCTTGATGACATGCCCTTTTTCCAAGAAATGCAAAATCTTCGTCTGAGCACCACCAGAACAGTGGACCATACCGTCAATCTGACCGCGGTATTTGTCCAAGATTTGTTTGATGATTGGTGCATATGTTCGCGTTGGACTTAAGACTAACTTTCCAGCGTCAAGATCAGTATCTGTAGCTTCCGTCAAACTCTTTGTTCCAGTGTACACCAAATTCTCAGGTACCGCTGGGTCAAAGCTTTCTGGATACTTCGCTGCCAATTCTTTCGAGAAGACATCGTGACGCGCACTTGTCAATCCGTTAGAACCCATACCGCCGTTGTATTCACTTTCGTAGGCTGCCTGACCGTAGCTCGCAAGACCTACAATTACATTACCCGCTTTAATATTTGCATTGTCTACAACATCCGAGCGCTTCAGACGAGCCACAACCGTGCTGTCCACGATGATAGTACGAACCAAATCGCCCACATCAGCAGTTTCACCACCAGTACTAATAATATCGATACCGTGCTTGCGGTACTCCTCTAGTAATTCCTCGGTTCCACCGATAATCGCACTAAGCACTTCACCCGTAATTAATCCTTTATTACGACCGATTGTAGAGCTCAACATAATGTTCTCTGTAGCTCCAACACACAATAGGTCGTCAATATTCATGATTAGTGCGTCCTGAGCAATGCCTTTCCAAACGCCAAGGTCGCCTGTCTCCTTCCAGTACATGTACGCCAAAGAACTCTTAGTTCCAGCGCCGTCTGCATGCATTACAAGGCAGTACTCTTCATCTCCTGTTAGGTAATCAGGAACGATTTTACAAAAGGCCTTTGGGAACAAGCCTTTGTCGATGTTTTTAATAGCATTGTGCACATCTTCTTTCTGTGCACTCACACCTCTTCCGGTGTAGCGGTCTGAATTGTTGCTCATAGTGCTGCAAAAATAACGAGAAAGCGCGCACGGGGGACCCGTGCGCGCTTCTCTTTTATCAAGGAGTTATCTACTTAATCTGAATCCAAGAACCGATAATCAGTTCCTTATCACTCTTAATACCGTTCAACGTTCTCAAGGTCTTCACATCCGTGCCCACCTTTTTAGAGATGGTTCTGAGTTGATCACCTCTTTGAACCTGGTAATGCGTTGCGTCAAACTCTGTGTAATCGCCATTCTTGGTAATCTTAATCACCATACCTGGCATTGGACGAGCACCGCGTAGACCGCCGTTTAGCTTCTTAAGTTCAACCACGTTCATTCCATTGTTCATAGCAATCTTACCTAGAGAGCGGTCTCTAGGACCTAGGGTGATTGTTTGACCAATTGGATTCTCGTTTTTCTTTTCAGGGGCTAGACCACCCTCTGAACCAGCATCAGCAACAGGCACTGAAGGCACGTAATCGTCCGATAGTACCTTAAAGTCAGTACGACGGTTAATCTGATTAGCTACTTCTTGATCGTCACCACCTAAACGCTTAATGAAGCTTTCAGTCAGCTTATCTCCCTCTTTGAACTTATCTGCTCCGTAGCCTGTATATCCAGTAGGAATGGTGAAAGGCTCACCTTCACCCATACCAACAGCTGTTAGACGTTCTGCTGGGATACCCTTGTCAATGAGGTAATCCACACAACTCTGTGCACGAGCCTGTGATAGCGCTTGGTTTTTCGCATCAGTATCGCGGTAATCCGTATGAGAACGGAGTCCGATAGTAATGTTTGGGTTACGCTGTAGAATGTTGTAAACGGTATCTAGTGCTACTTTACTTTCTTCACGCAAATCGGATTTCGCAAGATCGAAGAATACATTAGGAAGTACGATAGGCACTTCAATTGGATCCATCTTCAAAGTAAGATTGTAAGATTTCACGTATTCTCTATCTTCCTTTACTCTCGAGTAATCACTCAAAGCCAAATTCTCGGTGCTGATATCATCGATAGCATTCAAGAATTTCTTTCTTGACATATTTAGCTTGTAAGATCTATCCTCTTCAAGACGACCTTTAGGAATGCTGAAGTTACCTCCCGCATCAGTAGTGATAGTAAAGGCTTCACCTTGCTTGTTACTTACTTCAATGGTAACATCTTTCACTGGCTTACCACTCTTAGAGCTCACCACTTTACCCGTTACAATGAACTGCTTCGTCCATTCTGTAACGTACCAGATGTCGTGCTCACCTCGTGTACCTTTTCTATTCGATACTACGAAACCTTTCTGAGTATTATCTCCAGGAACCCAACGAAGAGCGATATCATCACCTTCAGAGTTGATTGGGCTCAACATGTTCTCTACGTCTCCAATTGGCTGACCTAAATCATCCAACTTAACACGGTAACAATCGAAACCACCCATACCCGGACGGCCGTTTGAAGAGAAGTACAAGTACCCGTCTCCGTGAACGTATGGGTAAAGCTCATCGCCGCGTGTATTAATGCTCAAAGAGGTTGGCTCCTTCCACTCGCGACGACGTCTGTCATAAGTGGTCATGTAGATATCTCTACCGCCTTTACCACCGGCCAATTCTCCTGCGAAGTACAAAGTTTTATCATCTGGGCTTAGTGCTGGATGACCGACAGAAGCGTTAGAATCTACTGCGATAACTACTGGCTCTGGGTTTGCCCAATCTTGTCCTACTTTCTTAGTAGTGTAGATGGCACATCCCATCTTTACGTTCTTGAGTTTGATACACTTTGTAAAGTACATCGTCTTTCCGCGAGAATCGAACGTAAGTACACCTTCGTGATCTTTGGTATTAATGACATCGCTCAAGGACTCTAGATCTCCCCAAACCACCTCGTCGTTGGCATTCGCTTCTTTTCCTCTCTTGCGCTTGCCTTTTTTCTTTTGGCCTTCGATAACGTAGATATCTGAGAAACGTTGTCCCGTCCAACCGTCTTCTTTTTTACCAGTGGCATCGTCGCGCATCGAACTTACCATTAAAGTAAGATCTTCTTTACCGCGCTTACCTGCATAGGCAATAGCGTAATCCGATTTCTTAGAGTTTAGATCCTTCGCGTTGTCCAATGAGAACAATGAACCGGTCTCTACCCATTTTGCCGCTTGGCGACAAGCTGTAATACCTTCCTCTGCACGTGGATCTGAAGGGATGAGCTTCTTGTATTCTTCGTAAGCGACAATTGCATCCTCATACTCACCTTGACTCTGAAGCATTTCTGCATAGCCTAAGCCTGCCAATGCACCATAACCCAGTTTTTGGGCACGCAAATAGTAAGAAGCTGCTCTTTTAAACTGGCCTGTGTATCGGTAACACTCGGCCATGTTGTAAGAGATGCGCTGCTTCTGCTCGCGGCTTTTTTCCTTAGAATAAGCCTTAGAATAGATATCCAATGCAGTAGTGTACTCCTTAGAATCGAAGTATTCGTCGGCTTTCTTGGTGGTTTTATGAATTTCAATCTCAACATCCTCGATGTCGGCATCTTGCGCTACCATTACCATTGGCATGGCAATCATAGCAGCAACAAGTAGAAAATATCTGCGTATTTGCATTAGAACTTTATTCTAGTGTTTAAGCGTTCCCAATATAGCCAAAATAAAAAAAGAAACCCCGCCGAAGCAGGGTTTCTCAGAAGTATAATTTCTATTGAAATTTTGATTAACGCGTGTAGAGCATTTCACGGAACTTCGGCATTGGCCATTGTTCATCATCAATCATCAATTCAAGCTTATCACTTTCGTAACGAATCACGTCAAAGTAAGGCTTCACATTGTCGTAGTAAGCAATTGCTTTTTCACGAACATCTTCCATAGCATTGGCATCCTTACGAGCTTGAAGCATTGCTTCTTTTGAAGACAAAATCTTAGAAATTCTAGCACTAATTTCTTTGATCATTTCCAATTGCTCTTTAGCAACATTACCGAATGTTTCAGCATCCATAATGTCCTTCAAACGCTGTACGTTATCAATCAAGGTGTTTTGGTATTTGATTGCCGTAGGAACGATGTGGTTACCTGCCAAATCGCCTAGAACGCGTGATTCGATCTGAATCTTCATGAAGTACGACTCCAACAAGATTTCGTGACGAGCTTCAGCTTCTCTGTGGCTCATAACACCCATTGCTTCGAACATTCCAAGAGTCTGTTCGCTCACGTAGGCATCAAGAGCGCGTGGCGTAGAAGGTTCGTTGTTCAAACCGCGCTTCGCAGCTTCTTCCTTCCATGCATCACCGTATCCATCACCTTCGAAGCGGATTGCTTTACTTTCTTTGATGTAACGCTTCAATACGCTGAAAATAGCCTCATCTTTCTTCAAACCGTCTTTCTCGATCAAAGCATCAACATCAGCCTTGAACTCTACCAACTGCTCTGCCATCGCCGCATTCAATACAGTCATTGGCTGTGCACAGTTTGAGGCAGAACCTGCAGCACGCAATTCAAACTTGTTACCAGTAAAAGCAAACGGTGAAGTACGGTTACGGTCAGTGTTATCTAGAAGTACATCTGGAATTTTACCTACAACGTTCAATTTCAGATCAGTCTTCTCTTCAGGAGTCATTTTACCACCCTTAACATTCTCCAATTGGTCCAAAACAGCACTCAACTGCTCACCAATAAATACAGAGATAATTGCAGGAGGAGCTTCGTTTGCACCCAAACGGTGTTCGTTACCCGCTGAACCAATAGAAGCACGGATCAAATCTGCGTGACGGTATACTGCCTTGATACTGTTGATGAAGAACGTCAAGAACATCAAGTTGCTCATTGGAGTAGATCCAGGAGCCAATAGGTTTACACCTGTATTGGTTGCCAACGACCAGTTGTTGTGCTTACCTGAACCGTTGATGTTTGCGAATGGCTTCTCGTGCAACAATACACGGAAGTTGTGACGACGTGCTACCTTCTCCATCAAATCCATGAATAGAGAGTTGTGGTCAACTGCAACGTTTGCCTCCTCAAATACAGGTGCAAATTCGTATTGTGCAGGCGCTACCTCGTTGTGACGAGTTTTTACTGGGATACCTAAAATGCGGCTTTCGTACTCCAATTCTTTCATGAATTCGATAGCACGCTCTGGAATAGAACCAAAGTAATGATCGTCCAACTGCTGACCTTTTGCAGGTGCGTGTCCAACTAGGGCACGACCAGCTAATTGTAAATCTGGACGCGCTGCAAAGTATGCTTCGTCTACCAAGAAGTACTCTTGCTCCCAACCCAAGGTTGCGTTTACTTTCGTTACGTTCTTGTCGAAGTACTTACATACCGCAGTGGCTGCATGATCTACTGCTTGCAATGCACGCAATAGTGGCGTTTTGTAATCTAGTGCCTCACCCGTGTACGAGACAAATACAGTAGGAATACAAAGAGTATTGCCGAAAACAAATGCTGGAGAAGTTGGATCCCAAGCCGTGTAACCACGAGCTTCGAATGTATTACGGATACCACCGTTCGGGAATGAAGATGCATCTGGCTCTTGCTGAACCAACATACCACCTGAGAATTTCTCGATAGCTTCACCGTTACCTGTAGGCTCGAAGAATGAATCGTGCTTCTCTGCAGTGGCACCAGTCAATGGCTGGAACCAGTGTGTGTAGTGCGTAGCACCTAGGTTCAACGCCCAAGCTTTCATACCTGAAGCTACCTGATCAGCAATGTTGCGGTTGATCTTCGTACCGTTGTCCATTGCGTCAATAACAGCCTTGTAGGCTTCTGAAGTCATGTATTCGCGCATTGCTTTTCTGTTGAATACGCGAGAACCGAAGTATTCTGAAACTCTCGTTCCAGGTGCTTCGAAGTGCTGTGGCTTGCGCCCCATTGTTTCTTCTAGTGCTAGAAATCTTACCGTTGGCATGTGGTTAAATTTTTATTTGCAACAAAGATACCCCCTAAAAAGGAGGGGTGCAACAAAAAATTATTAACTATTACGCCGACGACCCCTTAAAAAACTAAGGAGGATATGAAGATTAGATAAAATCCTAGTAACAACGCCCCTTCAACTCTGTCCAATCGGTCCTTGGTAAAGAGTCCCATTAGCGGGATTATTAACAATGTAAAGAATACGGATGCATGGAAATCAAAGGTGAAAAGTGCCGTATCCTGAAGGGTAATTGGCTGGACTAGAGCAGTAAAGCCGAGTACTGATAGGATATTAAAAATGTTAGAGCCAATGATATTTCCTATGGCAATGTCGCTTTCACCTTTACGTGCCGCCATTAAACTTGCCGCCAATTCAGGCACACTAGTTCCAAAAGCCACCATAGTAACCGATACGAATCGCTCTGTCAAACCAAAATTGACAGCTAAAGAGCTAATACCGCCGACAAAGAGCTGGGCGCCAAATTTCAAACCTAGGGCACCAAGGAGCATAAGCCCTACCCCTTTCCAGATGGGCAAATGAATTTCGTCGATCTCTTCTCCGATATTTAGGTTTCTGTTCTTACGAGCAGAACGAATCTTCTGCACGTTGTAACCGACTAATAAGGCTACAAGCAGCAATCCTTGGCCCGTGGTAATTCCTCCGTAAAACAAAAACACAGCTAATAGCGCATTCGCTAAGAGCAAGAAAAGCCAATCATTGCGGTAATGCATGCGAACCGCTTTCATTTTAAAGATCAAGGCTGTAAGCCCTAAAATGAGTCCAATGTTCGCGATGTTGGAACCAATGACATTACCTAAGGCAATATCACTCTTGCCTCTAGCAGCAGCTACTACACTCACCAATAATTCCGGAGCGCTCGTAGCAAAAGCTACTAAGGTTAATCCAATAACTACCTTAGAAACGCGAAGCTTTAAGGCAACACCGACACTACCGCGAACGAGGAATTCCCCTCCTAATAAGAGCAGTGCGAAACCGCCAAGTAAGAAAAGTGCAATCAAATCTTGGTGCCTCTTTTAATAGAATCGGTCACTTCTTTAAAAGCGTCTCGACCTTCTTCAATGGTCTTCTTTACCTCGGTCAATTTTTGATCCTCAGCACTGTCCATGATTTCCCTTTTGATGTCGTTGGTCGCATTTCGAACCTGCTTAATAACCTTAGCTGCTGATCGCGCCATGGTTGGAATTTGCTTCGGGCCGAAGAGTACCAAGAAGATCAATGCGACGATTATAAATTCGCCACCGCTGATATTGAACAAGAGGAATGTTGTTGACATGGCGCAAATTTAAACAAAAAGCCCCGTTGCGCTGCGCGCAACGGGGCTCCTTTCAAATATCAATTTTCTTATTTCTCCTTCGACGCATCGAACATTACTGGAGTAGCAATGAACAATGAGCTGTAAGTACCTACTAGGACACCTACAAGAAGTGCGAACATGAAACCACGGATAACTTCACCACCGAATAGGAAGATTACCAGAAGTACGAAGAACGTAGTCAAAGAGGTATTGAACGTACGGCTCAATGTCTGGTTCAATGATTTGTTTACTCCAGCCTCGAAGTTGCCTTTACGGCTTCCCATGTTTTCACGAATACGGTCAAATACAACCACTGTATCGTTCAACGAGTAACCAATTACCGTTAGGATGGCTGCAATGAATGCTTGATCTACTTCCAACTGGAACGGCAATACACCGTCGAGGATAGAGAACAGACCCAATACAAACAATACATCGTGCAATAGTGCAGCTACAGCACCCAAAGAGAACTGCCACTTGCGGAATCGACCCAAGATGTATAAGAATACCACGATGAGTGAGAAGATGATACTGTACACAGCACCTGTCTTAATATCGTCTGCGATGGTTGGTCCAACAACACGTGAACCCACCAAACCGATAGCTTCCTCAGTCTCGTCAGTGAAGAAGTCTTCACGAGAGATTTCTTCCGAGAAGAATTCGCTCACACCAGCGTAAAGCTTGTTAGTGATATCCTCGTCTACTGCAGGACCAGTTTCACCGATGCGGTAGTTTGTGGTAATGATTACCTGGTTAGACTCGCCCAATGTTTTAACCACTGGCGTAAAGGCATTGCCTTCTGCATCAACCAATACTTCACTTAATGATTCCGCTACATCGCTTACCTCAACACTTTGGTCAAAGCGTACCTGGAACGAACGACCACCTACGAAATCTACACCAAGGTTTAGACCTTTAGTAAATAGAGAGGCCAAACCGATAACGATCACGATAGACGATACGATGTACGCCAAACGACGCTTAGACAAGAAGTCAAAGTTGATGTTGGTGTACCAGTTTTCTGTAGTCTTCGTGGAGAAGGCCACGTTCTTCTTCTTACCCAAACGGTTCTCGAAAACTACACGTGAAATAAACAGTGCAGAGAACAAAGAAGTCAGGATACCAATGATTAGTGTGGTTGCGAAACCACGAATTGGCCCAGTACCGAAAGAATACAGAATGATACCCACGATCAGTGTAGTCACGTTCGCATCAATGATGGCACTGTTAGAGTTCTTGTAACCGTCTACGATCGCAGCACGAAGGCCTTTACCTAGACGAAGTTCTTCACGGATACGCTCAAAGATGATCACGTTCGCATCAACGGCCATACCGATCGTCAATACGATACCCGCCATACCTGGAAGAGTCAATACGGCACCGAAGCTGTTCAGGATACCGAAGATGAAGAACATGTTCACCAATAGCGCCAAGTTTGCTACCAAACCTGCACCGCTGTAGTAGAAGTACATGTACAACAATACCAATGCAAGTGCAATGGCGAAAGAGTTGATAGAGTCTGAAATAGCCTCCTTACCCAAAGAAGGACCAACAACGTCCGCTTGGATGATACGAGCTGGAGCATCTAGCTTACCTGCACGTAGGATGTTTGCTAAATCGGAAGCTTCCTCAGCAGTGAAGTTTCCTGTGATCTGAGTACGACCACCAGCAATTTCATTTTGTACTTGAGGATAAGAGTATACGTAGTTATCAAGAACTACCGCTACAGAACGCTTCGGCGTTTGAGCCGCTGCCTCTGCAGTAAGACGTTGCCATTTTTGTGCACCTGAACCGTTCATGGCCATGGTCACAATGTTGCGGTTGTATTCATCAAGATCTGGACGCGCATCAACAATCACTCCACCGTCTAGCTCAGGCGTGCCTTCGCGGTTGGTCTTAATGGCCAACAAAGTGATGATATCAGAACCTGGCTCTGGCTTGTTGCTCCACAAGAACTTTGCGTTGCGCAATTCTTGGTTCATGATCTGCTTGATCTCAGGACGCTTCAACATAGCGTTCACTTTCGCTGTATCGCGGATCAACGAGTATCCTACGCGTGGACCTTGCAAAGACTGACCAGTCTCGCTTACCATCGGACGGAAAATCTCGAAGAAAGGATTTACGTTAGAAAGAACATCTGTAGAGTCTGAAGCTGTAGAATCTGCTTCTTCAGTACCGTCGATGCTCATTGCATCAAGGCTCTGTGTTTCGGCAACTTCTGCTTTCTCCGCTTCTACGAGGTCGCGCATGCGCTCGTTTACGTTCACCAAGAACGGTAATACCTCAGCACCTTCGTACATGTTCCAGAACTGAAGCTCTGCAGTGCTTTGAAGGAGTTTCTGAACACGCGCAGGATCCTTCACACCTGGCAATTCTACCAAGATACGACCCGTACCTTCCAAACGTTGAATGTTTGGCTGTACAACACCGAACTGGTCAATACGTGCACGAAGAACTGTAAATACATTTGAAATAGCTGCTTCAACATCGCGACGAATCTCAGCTTGAACAGCCTCGTTCGCAGCATTGAAACCTACCTTGTCAGTCATCTCTGGAGTACCAAATAGGCTAGCGTCGCTCAAAAGACGTCCTCCACCAGTTTCTGCTGATAGTTTATCAAATTCTGTAAAGAAGGTGTTTAGGTAGTTATCCTGTCCTTGACTCTGTGCTGCGTCAGTGTTAGCAATAGCCTGAACGAACATTGGATCCTGTGCGTTTGCCACTACTCCTTTGAGTACGTCCTTCACGCTAACCTCCAAGATGACATTCATACCACCTTTAAGATCAAGACCTAAGTTCATTTCACGCTTCTTCACCTCAGCATAGGTGTATCCCAACATTGGGTACACTTCTTGAGTCATCATGCTGTCTAGGTAAGCTGCTTTTACTTTCGAATCACCCGCAGAGAATTCCTCTGCATCACTTGCTACGCCATTCGCTACCCATGAAAAAGAGAGCTGGTATAGTGAGGCCAACCCTAGAGCAATCGCGAACGCGGTAATTAATCCTTTGTTTTGCATTGTGTGGATTATTTCTTTTTTCCAATAACGCGCAAATAT
>JAAZVU010000068.1 GCA_018623275.1 Flavobacteriales bacterium
CCAATCCATGTTCTTAATATCTCTAAAGTAGGCACCAACGATGCGCAATGAACCCTTGCCTTTAAAGGCGAACATATTATCGATGTCCATAGTCGGCTCAAACTTATAATGGGCCTCAAGTGAAAATAAAGGGCCAAAGAGCATTTGACCAATCTTCAATGCCCAAAGGTTAATGAGCGGTTGGTCTAAAAAATCATTCTTGAAGGCGAAGCTTTCTTCCGCAGGGAATCGTCCATGTTTATCTGCGATGAACGGCAAATATTCCTCGTAGCGCGAGGCTAGGAAAAAACTTGCAGACAGTGGGTCAAAAGGCACATCGCCTATTCGTCTCGAGCAAAATACCTTGAGCCCTTCCCACGTAGTGCATTGGAATTCTTGCTCCACCAATTCGCTTTCCCACAACAATCCATGTGGTGAGATGTGAAAGCTGCCCTCTATGGGCTCTGGGCTATAATTGACCTTCGTTCCGGGTGCATCCTGAAATTCCTCGAGGCTTGAATATATTTTCAATTCACACTTCATCGCATGCCTAAAAAAGACGCGCGCTGCCCAAATGAATCGGCTCGAACTTTCCTTTGAATACAGGGCGATTAAGGCATCCATTGACCGCCGTTTACGTGTAAAGTCTGTCCTGTGATGAATGGACTATTGATGAGATAATCTATGGTATGACCAATTTGGCTTGCATCGCCAAACTTCCCTTTAGGTATGGTTGTTTTAATCTGCTCAAGCATGGCCTCAGGGACATCATAAAGCATTCCTGCCTCCATGTATCCGTAGGCAATGGTGTTCGCAGTAATTCCCTTGTTCGCAACGTCTATAGCTATGCCGCGGGCATACCCTTCCAAAGCGCTTTTCGAAGCCGCGTATCCGCTGGTTCCGAAGCTAGGTTTATGCGCTACTACAGAGCTTATGTTTATGATTCGTCCAAATCCATTGGCGCGCATAGCAGGTAGTGCTTTGGAGGCACAACGTACGGCAGAGAAAAAGTTTACCTGGAAGAGCCTTTCCATCTCTTCTGCATCTAATTTCCAAGCAGCTGCAGCATGTGCTACTCCGGCATTATTGACCAAAACATCGACTCCACCTTGCTGCTCGACCCAAGAAAATAAAGCCCCGACCTCAGCCTCATTGGTGAGGTCCGCAGGAATCATTGGAGCATCAATGTTCTGCTCATCCAAAAAGGCCCTTAATTCAGCACTTCTCGAGCGAGTAGTCAACAACATAGTATGTCCCAATTCGTGTAGGACAGGAATAATCGCCTTGGCGATGCCGCCACCGGCACCGGTTATTAGTATTCTGCTCATGAGCCTTGTGGAGTATACATGGTAACGCCTCTTTCCGCGTATTCTTCCAAAAGTATGGATTTCATTTTAGCTGCATCAACCAGCAATGCCGGAGCTTCACCAATGACTACTCGCTGCAATCCGCCCCTGCGTTCTAAAAGTGGAATGAGTCCATCACATTCACGCTTGTTGCTCCACTCGGGATTATGCACCGTAGAGGTAATACTTAGTTTTCTGCCGCCAAGTAGGACTCCGAATGCTTTGCGCTGTTCCAAATAGATAGGAAACTTGAAATCTTTATGTCCAATAGCGTCTTCAACCGCGTGTAGTGAGGTTCCTGAATTTATTAAAGTGGTGCCGATATAGAGGATTTGACCGCCTTCTTCCATATGCTTTCGCCAAGGGCTGTTCTTCCCGTAAGAAGTAGGGTCGGTATGATGCAAAGCAGTATACTCTTTCGCTTTTGGACCTGCAGCCGCTACTGGCTCTAACGGATGAGCACTTCGGTGGGTCGCAACGTTAGATCTAAAATATTCTGTAATCGCACCCATCTTCGACGGCGTATTCTTCACATCAAACATATCTAGATCGTGCTTGGCTTGTAGAGTCACTACCGGAGAGGTCGGCATTAAGAGCGTTGAAGATGCATCCAGCACTTCCTGCAAAGCGGCCACCACGGTGTTTGGGCCACCCTCGACATAGCCAATCTTTGACATCGCGCTGTGCACCAATAGATCTTTGCTTGGATCCACTCCAGCCTCCTTCAAAGAGGCTATTAATTTTTCCTTGGTCCAAACGGCACCTGCGGCACGCTTTTCTTGCAATCTTTTGCGCTGCTGTTGCTTTTTTCTTTTCCTGTTCCATTCCAACAAAGCTGTCGGAACCATCTTCCTAACCGTATCTCTAACGCTCATTCAGTAGTGTGTCTAAAAAGTATTTTGTGGCCCAATTCGGTAAACCAAAAGGCTCATAGCGCCCCCAAATTGGGAAACTTCCTTGCAAGGCGCCGAGGGAATCTTTGGACTGACGTGCTCCCCGGCGTGCTATAACGCAAAGCAGGGTGTTCATTTTTTCATAGGCCTCTTTCCAAATGGCCTCCCTGGTATGCACATAAATACTGTGCCACACAATGGCCAATTGCGCACCGCCTGTAGGGATAAATGCCTCCACACCCGACCAATTCGCTGTGTAGCGACCGTTCAATATTCCTCTAGTCAAAAAATCGGTCGCTAAGACTCTAGCAGGCAATAGTGCCGAGGCTTTAAAGTCCTCGTTGTTTAGCGCAAGCCCTGCATTCCACATCCCGTCAATAGTGTAGGCGATGGTGTGAATGATGGGTTTATCATTCTTGTGCTGGGTATTGTCGCAATTGGCAAACCAACCTACCTCATTCTGCTGCGTACACACCCAGCTCAGATGCCTTGTGGCGAGTACATTCCAAGAATCACGGTTTTCGGGAAAATGCGGAAGCCAATCTAAAATTGGTGCTACAACATACGTTCCGTACACGCGAATGGCTCCCATATAATCGTTTTGGGAGAACCGCCCGTGCTCATCAAGTTGCGCCCAAATCCATTCGATACAGCGAAGCGCCGCCTCTTTCCATCTTGGGTCCTTATTATGCTCATATAACGCAAGCATCCCGCGCAAAATCTGACCGCTATTGAAAACGACCGAAGGACGATTTTGCTCAACATAACCTCCAGGCCAGCCGCCATCATCGCGCTGAATAGCGAGCAACCACTCGCCCGCTTGTAGTGCAGCTTTCTCTGCTTCATTTGACCATTGGGCTTTCTCATACCTCGCATAGCGCAATAAAGAAGGTATGATATATCCCGTCGTTTCCGGGTAATCACTCGTCCAACCGGTGTTGAAATAATAGGTACCGCATCCATTGGTAGTCCCTTGCTCCTGAGCACGGATGAGCCACTTGGCTGCGTGGTGCAAGCATTGCTCCTTACCTGTATCGTCTAAATCTTGCGTGTAAGAACGTAGGTAGACCAGCTTGTTGAGTTCCGCAAAGAGGAACCGCCAATGGTCATACTTCGTTAAAAATGTTCTCCAATTCTGCAGGTAACGTACCGCCCCCATCTACATCAATCCTTGATCCGAAAAGCTAAAGTAGCCACTACGCGTCACAATTAGATGGTCGAGCACCGTCAGATCTAAGGTTTTAGCCGCAGATACCAACTTTTTCGTCATTCGCTTGTCATTCTCGCTAGGATAAAGGGCACCCGAAGGATGATTATGGGCGACTATCATGGCTGTAGCGCCCCATTGCAACGCCTTTTTCATAACTACTCGCACATCGGTCACCGTGCCTGTGATTCCGCCCTTAAACAGGGGTTGACAAGTGAGCGGGGTATGTGCCCTATTTAGGTACAAGACGTGAAACTCTTCATGAGAGAGCGATTTGAGTGCCTGAAAATGAGGCAAGGCATCGCCGCTCTTTTTGATGCTGTCCGGGAGCTTTTCCGGTGCATTCCAAGCGCGGTGTAAAGCGAGCATGGCCATGATCTGTTTGGCTTTTACCGGACCAATTCCTTTAATGCTCCGCAGCGAAGCCTCATCCATTTGATGCAGGTGAGTGAGGCTCTTGAATTGACCTTTAAATTCTTCAGCCAACTTCTCAACATTTTGATAGCGGCTTGCGCCATTGAGCACAAAACTGAGCAACTGCTCCTGAGACCAACTTTGGTCGTTGCTGTGAAAATCCATAATTCGGGGTTTAGGTTATTACTTTAAGTTCCCCCATCCCCCTTAAAAATCCTACATTTAGTCCGTGAAAATTGCAGTACTAGGTTCTCGAGGAATTCCAAACCGCTATGGTGGATTTGAAGAAATGGCAGAACGCATTTGTCCCTTGTGGGTAAAAGCGGGCCACCAGGTGACTGTTTACACCATTAGCGATCATCCGGATAAATTACAGGAGCTTGACGGCGTGCAGATTACGCACATTTTCAATCCCGAAAAGACCTTTGGTTTAGCAGGCCAATTCATCTACGATTACCACTGCATCCGGGACGCTCGTAAGAAGGATTTTGACCTCATTTTGCAATTGGGTTACACTACTTCGGGCATCTGGTCTTTCCTATGGCCACGTAAAAAAACCATCACCAACATGGACGGTTTGGAGCACCAAAGAGCCAAATACAAGGGCTTGCTAGCTAATTTCCTGCGTTGGTCGGAGCGCCGAGCTGCGAAACGTTCAAAACTATTAGTTGCTGACAATCCTATGATTGCCGACTACCTGAAGAAATACAAAACACCTTGCACTACCATTGCCTACGGTGCAGCCGTGGTCGAATCTTCCAATAAGCAGCTTCTTGAAGAATTAGGACTACCCTGCGAAAATTTTGTCCTTCACATTGGCAGAGTCCAACCAGATAACCACGTCAAGGAAATTTTGGAGGCTGCCAAACAAAGCGGTACTACCTTAATAGCAGTAGGCGATTACACTACCTCCTATGGTAGGAAGTTGCACAAAGCTTATGCGGATTGTAAGAACATCATCTTCCCCGGGACCATCTATGACAAAGGATTGGTAAACGCGCTACGCATGCATTGCGATGCCTATTTGCACGGACACAGCGCTGGCGGGACGAACCCTGCACTTTTAGAGGCGATGGGCTGCGGAGCTTTTGTCCTAGCCCACAGCAATCCATTCAATGCAAGCGTGCTGGGTGGCTTGGGCGGATTGTGGAGCGGTGAAGAGGAATTGGCCGCAATGCTTCAAAACTTACCCAATAAGCAGGTGAAAGAAGAACAAGGAAAATTAGCTCAGGAAAGGATTAAGGAACACTTTAATTGGCCAAAAATTGCCCAGCAATACCTCGAAGCTTTCGGGAGCATCAAATAAAAAGCCCCACCAATACTGGCAGGGCTTCCTCAAAAAAATCTTAGTGGATTAGATGATCAACATCGCATCACCGAAGGCTAAGAAGCGGTACTTCTCTTTGATTGCCTCGTTGATCGCGTGCATCGCTAGGTCGTGACCCAACATCGCACTGTTCATCATCAATAGTGTAGAACCTGGAGGGTGGAAATTCGTCACCATCGCATTTGGGATTTGCACCTCGTACGGCGGGAAGATGAATTTATTCGTCCAACCTTCGGTCTCTGTTACGCGACCACCTGTAGTCAATGAGCTCTCAAGTGTTCTCACTGTTGTAGTACCAATAGCACATACGCGACGCTTATTCGCTAATGCCTCGTTTACCACATCAGCCGTAGATTGCGGCATGAAGAACTGCTCGCTATCCATCTTGTGCTTGCTCAAATCTTCTACCTCTACCGGGCGGAAAGTTCCAAGACCAACATGGTGGGTCAATTCTGGCAGGTGTACACCTTTGATCTCCAAACGCTTCATCAAGTGCTTCGAGAAGTGCAGACCTGCTACTGGAGCAGCAACAGCACCTTCTTCCTTCGCAAAGATGGTTTGGTAACGCTCGCCGTCCTCCTCAGTAGGCTCACGGTCGATGTACTTTGGAAGTGGTGTTTCACCCATCTCCTTCAACTTCGCACGGAACTCTTCGTAAGAACCGTCAAACAAAAAGCGTAGGGTACGACCACGTGAAGTGGTATTGTCGATTACCTCAGCAACTAGAGAATCGTCATCGCCGAAGTAGAGTTTATTTCCAATACGAATCTTTCTCGCCGGATCAACCAACACGTCCCAAAGGCGACTTTCTGAGTTCAATTCACGCAGAAGGAATACCTCGATACGAGCACCTGTTTTTTCCTTGTTTCCCCACATACGCGCTGGGAAGACTTTGGTGTTGTTTAGCACCATAACGTCACCGTCGTCGAAATAATCGATCAATTGGTGGAAGTGCTTGTGTTCAATTTCGCCGGTATCCTTGTGGACTACCATCAACCTGCTATCATCTCTGTGCAAGGTTGGTTCCTGCGCGATGAGCTCTTTTGGAAGGTCATACGCGAAGTGAGAAAGTTTCATTTTCATAGCTTACGGGCTTTGAAATTTTGAATTAATAAGAATGCAAAGGTACGATTTCGCCCGCCCCCTTGTCAAGTTTTTGATAAACCAATTGACATTGAACAATGCATTTGCGAACTTTGTTAAACTTATGCGCCATGAGTTCCCAAACTGATAGAATAAAATTGAACATGGGAATCAATCTTCTAGACAAGCTGAACGACATTCGTTCAAGGAACACACAACCGACAAACACTGAAATCCTTGCGGGTTTTCAGGCACTATTGGCTAAGCCGACAGAGGGCGAACGCATTCTCGGAAATTTATTCTCTTCTGAGGGTAATGAAGAGGAGCTCAACTTCGATTCTTTAGAGGCTTCACGCATCTATCATATTGATGATATTAAGAAACTGTGTGTGGATTACCGCTTGCGTTTTCTCGATTCAAAACACTTTAACGGCACCTTCCCTGCAGAGGCATTAGACGCGATTAAGGCGTTTGAAAAAGATCAAGAGCGCGAGATTACAGGATTTAAAATGATTGCTCCTGCGGGCATGTTCAAATTGGCTGAGAAGGATAAAGACCCATTACTTTTCGTCCCAATGGGCGGTGGCTACCACTACCTCTTGGCACAATGGGGAAATGATTTACACCCCTTACGCAAAGCGTTGGTATACCCGTTTAGAGATTTCGAGAGCTTGATGAAAACCGTTTTTGTATTCTGTTTGGCAGTAGCTCTATTATTCCCTGAGAGCCTCATGCGCGGACCAAAGGATACAGGAACTATTCTACACATCCGCGTGATCTTCTTCTTCTGGATGGTATTCTCAACTGGGGCAATGACGGCCCTCTACGGTTTCAGCCGCATGAAAAATTTCAATGCTAATCTATGGAAGAGTAAGTACCTCGATTAATCCTTTTCGAGGACTTCTTTAAAATATTCAGACCACTGTATCGGGTCTTTCGCGCCTTCGGCCTCGAAAGACCCGATTTTTGTTCGGCGCAAACCGCTGAGATGGGCACCTGATTCTAGTGCCTTACCCAAATCATGTGCTAAAGAGCGGATATATGTTCCCTTGCCACATAGCACTCGCAGAGAGAGCACATTGTTCTCAAAGGACAAGATTTCAAGTTCATGAATGGTTATCTCGCGCGGCTGGACAACGACTTCCTCGCCCGCCCGGGCCTTCTCGTATATACGCACACCGCCCTGCTTGATGGCTGAAAAAATTGGCGGATACTGCTCGATGTCCCCGGTGAACTGCGGAAGCACAGCTTCTATGGCAGCACGGTCAATGTGGGCAGTAGGGAATGTAGCATCGATCTCGCTTTCCAAATCATAGGAGGGCGTTGTGCCTCCAAAGGTGATTTGCGCGACATACTCTTTGCTTTGGCCCATGTAAGTGCTTATCTCCTTGGTCTTCTTACCCACACAGATGATCAGTAGTCCAGTTGCCAAAGGATCCAAAGTACCGGCATGGCCTACTTTAAGTTTCTTCAACCCCAATTCTTTTTGAAGGGTGTAGCGAATCTTTGCAACGGCTTGGAAGCTGGTCCACTCTAGGGGTTTGTCCACCAAGAGCACTTGGCCTGCTTTGATATCCTCTGCCGTCATGGGAGATTTAAATGAATTGGCTCACCAAAACGATGAGTGCTACTGCAAAACAGTAAAAGGAGAAATATTTGAGTTGACTGCGCTTCACTAGGGCAATCATCCAATTACAAGCCACAATACCGCTAAAAAAGGCAGCCAAAAGCCCTAAAACGAGCGGAAAGGCTCCTACCTCTGCGCCCATGGCCTCGCCCGAGACAATGTCCTTGGCGTCGAGCAATGCTTTACCCAAGATGATAGGAAGTACCATTAGGAACGAGAAGCGTGCGGCCTTCGCGCGGTCAATGCCCAATATTACAGAGGTCGCGATGGTCGAACCACTGCGAGAAATACCCGGCAAGATGGCCACGGCCTGCGCCAGGCCTACGATGAGGGCATCCACCCACTTGAGCTCTTTGTTGGTGTCTTTGGCACGATCTGCCATAAATAGCAGCAAACCAGTGATGGTCAATGTGGCACCGATTAACAGCAATTGGCCCTCAAATAGTGCACTTATTTCATCTTCAAAAGC
>JAAZVU010000069.1 GCA_018623275.1 Flavobacteriales bacterium
AAAGCATCTGCTCTAAGTGGAGTGGTTGCTGAGAAGCTCTCATGTGCATCGCCAATGGCTTCAATCAATGCTTCGTCTATGTTGTTAGGCATAATTCCTGCTCAATTTTAGGGGCGCAAAGTTACATCAATTAGTCCCAATAAGGAACGCCTTGTGCAGCTGCTTTTTCTTCGAGTTCGTCGATGGCTTCTTCGATATTGTCCAATGCTTCTTGTGCGTCTTTCATCATCGCTTTCGCATCTTCCATCATGTTGCGCATTGAACCCGTAGGTGCTCCACGATGGTTCCAAGCACCCCATGCAAGGATACCGACAACATCACCTAATGAAGGCACGGTTTCCATTTCGCGTTTTGTGCGAGACGGATCGCCATTCAAAAGAAGACTCAATTCTTTTAATTGCACGTCAATTGCACGGGCAGAAGCCAAATCTTCAACAGACGCGCCAACGGTATTTCTGAAACCTGCACGAAGCGCTGTCAATTCCTCTTTTAATTCTTTGAATTCGCTATCAATACGATTCGCAGCTGCATATACTGCATCCACTTCAGCATTGAATTCGTAATCGATTTCTTCATAGTTATAGAGGTGGTTTACTTCGAAAGAGTGATTCGCAACCAATTCTTCCAATTGGCCATTCGTAGAACGCAAAACAGAGATGCTGTAAGTACCGGGCTTCACAAATGTGGTTGTGCCAGGGTTCGTCTTAGGCTCGCCATTGGTACTGATTCCAGCCTTGCTGCTGTATTTCGCATTCCATGTAAAGCGCTGTATGCCTTTGAAGTCGCCACGTGTAAAGCGAGCAACTTCGGCACCTGCTTCATCTTTTACGACAAACAATAAATAAGGCGCTTCCTCCCAATCTTCAGCACGTAGTTGATCCATAGTAGGGTAATGCGGCAAATCCTTGTTTGCTTCAGGGCGTGCATCTTTCACACGAGCTGCACCTTCTGAGATGTGTAACTGGAACGTTACACCCATAGGAGGATTCTTCGAGCGGTAGTGCTGGCTTCCTTTGTAGTCAATTCCTCCTACGTTGGCTCTTTGGAAGAGCAATCCTGGCTTCGTAGAGAAGAAGGCTGCGTCTTGTTCCAATACATATTCAAGCTCGCGCAAAGGAGAGTAGTTATCCAATACATAGAAGCCACGACCGAAGGTGGCGATAACCAAATCATTTTCGCGCTCTTGGATGGCAATGTCTTTAACAGCAATGGTTGGTAGACCGCCTTTAAGCTGTGCCCAATGCTCACCGCCATCAAGCGTGAAGAACATGCCGAACTCTGTTCCCGCGAATAATAAGTCTGGATTAATAGGGTCTTCTACTAAAGAATACACTGTTCCGCGCTCTGGCAGGTCACTTGCGATGCTTTCCCATGACTTACCGCCATTGCTGCTCTTGTAGATGTACGGCTTGAAGTCGCCGTTTTTATGGTTGTTGAATACTGCGTAAACCAAGTTTTTCTCATGGGCTGAAAGTACGAGGTCTTGAACATAAACTAGAGGTAGACTTAATGACCCCACTTTAGTTTTAGGCAGTTCGGTAAAGTTTTTAATGCTCGACCAAGTCTTACCGTCGTCCGTTGTTTTCCAAACCAAACCATCATCAGTACCCGCCCAAAGCTCTCCAGAGTTATTCGGGTGCTCACGTAGCGTCACAATATTGCCATAGATCGAAGTACTCTTGTGCAAAGCAATGGCTTCAGGACCCCAGTAGCTATCCATGATAGGAAGAGTGTTGCGATCAAGCTGACGTGAAAGGTCTTCTGAGATCACCTCCCAGCTTCCGCCACGATCGTTTGATTTGAATACTTTATTCGCTGCAAAGTAAAGGGTCTTTTTCTGGTGCTTACTTGCAATAAGCGGTGCATCCCAATTCCAGCGATAAGCTGCCTCTTTGTAGCGCGGCTGTGGCTGGATTGGTGTTTTTTCACCAGTTTGTTTATTGAATCTAACCAACCAACCGTATTGCGCTTGCGCATAAACGATATTTGGATCTTCAGGGTCAGTAGCGCTTTCAAAACCGTCACCGCCGTTGGTTACAATCCAGTCGCTATTGATGATTCCTCTGCGATTAATGGTTTGAGAAGGCCCACCCAATGAGTTGTTGTCTTGAGTACCACCGTATACGTTGTAAAACGGCCAATCGTTATCTACGGCTACACGGTAGAATTGAATGGTAGGAAGGTTTGCACGCCAATTCCAGCTGGCCATTTCATCCCAAGTCTCGTATAAACCACCATCAGTACCAATGATCATGTGGTTGGTATTCGCAGGGTCAATCCAAAGACAGTGATTATCAACGTGCTTGTCCCTTTTAGGGATGCGGTTAAAGCTTTTTCCACCGTCAGTACTAACATGAGCGTAAGTATCCATGCTATAAACAGTGTTCACTCGAGTAGGGTGTGCGATCAATTCAACGTAGTAGTTACCGCTAGTCTCATGGCCGCTCTGCTTGCTCCAGCTCTCACCACGATCTGTGCTCTTGTACATGCCGTGACCTTCCACGGTCGCAAACAGTACGTCTGGATTCGCTGGGCTGATGTCCATACCAATACGGCCCACATCTCCTGAAGGGAATCCACCACGGACTTTATTCCAAGTCTTACCGCCATCGGTTGTTTTGTACATAGCGCTTTCCGGGCCACCACTCAGATGAGTGTAAACGTGACGTCTTCTTTGATGTGCCGTAGCGTACATCACGTCCGGGTTGCGTGGGTCCATGTGGATTTCATTGAACCCTGTGTGCTCACTTACTTCTAGAATGCGCGTCCAATTCTTTCCTCCATCGGTAGTTTCATAAATACCGCGTTCACCGCCTTTGCTCCATAAAGGACCATAGGCTGCCACATATACGTGATCAGAATTTCTTGGGTCAATGGCGATCATACCAATGTGCTCGCTAGTCTCAAGGCCGGTATTCGTCCAAGACTTTCCACCATCACGACTCACATAAACTCCGTCACCATAGGCAACAGAACGCTGGTTATTGTTTTCTCCTGTTCCTACCCAAATGGTATTGCTATTGTTAGGGTCGATCTCAATACAACCTGTGCTGTAGGAAGTTTCGTGATCAAAAATGGGTTGCCAAGTAGTTCCGTTATTCGAAGTCTTCCATACGCCGCCTGAAGCAAGAGCCAAGTACATTTCTGCTTTGTTTTCAGGGTTTACCGCTAGATCTGCGATACGACCCGAGGTAGTCGCCGGGCCAATGTCTCTAAACTTAAAGGCACTGGTATTTGCAGTGGTCCACGCAGGTGCGTCGTCTTTTGATTTACGTTGACTAAAGCCGGTCACAGTGACGGTGAGGGCCAATAGAAGCGTCCAAAACTTTTGCATAATTCTGTTCTAAGAAGGTTAAATGGTTCTACCGCAATACTAACGGCAAACTGGGTTTGGTGTTTAGGCTCCTGCAAATTAAGCCAAAACGAACAAATATCCTTAGAATTTGAAGGTAACCCCTGTACTTAGAACAGAAAGAGAATTTGTGTATTCAACGGCATTGGTGTAATCCGCACTGTACATGTAATACTGCTTGTTGCGAACGATGCGTCCAAAGCTTACATAATAGGTAGTTTGGTCCGATTTTATACTGAATCCGCCGCCCAATTGAATATGATTGCCCAATTGTTCTTGAGCGCTGCTGATAAACGTAGCGCCTCCACGTAAAGTCACTACTCCGAAACGAATCTCACCCGCCGCTCCTATTTGGTGAACAGGGGCGAGTAAAGAATCTATAGTTTCGTTCAAGTAGCGCTCGTTTCGAGAGAACATACGCCCTGCAGCAGTCGGTGCATAGGTGTAATTGACAGTAATAAGACCAGCTCTTCCTGCTAAGAGTGTCACTCCTCCTCGCAGCTTAGGGGAGGTCATCATTGACCATTGGTACAATTCTCCAAATCCCTCTGCAGTGATTCCGCTGGCTGAAATGGACGGGCGATCTGCTCTAAAGGAGGTTTCCCAATCTTGGTTGAAGGCATAAATACTAGGAATTTCAAAGGCCCCTGCAATGCGCAGGAATTGGATCGGACGGTAATAGAAACCTACATTCCCGGTAATTCCAATGGCACTATTGTTCCACCATTCTTCCATGGTGAAATCTGTCAAGTCGGTAGTTTCGTTGAACGACTCTTCATGGGTTACCTCCACGGTTTCGTTGGTATGAACAATACTCACGGATCCTCCTACATAAAAGCGCTGCGTTAAACCCTTACCGCTTCCCAAGGTCCATCTGTTGCGAAGCCCTTTTCGGAAATAAAGGTGCCTGGTATTAACATCGAACAGATCTGCTGGAGCGAAGTAATTACCGGTATTTGAGTTGTAATCCACGGCATAGCTCTGGTACATCATGTCCTCATAGGGTCCTAATTCAGGAAGATATTCAGGAGGAGTTCCTGCAGCGTTATTGATGAATTGTGAAAGTATAGAACCTCCATTGGCTTGGTTGTTCCGCAACCTTCCTCGGTACAATTGGTCGGTGTTATATGCAAAGAATACATGCCAGCCATTATTTGGGTTGCGCGCTACAAAACCTGCACTGCCTACATTGAGATTATTAGAATTCCCCAACGTTCCACCATTAGTACTTCTGTTTCGCGAATTAAATATGGAGCCGTCCATGGCGAAGACATCTTGACGATATAAACCAATGGTAGCGGGATTGAGGGCTAATGCCGTCATAGACCCACTCATGCTAACCATGTTGCCAGCCATTGCGTTGAATCTGCTATCTCCAAAGCTCAAGGGAGCGCCCAATTCTGCGAAATAATCCAAATCCTGTGAATACACAGATAAGGTAAGGCCAAGACAGAAAAGGCCTATAAACCAACGTTTTATCATCTTCTTCTACCGCTGCTACTGTTCGAACTTTGTGAACGTGTACTACGTGTTGAGGTAGAAGGACTTGTACTACGGCCGCTGTCGTAGGTTCTGCCTGGGGATGAGTTGTAAGATCTCGTGTTGCTATTATTGTAGCTCCTGCTCGATCTTTCTGTTGGTCGAGTGTAGGTTCTCGTTCTCGTCGTTGCTGTATTTGACGGTGTGGTGTAGGATGAACGTACATTCTGTTTTGCAGCCGATTCTTGCTGAACGCTGTTTGCAGCTTCGATAATTCCTCTCCAGCCAGAATTAGTTGTTGTAGTTGTGCCAGAGCCCGAAGTTCTTCCACTACTTACACCCGCGCCTCGAGTCGAAGAGTATTTAGAAGGTCGGCGATTGCCGTAGTTCGTTCTAGTCGTTGCACCCGTAGTGGTTGTTCCTGAGCCAGAGCCACCATTGCCGGAAGTTGTCCAAGTATTGTTGTTATTCCAGCCGTTATTCCAACCCCAGCCATTGTTCCAGCCGTAAGGATTGTATCCGTAACCATAAGGGTTGTATCCATATCCGTAAGGATCATAACCATAACCCCAGCCATTGTTCCAGCCGTAAGGGTCGTGCCAACCCCATCCGTAACCCGGGCCAAAGTTGTTGCCTATACCCCAGCCATTGTTCCAAACCCAAGCTGGGTTGTTCCAAGGCGACCAAGGGTTAAACATAGGTCCCGCGCCTCCAAAAAAGGAGAATGAGCTTCCCGGACGATTAAATGAATTAAAACCTGTGTTCGACCAACCTGAGCGAGGTGTGTTGTTCCACCAAATGTTTCCAGAAGCACTGTTTTCAGGGGCTACGACTTCAGCAGAATTGGTCCAAATATCATCTAATTGTTCTTCTGAGTACCCCTGCGGTAAGGTCAGGGCAGTACGAGCAAATTGAGGAGAAGGCAAGGTAGGGTCGTAGTAATTTTCATCTTCGGCATAGTTATCTGCTAAAGAAACTGCACTGCTGCAGCTCACTAATAGTGCATAACTAATCGCCAATAAAAACACGCCTTTCCTCATAACTTCAGTAAGTTTGCCATTCAGATTACAAATTACAAAAGTTATACCAACTCTATATACAATGGGAAAGCATTTGACCTCACGCGAGCAGGATTACTCTAAATGGTACAATGAATTGGTCGTAAAGGCCGATTTAGCACAGAATTCAGGAGTACGTGGTTCAATGGTAATCAAGCCTTACGGTTTTGCTATCTGGGAAAGCATTCAAGCTGACCTAGACCGTCGCTTTAAAGAAACAGGTCACATGAATGCCTATTTTCCTTTGTTTATCCCTAAGTCATACTTCTCGAAAGAGGCCTCTCACGTTGATGGTTTCGCAAAAGAATGTGCAGTAGTGACTCACTACAGATTGAAAGACGATCCGAACGGTGGTGGAGTAGTGGTAGATCCTGCAGCCAAATTGGAAGAAGAGTTGATTGTACGTCCAACTTCTGAAACGATTATTTGGGATACCTACAAAGACTGGATCCAGAGTTACCGCGACTTGCCTATTCTCGTTAACCAATGGGCCAATGTTGTTCGTTGGGAGATGAGAACCCGTTTGTTCTTGCGCACGGCTGAATTCCTATGGCAAGAGGGCCATACAGCCCATGCTACTAAGGAAGAGGCAATTCAGGAGGCTGAAACTATGCTGGACGTATATGCAACTTTTGTTGAAGAGGTCATGGCTATTCCTGTTTTACGTGGTCTAAAAACAGAGGGCGAACGCTTTGCGGGTGCTTTAGAGACCTATTGTATCGAGGCGTTAATGCAGGATGGAAAAGCCTTGCAAGCAGGTACCTCACACTTCTTGGGACAAAATTTCGCCAAGGCATTTGATGTGAAGTTCCAGACTAAAGAAGGTACTCAAGAATACGTATGGGCCACTTCATGGGGTGTAAGTACCCGATTGATGGGAGCCTTGATCATGACGCACAGTGATGACAATGGCTTGGTGTTGCCTCCAAAATTGGCGCCGTACCAAGTAGTAATTGTGCCTATTTATAAAGGGCAAGAGCAATTAGATGCTATTTCTGAAGTAGCTGAAGGTCTCATGAAAGATCTGCGTGCTGCGGGTGTAACGGTGAAGTTTGATAATAGAGATACCCACAAACCGGGTTGGAAATTCAATCAATACGAACTGCAGGGTGTACCTGTAAGGATTGCTATAGGACCTAAGGACCTTGAGAAAGGTTCTGTTGAGGTTGCGCGCCGTGATACTTTGTCGAAGCAGTTTATGCAGCAGGAAGAGGTAGCTACAGCTATTCCAGCGCTACTTGAAGAAATTCAATCTTCGTTGTTTGAGAAGGCACTCAACTTTAGAGAAGAGAACAGTCAAACGGCAGATACTTGGGAAGAATTTAAAACTTTGATGAAAGGAAATCCAGGATTTGTATACGCGCACTGGGACGGAACAACAGAGACTGAAGACAAGATTAAGGAGCTTACTAAGGCCACTATTCGTTGTATTCCTCTGAATAACAAGCAGGAAGAAGGAAAGTGTATCTTAACTGGCAATCCAAGCGCTCAGAGAGTTGTATTTGCCAAAGCATATTAATCGAAAAAAAAGTCTGATTTTTTCAGTCAAGATGTTGCAGAACTAAAAAACGTTGTTACATTTGCACTCCCCAAACGAAAAAGGGGAATGTTCTGGAACATTTTGGCCCGTTCGTCTAGCGGTCCAGGACGCCGCCCTTTCACGGCGGAAACACGGGTTCGATTCCCGTACGGGTCACAATTAAAAACTAAATTAAAGACATGGCAAATCATAAGTCTGCTTTAAAGAGAATTCGTCAAACAGCCAAAAAGGCTGCTCACAATCGTTACTACCACAAGACGACACGTAACGCTGTGAGAAAACTTCGCGGCACCACTGATGCAGGCGAGGCAGCAGAAATGCTTCCACGCGTAGCTTCAATGTTGGATAAGTTGGCAAAGCGCAACATCATCCACAAGAAGAAAGCTTCAAACTTGAAGTCTAGCTTAGCAAAGCACGTAGCTGCCCTATAAGCTTAACTTAAGCGGTGTAAAGATTTTTTAACCCACTCCCGTCAGGAGTGGGTTTTTTGTTGCTCAAAAGTGAAATGAGTTACGCTTCCTGATTGATTCGTTCGAATCTTCGTAATTGTAGAAGTAGGGCAAAGTTTCCTCCGAAGATGAAAGCTTCTACTGCACGATCGGCATCTGCTAAAAATAATGCCGCTGTGCCGGCCATTAGGCCAGTCACAAAAAGAAAAGTTTTAGGGGTCATAGAGCTCTTCATTATGTTCTCCCCGTTAAGTTGAGGATTAACTTTGGGAGTTCCAACTCCTAACTATAGATTGAGCCTAAATAGATATAGGCATTTCCAGTTTTGATATAAATCCGCAGTAAGAAAGGCTCATGTACAGTAAGAAATAATGATTCTTTCTGCTCAGGTGTTGGGTGTGAGCCAAAAAAAAGGCGAACCGCTAGGGTTCGCCTTATACATTCATTTTA
>JAAZVU010000008.1 GCA_018623275.1 Flavobacteriales bacterium
GCAGCCACTGAAGAAATGGCTTTACCAGTTTGTGTTCCCCCGGTGAAGGAGATGATATTAGTGTCATGATGTGCAACGATGGCCGCACCGACTTCTGCGCCTAATCCGTGAACGATGTTTAGTACGCCTTTTGGAAAGCCAATTTCATCTAAAATCTCACTCAGCAAGTAAGCAGTAGCTGGAGTGACCTCTGAAGGCTTGGCGACTACTGTATTTCCTGCGGCTAGCGCCGGAGCAATCTTCCAACTGAACAGATACAGCGGCAGGTTCCACGGGCTGATACATCCTGCCACACCAATGGGTTGACGCAGGGTATAATTAAAACCATCCACACCCATATCATGCGTTTCATAAGCGTCATGAAGGATGGCCGTTGCATAGAATTTGAAGTTGTCACGAGCGCGAGGAATGTCCACAGCGGTGGCCAGCTTGAGCGGCTTACCGTTGTCTTTGCTCTCGGCGAGTGCCAGCGTATCGAGTTTTGCGTCTATGGCATTCGAAACCTTCATGAGCCAGGACGAACGCTCGGCTGCGCTAAGCGAACTCCATGCTGGAAAAGCGGCTTTGGCCGCGGCTACTGCAAGGTCTACATCGGCGGCTTGGCTCCGAGGTATGAGGCCATAGGCGTTTCCGGTTGACGGGTCTATGTTGTCTAGGAATTGGCCACCTACTGGATCGGAAAAGGCGCCATCGATGTAATTGCGAATGTTCATTATCTGGGTATGTGTGTAGCGAAGATAAGGAAGCTTTGGGTCCCATTTTAAAAGCCCTCACTTTTGCCCTAAATTGGTGCTCCCAAAGCAAACAAAACATGTCCGTACTACAACCGTTCAATTTCCAGAAGTGGCTCGACGAAAATCGCGACCTGCTCAAACCACCTGTAGCCAATAAAAACTTGACGCCGGATAGCGATGAATACATCGTTATGGTCGTTGCAGGTCCGAATGCGCGAAAGGATTACCATTACAATGAAACGGAAGAATTCTTCTACCAATTGGAGGGGAATATCACGGTTAATGTACAAGTGGACGGTGAAGTAAGAAGCTTGGATTTAGGTCCTGGAGATATGATGACCGTGCCTGCGAAAGTGCCGCACAGTCCTGTTCGCCATGAAGGCAGTATCGGTTTAGTGGTGGAGCGCAAGCGCGAAGGCCGCGGCTACACAGACGGGCTATTGTGGTTCTGCGACAGCTGTAATCACAAATTGCACGAAACCTATTTCGAACTGAAGAACATAGAAACAGATTTCTTGCCAAGGTTCAAAGAGTATTACGCCAGCGAAGAGAAGCGCACTTGTGAGAAGTGCGGTACTAGAATGGAATCGGACCCTAGATTCGTATAAGTATGTGTGAGGTAACTAGTAGAAATTTTACGGTAGACATACATACACACATCTTACCGAGAGATATCCCAAACTTCCGTGAACGCTTTGGATACGGAGGGTTTATCAGCCTTGATCACCACATGCCGTCTTGTGCACGAATGATGAAGGACGACCACTTTTTTAGAGAGGTGGAAAGCAATTGTTGGGATCCTGGCACTCGAATGAGTGAATGCGATCACCAGTTTGTAGACGTACAGGTGCTCTCAACGGTTCCTGTAATGTTTAGCTATTGGGCCAAGCCGAAGGATACACTCGAAGTGGCAGTTTTCTTGAACGACCACATTGCAGAAATCTGTGCTAAATACCCGAAGCGCTTTGTAGGCCTTGGAACGCTTCCTATGCAGGCGCCAGAGTTGGCTATTGCAGAGCTGAGGCGTTGTAAGGAAATAGGTCTTCAAGGCATTCAGATAGGTACACACATTAACGATTGGAACCTCGATGCACCGGAGTTGTTCCCCATATTCGAGGCCTGTCAAGATCTCGATATGGCCATCTTCGTTCACCCGTGGGACATGATGGGCAAGGACAAGATGGAAAAGTATTGGCTTCCTTGGCTAGTAGGAATGCCGGCGGAGAGCTCATTAGCCATTTGTTCACTGATTTTCGGTGGTGTTTTTGAACGATTGCCGAAGCTTCGTTTCGCTTTCGCCCACGGCGGCGGTTCATTCCCAGCGACCCTTGGGCGTATTAAGCACGGCTTTGATGTTCGTCCAGATTTGTGTGCCATTGATAATCAGATTTCACCTGAGAAATACATGGGCAAGTTTTGGATCGATTCTCTCGTTCACGACTCGAAAATGCTCGACTATGTAGTTGGTTTGGTCGGTGAAAATAGAGTGGCTTTGGGGACCGATTATCCTTTCCCTCTTGGAGAACTACAGCCTGGTAAACTCATTAACTCCATGCCTTGGAGCGAGGAGCGCAAAGGAAAATTGTTGCACGGCGCAGCACTTGAATGGTTGAATTTGGACCTCGCAAAGTTCATTTAGGAGCACTTGTTCAGCCCCACCAATTGTGGTAAATTTGGGGCTTACGAAATTCTCCTATGAGTGACGCCATCAAACACGAATGTGGTCTTGCATTCGTTCGCCTTCGCAAACCACTAGAATATTACGTTGAGAAATACGGAACGGCTTTCTACGGCCTGAACAAGATGTATCTCCTCATGGAGAAGCAGCGCAACCGTGGTCAAGACGGTGCGGGTCTTGCGAATGTCAAGCTTAATATGGAACCAGGTACGCGCTACATCTCGCGTTACCGCTCGGTAGACACCAATGCCATTGGCGATATATTTGGAAAGGTTCAAAAGCGTATAGCGGATGGTGTAGCAGGAGATCCTGAACTCCTCAAAGATGTGCCTTGGTTGAAGAGAAACTTGCCATTTACTGGTGAGGTATTCTTAGGTCACTTACGTTACGGTACCTATGGAGGAAACACTATTGAAGCATGTCACCCATTCTTACGTCAGAACAACTGGCCGACGAGAAATTTGATCGTTGCGGGTAACTTTAATATGACAAATGTAGACGAGCTCTTTGGGGAGTTGGTTGAATTGGGCCAGCATCCAAAGGAGAAAGCAGATACAGTGACCATTATGGAGAAGATTGGTCACTTCTTGGACGAAGAAAATGATCGTCTTTACTACGAATTAAAAGAGGAGGGCTTCACGAAGAAAGAAGCTACTGCAGAGATTGCTAAACGTCTTGATGTAGCTGGAGTTTTAAGGAGTGCTTCTAAGAAATGGGACGGTGGATATGCCATGGCCGGTATGATGGGCCACGGTGATTCTTTTGTTCTGAGAGACCCTGCTGGTGTTCGCCCAGCCTTCTATTATTACGACGATGAGATTGTTGTGGTAGCTTCAGAGCGCCCGGTGATCCAGACGGCTATGAATTTGAAGACGGATGAGGTAAATGAATTGCCTCCAGGTGCTGCCATCATTGTGAAAAATCATGGTGAGGTAAGCATTGATCAGATCAAGGAGCCGCTAGAATACAAAGCATGTTCTTTTGAGCGCATCTACTTCTCTAGAGGAAACGATAGAGACATCTATAACGAGCGTATCGAGCTCGGCCGTCGACTGATTCCAAAATTGGTCGAAAAGGTAGAAGGTGAAGTGGATAATACTGTATTCTCGTTCATTCCAAACACTGCGGAGGTAAGCTTTTACGGTGTAGTGAAGGGGATGGAAGACCACTTTAATCAGTTGAAATACGACGCTATTAAAGGTGGTAATTTGAGTGATGATGAGCTCAAGGCAGTGCTTTCTAAGCGCCCTCGAGTCGAAAAAGTAGCATGGAAGGATGTGAAGCTACGCACCTTTATCACTGAAGACAGTTCAAGAGATGAGCTGGTAAGCCATGTGTACGACATTACCCACGGTTCAGTTACTCCGGAGGATCATTTGGTAGCCATTGATGATAGTATCGTTCGCGGTACAACCTTGAAGCAGAGTATTCTTAGAATCTTTGACCGATTGTCTCCAAAACATATCGTTATCGCTTCATCAGCACCACAGATTCGTTACCCGGATTGTTACGGTATTGATATGGCTCGCATGGGTGATTTCATTGCTTTCCGCGCAGCGGTTGCCTTGCTCAAAGAACAGGGTAAATCATACATCATTGATGAGGTGTATCAGAAATGTAAAGCGCAAGAGACTCTTCCGGACGATGAGGTTCAGAACTACGTGAAGGAGATTTACGAGCCGTTTACAGCTGAAGAAATCAGCGCTAAAATTGCTGAGCTTTTGACACCACCGGATGTAAAAGCCAAGGTGAGCATCGTTTATCAGGATATTGAAGATTTGCACTTGAGTTGTCCAGATAACCCTGGAGATTGGTATTTTACAGGAAATTACCCAACGGCAGGTGGAAATCGAGTAGTGAACAAGAGCTTTATTTTCTACGTTGAGGGTAGAAAAGAGAGAGCATACTAGTGAAAATCTATACTAAAACTGGAGATCAAGGCACTACTTCATTGCTAACGGGAGCGCGTGTTTCCAAAGCAGATATGCGCCTTGAGGCCTACGGTACCCTAGATGAATTAAATTCATGGTTAGGGGTGTTGGCTTCTGAAGCACCGTCCAATTGTTTTCCGCTACTTCAAAGCATTCAAAGCGAGCTGTTTTCCATGGGCTCATACCTTGCCTTAGAAGGTGAGGCATCTTTTCCTATGCCGAAACTAGATGCGTCTTTAGTCGAATCTTTAGAGCGTCAGATTGATTCTTGGAACGAGCAGCTTCCGGAATTGAAGAACTTTATTCTACCTAGCGGATCAAAGGCCTCTTCCATGGCCCAAGTAGCCCGAACTATTACGCGTCGTGCAGAACGTCGTGTGGTGGCATTAGCCAATGAGGTTGAGGTGAAGGAAGAGATTCCCGTGTTCTTGAACCGACTCTCAGATTTTTTCTTTGTTCAAGCGAGATTCATTCTTCATACTGAGGGTGTGGCTGAGCATATTTGGACTCCTAACTACTAGGAAGTTACATTTTTGTAAAAAAGTTGCGCAAGTGAACAAATCGATTACATTTGCACGAAATACCAAATCGAGTTAATACGATAATATTATGTACTGGACTTTAGAATTAGCTTCTTACTTGAGTGATGCTCCATGGCCTGCAACCCGTGATGAGTTGATCGATTATGCAATTCGTACTGGTGCACCTCTAGAGGTGGTTGAGAACCTTCAAGCTATCGAAGAAGAGGAAGAAGAGACTTACGAAAGCATCGAGGAAATTTGGCCGGATTACCCGTCCGAAGAAGATTTCCTTTGGAACGAAGAAGAATATTAAGTGAAGGCCCTAGCGAGGGCCTTTTTTTTGGTACAAATAGCACAGAATTGGGGGAGATTGTTAATAGCTATATCATTATTGCGATTAACGGATAATTCCCCGGCATTTGTGTTGTACTTTTGAGAGAATTTCCAACACACTGAAATGGATAGATTTTCATTTTTAGGTAGCGTTCATGCGGAGTTTATAGACGAGCAGTACCAGCGTTACCTGAGAAATCCGGACAATACTGAGCCGAGCTGGAGGGCCTTTTTCCAAGGGTACGACTTCGCTCGTGAGGTGTATTCAGAAGATGATCTAGAAGGTGCGGGTGTTCCTGAAGAGGTAATCAAAGAATTTCACGTTCTCAACCTCATTCAAGGATACCGCTCTAGAGGCCACCTTTTCACTAAAACCAATCCGGTTCGTGAACGTCGTGAGTACCGTCCTTCACTAGACATCGAAAACTTTGGATTGTCGAAAGATGATCTAGATACTGAATTTAACGCTGCTACTGAATTAGGGGCAAGCGGTCCTCGTACTCTTCGCAAGATTGTAGAACACCTTGAGGCTATCTATTGCCAAAGTACAGGTGTTGAGTACAATTACATTCGCGATCCGGAGCGTAGAACTTGGATCAAGCATTGGATCCACCAAAACGACAACCAGCCGGTACTTTCCGTAGAGGAGAAGAAACAGATTCTTCACAAGCTCAACCAAGCGGTAAGCTTTGAAGCCTTCTTGAATACGAAGTTCGTAGGGCAGAAACGCTTCTCTATCGAAGGAGCGGAATCACTCATCCCTGGTCTGGACGAAGCTGTGAATCACGGTGCGCGTCACGGGGTTGAAGAGTTCGTTCTTGGAATGGCTCACCGTGGTCGTTTGAATGTATTGACCAATATTTTTGGTAAGCCTCGTAAGCAGATTTTCTCTGAATTTGAAGGGAAGGCGTTCGACGATATCACGATCGATGGTGATGTGAAATACCATTTGGGTCATACAACCTTCCACACGACTTCTGACGGCAAACAGGTGAAGATGAATATCGCACCAAACCCGTCGCACCTTGAAGCAGTAGATCCAGTGGTGGAGGGTATTGCTAGAGCCAAAATCAACAGCGATTACGACCACGATAATACCAAGGTCCTCCCTATACTCATCCACGGTGATGCTGCCGTTGCAGCACAAGGTGTGGTGTACGAAACTGTTCAAATGGAACGCTTGGACGGTTATCAAACAGGGGGTACGTTGCACATTGTGATCAACAACCAAGTTGGTTTTACCACGAACTATAAAGACGCTCGTTCATCGACCTACTGTACGGATGTTGCCAAGGTAATCCTTGCGCCAGTGCTGCATGTTAATGGCGATGATCCTGAGGCATTGGTACACGCGATGCGTTTAGCTATCGAGTACCGTCAGCGTTTTAACAGAGACATCTTCATTGATTTGTTGTGTTACCGCAAGTACGGTCACAACGAAGGGGATGAGCCTCGTTTTACGCAGCCAATTCTTTACAAAGCTATCTCAAAGCACCCAAATCCGCGTGAGATCTACGCGAAGAAGCTTCTCGCAGAGGGTGTGGCAAATGAGGCCATGGTAAATGAAATGCAGGCTGAATTCAAAGCCATGCTTGAAGTAGACTTTGACGAGTCTAAGAAAATAGAGCGCAACATCATTGTTCCATTTATGCACGATGAATGGACCAACTATCCGCCTGCAGAACCGGGTGAGATGTTGCAGCCTATAGATACATCATTCGACCTCGATAAACTTCGCGACATTGCGAAATACATCACCACGCTACCTGAAGGCAAGAAGTTCTTGCGCAAGACAGAGCGTTTGATGAAAGATCGCGCGGACCAAATAAGTGAAGAGCGCAACAGCCTCGATTGGGGTATGGCTGAGCTACTTGCCTACGGATCATTGCTCGCTGAAGACTTCAACATCCGCATCTCTGGAGAGGATGTAGAGCGCGGTACTTTCTCACACCGTCACGCCATTCTCAAGGTGGAGGACAGTGAGGAAGAGGTAAGCCTTTTGAATGAATATCCAGGTAAAGAAGGCCGATTCGCCATTTACAATTCACTGTTGAGTGAATATGCGGTAATGGGCTTCGATTATGGCTATGCCATGACTTCCCCTGAAACCTTAACCATCTGGGAAGCACAGTTCGGTGATTTCGCCAACGGTGCACAGATCATGATTGACCAGTTCCTCAGTGCTGCTGAAGACAAGTGGAAAGTACAGAACGGATTGGTTCTATTACTACCACACGGTTATGAAGGTCAAGGTGCAGAACACAGTTCGGCACGTCTAGAGCGTTTCTTGCAGCTTTGTGCACAGGAGAATATGACGGTTGCGAACTGTACTACACCAGCAAACTTATTCCATCTATTGCGTCGTCAACAGAAGCGTCACTTCCGCCGCCCATTAGTGGTAATGTCGCCGAAGAGTTTGTTGCGTCACCCTCGCGTGAAGAGCACGATGGAAGACCTTGCACAAGGCACTTTCCAGCCGATCATTCCAGATAACGAGGTAGCAGCAGATAAAGTGACTAAGGTGGTGTTCTGTTCAGGGAAACTCTACTATGAACTGCTTGAGGAGCGCGAGGCGCAGAACGCAGATCATGTGGCGTTAATCCGCATTGAACAATTATATCCATTGGACGATCTAGCAATCAAGCAGGAGGTTGCGAAATACCCGAACGCAGAAATGCACGTTTGGGCACAGGAAGAACCTGCAAACATGGGCGCATGGACGTACATGCTGTGGCAGATGCATCAAAAATTGACGTTGGTTAGCCCAGCGCCAAGTGCATCGACAGCCAGTGGTTCGAGCAAGATTGCTCACCAGCGTCAACGTGAAACAATTGAAAGAGTATTTAGCATCTAAGTTTTAGAGATATGTTAGAAATGAAAGTGCCTTCACCGGGCGAATCGATTACGGAAGTTGAGATTGCAACATGGTTGGTTAGCGACGGTGATTACGTAGAAAAGGATCAGGCTATCGCAGAGGTAGATTCTGATAAGGCAACTTTAGAATTACCAGCTGAAGAAGCAGGTATTATCACTTTGAAAGCCGAGGAAGGTGATGTTGTAGAAGTAGGTCAAGTGGTTTGTTTGATCGATACAGCAGCTGCTCGTCCAGAGGGGGCTGCTGCTCCAGCTGCCGCACCTAATCCAGAGCCAGTAGCAGAAAAAGCAGCTCCAGCAGCGCCAAAAGCCGACACTTATGCCACAGGTACTGCAAGTCCTGCCGCGAAGAAGATGATGGCTGAAACAGGAGCAAAAGTGAGCAAGGGTACAGGTAAAGACGGTCGTATTACCAAGGCAGATGTTATTGAAGCTGTAGCTTCTATGGGTTCTGCAGGAAATGGCGAGCGTACATCTACTAGTAAGAAAATGAGCAGCCTTCGCCGTAAATTGGCGAGCCGCTTGGTAACCGTTAAAAACGAAACGGCAATGTTGACCACCTTTAACGAGGTGGATATGAAGCCAATTTTCGATTTGCGCAACCAATACAAAGAGGAATTCTACGAAAAGCACGGTGTGAAGCTTGGATTCATGAGCTTCTTTACATTGGCGTCTACACGTGCACTTCAGATGTACCCTGCAACGAACAGCATGATCGACGGTGACCACATGGTGAGCTTTGATTACGTAGATGTAAGTATTGCAGTTAGTGGCCCTAAGGGTCTTATGGTGCCGGTATTGAGAAATGCTGAGAACATGAGCTTTGCCGGTGTTGAGAAAGAGATTGGCCGCTTGGCAACGAAGGTGCGTGATGGTAAAATTACGTTGGATGAAATGACCGGCGGTACCTTTACCATCACCAACGGTGGTGTCTTTGGATCTATGCTATCTACACCAATTATTAACCCTCCACAGAGTGCTATTCTTGGAATGCACAACATCATTCAACGCCCAGTAGCTGTTGATGGTGAGGTGGTCATCCGTCCAATGATGTATGTAGCACTGAGCTATGATCACAGAGTTATTGACGGACGTGAGAGTGTAGGTACTTTGGTTGCTATTAAAGAAGCACTAGAAAACCCTGAAGAAATCTTGATGGGCGGTAATGCTCGCAAGGCTTTGGGCCTATAATTGGTCGCGAATAACGTATATTTGAGAGCTCTGCCGATTCTGGCAGGGCTCTTTTTTATTGAACTAACCCAAACAATCAAGCATGAAAAGATTTATTGCTGGCTTTTTGACGCTATCGTTGGTGTTGAGCACGACTGTTTCTTCGGCGCACGAAGGAATGTGGTTGCCAATGCTCATCAAGCGTTTGAACATTGCCGACATGCAGGCCAACGGTCTGAACCTAACCGCAGAAGAATTGTACGACATCAACAACGCATCTATTAAGGACGCGATTGTTTCTTTAGGCGGATTCTGTACTGGTGAGATCATCTCTGACCAAGGATTGATGCTAACTAACCACCACTGTGGTTACGACGCGATCCGTTCTCACTCGACCGTAGAAAACGATTACCTAACTGACGGCTTCTGGGCGATGACTCGTGAAGAGGAGCGCACGAATCCGGGGCTTACTGCCGCTATCCTTGTTCGCATGGAAGATGTTACCGATAAGGTAATGGCGGAATTTACCGATGATATGACCGAAGCGCAGCGTGCAGCTAAGGCGAGAGAAGTAGGTGATGCGCTTGCTAAGGAAGCAACTGAGGGTACAAAGCACAATGCTTATGTACGTAGCTTCTTCCACAACAACGAGTACTATTTGTTCGTATTCAACACTTACAAAGACGTTCGTTTGGTAGGTGCTCCACCGAGCAGCGTTGGTAAGTACGGTGGTGATACAGATAACTGGATGTGGCCACGTCACACTGGTGATTTCTCTATGTTCCGCATCTACGCTGATGCCGAGGGCAACCCTGCTGATGTAAGCGCTGATAACGTGCCGTTGACGCCGAAACACCACTTGCCAGTAAGCTTGAATGGCGTTCAGGAAGGCGATTTCTCTATGGTATTTGGTTTCCCAGGTTCTACAGACCGCTTCTTGACTTCAACAGGTATTGAGCAAGCTATCAACCTATACAACCCAACAGTGGTTGAGATCCGCGAGCAGAAATTGGCCATCATGAAGGAGGCAATGGATGCTGATGATGCAGTTCGTATCGCACTAGCTTCAAACTATGCATCTACCGCGAACTACTGGAAGTACTTCATCGGGCAGACAGAGCAGTTGAAGAAAAACCGCGTGAAAGCGAAGAAAGAGGCTATTGAAGCTAAGTACCTCGCGTGGGCAAATGCAGATGAGAGCCGTGCCGCTTATGCCGGTGCATTGGATCTATTGGATGAAGCATATGCTGCTACCGATGCTACCGTTAAAGGTCAAGTATACTTGATGGAAGGTGGTATCCGCGGTGCTTCGTTGCCGTTGTATGCGTTCCGTTTAAACAGAATGCTAGGTGCTCTGGAGAGCTCAGAGGAATTGGAAGAAGATAAGCAGGCCGTACTTGAATATGCAGCAGATCACTTCAGCGAGTACCAAGCAGATGTAGACCGTAAGCTAGCTACAGCTCTTTGGGGTATGTGGATGGAAAACGTTCCTGCAGACCAGCAGCCGAGCATCTTCGCTGAGGTACGTGATAGCATGAACGGTGATGTGAGCATTCTCGTAAATGACGTATATGATAACAGCATCTATGCTTCTATGGAAGCACTAGAGGCGTGGTTGGAAACCATGGACTTTGATGCACTAGGTGAAGATAAAGGTGGCCAAGTGGCTTCTTCGTTCATCAACGCTTACTTCGCTGCACAAGGTGGCAATGCTGAGGTAACAGAAAAAATGGAGAAAGGCTATCGCCTATTCACTGACGGTCTCCGTCAAGCCATGCCGGAGAAAGTATTCGCGCCAGATGCGAACTCTACTTTACGTATGACTTGGGGTGTTGTAGGTTCTTATGACCCACAAGATGCAGTACACTATGACTACGTTACTACGCTAGATGGTGTGATGCAGAAGGAAGATCCAACGAATGATGAGTTTATCGTTCCTGCTCGTTTGAAAGAGTTGTACAACGCAAAAGATTACGGTCAGTACGCTGATGAGAATGGCGATCTAATCGTGAACTTCATTTCGAACAACGATATCACGGGTGGTAACTCAGGTTCTCCAGTAATCAATGGCGACGGTGAGCTTATCGGTACTGCGTTTGACGGTAACTGGGAAGCAATGTCTGGAGATATCTTCTTCGAAGATCAGCTCCAGCGTACCATCTCTGTAGATATTCGTTACACCTTATTCATCATCGACAAGTATGCGGGTGCAACGCACCTCATTGACGAGATGACTATTGTGAAAGGCAAGAAAAAGCGCAAGAAGCGTCGTAGATAATCCTTAGGGATAGCAAAATTTTTGGACCCCCCGCTCGCATCGCGAGCGGGGGGTTTTTTTTACGCATATCTTCAAGAACCTCTGTGCTTAGAGTACAAAAACTCATTAGTTAAGTAAAAAATACTATGTTTGTGCGTCAAAACGCCAGACTAATGAACAAGTTTTTACCAATCATTCTTGCTTTAGCGACTCTTGTAGCTTGTGAAAAATCGACAGATGATAATCCCAATGGAACATTAACACAGGTCAATTCTTCAGATGAGATAGTGGTTCCAGATGGTTTTGATTTCAAAATGACCAAAATTGTACAAATCCCGGTGAAGGTATTGGGATCCGTGGATCATGGAAAGTCAATTATAGAGGTCTATCAATTGTCCAAGGAGGGCAAGAAGGTTTATGGTAAGTATGTAATTACCCCCCGAAGCGAAGAGGTTATAGAAGTTCAAGTTCCATCTTATTTAGAAAGTGTCTTACTCGAAGGAATTAGTGCTCAAGGAGATAAGATGTTAGGGCAATTTACTTTTGGTAGTGAAGAGATTGTTGAGTTAAAGCCATTGAAATCAACTGTCGATTATAATGCTGCCTCACATTTCAATAAAATGACTACTTCGGGTCCAGGATGTTCTTCTTGTGCAACCACGGTCACTTCAATTTCAGGAAGTAAGTTGACGGTAAGTTCAGGATCTATAGTCTGCCTTACTGGTGGGTTATCAGGCAAGAAAGTTGATATCGAAACGAATGCTGAACTGAGAATATGCGGTACATATACCAATGTACAGAACATTGATATAGCCGATGGAGGTAAACTAGTGCTTAACGACAATGCTAGTATTACCATGAAGTCAGGAAAAGCAATTGACCTGGGTGATGAGAGTAAGATTTACGTTTATGATGGAGCTGCTCTAAACTTAGAGAAAGAGCTGTATCTCGACGAGGATGCAGAATTATGGAATTACGGTACGATCTACTCTGATAAGCATATTGAAATCGAAGATGGAGGGTATTTAGAAAATCACTCGACGATTACTCTTAAGGGTCATTTGGAAGTTATGGAATCGGGTTCTGAGGCTTACAACTATGGATTTATTGAAACAACTAATAACGACCACATTAAGGTGTACGATTCTGGAATTTTGTACAACCATTGTCGCATTTTTAGCGATCAGCACATTTGGATTGAGGAAGATGGAGTTGTACATAATTATGGATTGATAGAGGCTGATCACAAGTTGAAAATGAACGATGACGGTATTCTAAATATGTACGATGCGAGTATGGCGTTAGTTGAGGATTTGCAGCTTTATGATGCAGAAATCATTGGTAATGGAACCTCTCGCTCATTAGTTAAAGCTACAGATGATGCACATTACTATAATGGCGCTAAGATTTCTGGAATTGTAGACATCTGTATTTTCGATTTAAATCAAAACTCTTCTAATATCACTTGGACGGGTACAGCTGCATTTAGTTGTGCAACAAATATTTCGACTACGGCATGTATTACAACTGGTAATACCCCACCTGTAGTCGATTCTGATAACGACGGCATTCCTGATGATCAAGACGATTACCCGAACGATGCTGAGAGGGCTGAGGATGTAAGTCGTGCTCCTGCAACATTAATCGCAGAGGATATGTGGCCATATAAGGGAGATTATGATTTTAATGACTTGGTGCTTCTATACCGTTGGAACTATGTAATTGATGGACAGGGTGATATCAAGGAAATCACTTTCCGTTATCAGGTAAAAGCTCGTGGTGCTGCACATGACAACGGGTTCGCTTTTAGCTTTGATACGGATGAGTCTAACGTAGAATCAGTTACCGGTGGTGTTTATGTCAATAACTTCATTACGCTCAATTCAAACGGTACTGAGGCTGCATCCTCGTCGAGTACATCCTCTTGTTTTGTGATTACTGATAAGCTTGAAAATAACTTGCCTTTATGGAACACATATCCGAATGAACCTATGAGTACGCCGGTATGGATTGATTTTAGAATTGTATTTACAAATGCAATTGATCCGGCAGTTTTAAATACGTTCAATCCATTTATGATCAGTCAAAAACGTCGTCAAGTAGAAATTCACTTAGCGCATTATATGCCAACGAATCTTGTAGACACTGACTTTTTTGGAAGAGGAGATGATGCATCTGATATAGCGAATGGAACATCATATGTGACTTCAGACGGTATGCCTTGGGTATTAGAGGTTCCTGAGGACTTCCAATATGTCATTGAAAATATAGACCTCTCTCAGGCGTATCTGAATTTCCCGCTTTGGGTTCAAACTAGTGGTAACTCGGCAGCCGATTGGTACGATTGGCAACTGTCTAATAATATCAACGGATCCAATTTGATTTCGGGAGGAAATTAAAAGGGAATTAATTAAACATAAGCCCCCCGCTCGCATCGCGAGCGGGGGGCTTATATTTAAAGCATGAAATATGTACTGCTCCTTTTTGGAATTGCCTTGTCCGGCTGCGCAGTAAAAACTGTGAACGCGGTTCCCTCTGATCCCAATTGTATATGCACCATGGAATATGATCCAGTTTGCGTCAAGGTCAATGGGGTGCGTTACCGCTATGGAAATCCGTGTATGGCTGCTTGTGATGGCTACGGCGAAGACGATTATGTAAGGTGTCCTTAAGCATAAAAAAGCCCGGCGCAGCCGGGCTTTTTTTGTGTTTTCTATTCTTCTAGACTGTCCTCAACGTAGTCTAAAACTTTGGTCATCAGATGGAGTCTGTCTTTGCCGCGCACGTTGTGTGGGTGCATTGGATACGGGAAGAAATCCATTTGGATACCCGCATCGATAAATGCTTTCACCAAGCTTAGGTTGTGTTGCATCACAACGACATCGTCTACTGTTCCGTGGATGAGTAGGAGGTCGCCTTTCAAGTTTTCTACGTAGTTGTGAAGTCTGTTGGCAGCATAACCGTCGACATTTTCTTCTGGGCGGTCCATGTAGCGTTCGCCGTACATCACTTCGTAGTATTTCCAATCGGTTACCGGTCCACCTGCAACGCCGGCCTTAAAAGTGCCTGGCTGACGGAGCATTAATGATGTAGTCATAAAGCCTCCGTAGCTCCAACCGTGAACGGCCATACGATCGCCATCGATGAATGGAAGAGTCTTGAGGTAGTCTACACCGGCTAATTGGTCCTCCATTTCAACGGTTCCAAGCTGACGGTGAATCTGCTGTTCGAAGGCCGTGCCGCGATGTGCCGAGCCTCGGTTGTCAAGGGTGAAGACAATGTATCCTCGGTTGGCAAACTCATTCATCCACAATGGGCCACCACCGTTCCAGCGGTTGGTGATCATTTGTGCGTGCGGGCCGCCATAAACGTAAACCAGTACAGGGTATTTCTTTGACGGGTCGAAATCAAACGGCTTGTACATTCTTGTGTAAAGGGTAGAGCCATCTGGGCCTACGATGCTGCTCAGCTCTGGTTTAGAAATATTTTTTCCTTCAAATGGATCTTTAGCATTCAAAAGAATACGACTTGCTTTTCCGGCATATTGTCTTACCGTTATAGTTCGAGGTAGCTCAACACTCTCGTGGTTATCTATGTACCAAGTTCCTCCATCCTGAACCGTTGTGCTGTGGTATCCTGAGCCTGAAGTCAGTTGCTTTTGACGGCCGCGTAAGCTAACGCTGAACAAATGGTTTTCACGAGGATCTGCACCAGTGGCATTGAAAAGGATGTTTCCTTTAGCATCTAGTCCTGCGATGCCTGTTGCTACAAATTTATTTTTAGTCAATTGGCGAAGAAGCTTACCTGCAGTATTGTAGAGGTAGAGGTTCATGAATCCATCGCGCTCGCTCATCCAAACGAACTTATCATTGCTTACCCAATACGCTGGATGCTCTGGCTCTGCCCATTGCTCATCGTCTTCGCTGAAAAGAGTGCGAATTTTTGCCCCTGTATTTGCATCAAATGAAACGACATCGAAATGGTTCTGGGCACGATTGACAATAGCTAAAACAATAGTGCTGCCGTCTGGCGACCAGCTTAAGTTAGTGAGGTATTGATCGCGCTCTTCCCCATCAGTGTCCAGATAAATAGGGGCTGACATTCCTTTGCGAAAGACTCCAACACGAGCATATTCCGAACCTTGGCCAGCCATTGGATACTTGATTTCATTGAGTGCGCCAGGGGTTTGGTTAATGTCAAGCAAAGGGTAATCTGCTACCGAGCTTTCGTCTTTTTCGTAGAAGGCAATGGCATCTCCAGCTTCGTTCCAGAATAGTCCCTCGGTAATTCCAAACTCACTTCTGGCGAAGGCTTGCCCTGCCACAATTTGGTCGCTTTCATGGCTAGTTACGTTTGCAATCTCATCATCAGCCCAAGCCACTTTTACATTGTTATCTAGGGTGTAGGCAACATTCATTGCTGCTGAGACCTTCACATTTCTTGCGCCTTCGTCCCATTTCTGATGGCCTTCTAAATTGTAGTTGAGGTCGCAGGTAAACAATTGATCTTCGCTGGTGAAATAAAGGGTCTTATCGTCTTTCCAATCCAGTACCCAAGCACCAGGAATTTTAATCTCATAGGCAGCCAATACCTCATTGATTTTCGCTGTGCTTACGTTATCATAGTTAACGGTACCGTCTGTACTTTCTATGACGAATTCCTGGTAGTCTTTAGACAATCTTGAATAAGCATCTGTACCAGGAAGCCAACGGAACATTTGCAAGTTTTCCGGGTAATATTGGCGCGCGCCTAAAACAGCTCCTTGAAGGGTTAATTCCTCTTGAGCAACTAGGTTTAAAGAGAAAAAGAGCCCCAAGGCAGCAATAAAAATCTTCTTCATTGAATTGCGATTATTTAGTAGTATCTGAATCTATATTTCCGTCTACCAAACGGATCACGCGCTTGGCGTGTTGTGCGATATCTTCTTCGTGGGTCACGAGCACTACGGTATTTCCCGCAGCTTGGATGTCGTCAAAGAGTTTCATGATCTCCACAGACGTCTTTGAATCTAGGTTACCCGTAGGTTCGTCTGCCAGAATGAGCGCAGGTTTGTTCACCAGGGCTCGAGCAACGGCCACACGCTGGCGCTGGCCTCCTGAGAGTTGGTTAGGACGGTGGTCCATACGATCTGCAAGACCTACTTGCTCCAACACTTCTGCCGCTCGGGCTAATCGTTCCTCTTTACTCAATCCCGCATACACCAGTGGTAGGGCAACATTCTCGAGTGCTGTGGAACGAGGAAGCAAATTGAAGGTTTGAAAGACAAAGCCAATTTCTGTATTGCGAATCTCAGCTAGCGCATTATCGTTTAATGAACTTACATCGGTACCGTTCAGCTCGTAGCTTCCACTAGTAGGTGTGTCCAAACAACCTAACAAATTCATCAAAGTGGACTTGCCAGAACCGGAGGGCCCCATTAAAGCGACATATTCATTCTTCGAAATATCAAGATCAATGCCCTTTAAGACATGTACGGTTTGCGCGCCTAATTTGAAATCGCGTGTGATACCGCGCAGTTGGAGAATGGCATCTGTGGTTGACATATGGGTCCTTTAGGTTGGTTAGGAAGCTTAAAAATAGCTATTCGTAGTCAAACTCGCTGAGTTCGAGCCACCTCATTTCCTTTTCGTCTAATTGAGCTAATACGTCCTTTATCTCCTCAGCCGCTGCTGCCACCTCTTCAGGATCTTGTTCTGTTCCTTCGAAAACAGCATTCAATGCATCCCTACGGGCTTCTAGTGCCTCAATCTGACCAGGAAGCTCGTCCCATTCGCGTTTTTCCATGTAACTGAGCTTGGTCTTTACCTTCTCCTTTTTGGGCGCTTCCTTCGGCACCTCTTTGGCTACTGTTGTACGTATGGCATCAATTCTTTTCTGCTCTTCGCGCCACTCATAGTAACGTCCGTTAAAGTCTTTGATGCGTCCGCCGCCCTCAAAAACAAAGAGGTGGTCACATAATTTGTCCAAGAAATAACGATCGTGACTTACCACGAGCAAACAGCCTGAATATTCTTCTAAAAAGCTCTCCAAAGCTTGTAGGGTGAGAATGTCTAAATCATTGGTCGGCTCATCGAGAATGAGGAAGTTCGGGTTCTTCATCAAGATGGTAAGCAAGAACAATCGGCGACGCTCACCGCCACTTAAAGTGCTGACGTAAGAATACTGCTGATGACTGTCGAAAAGGAAGCGCTCACAAAGTTGCGAAGCGGTCAATTTCTGTCCCTTTTTTAGCGTGATATACTCCCCAATTTCTTGCACCACCTCAATGACCTTGAGGTCGTCCTTATTCACGATTCCATCTTGGGTGTAATGACCAAAAACCACCGTATCACCAGTGACTATTTTACCTTTATCCGGGGCCAATTCCCCCATGATCATTTTCAACAGCGTAGACTTCCCACTCCCGTTAGGCCCCACAATTCCAATGCGTTCGCCCTTCTTAAAAATGTAATTGAACTGTTCGATCAATAATTTATCAGGGAAGCTTTTGGCCACCTTGTGGAGCTCCAAAATCTTTCCGCCCAAACGCTGCGCATTCAATTCAAGGGTGACTTCTCTATCGTCTATACGCTTCTTTGCCGCCTTCTTAACGTCCTTGAATCGGTCTATTCTATCCTTGGCTTTACCTGTACGTGCGCTCGGTGTCCTACGCATCCAATCCAGCTCTTTCTTGAACAACTGTTTGGTCTTGTGCAGATTTGCCGCCTCGTTGGCTTCGCGCGCCTCTTTTTGCTCCAAGTAATAGCTGTAATTCCCCTCGTATTTGTAAAACTGAAGGTTCTCCAGCTCGTAGATGGTTCCACATATGCGCTCAAGAAAGTAGCGGTCGTGCGTAATCATCAAAAGGGCGCCCTTGTAATTGATCAAGTATTCTTCAAGCCATTCTATGATGTCCAAATCCAAATGGTTGGTGGGCTCATCCATCAAAATAAGGTCCGGCTCTTCGATAAAGAGCTGCGCCATCGCGAGCCGTTTGACCTCTCCTCCTGAAAAATGGTCCACGGTGCGGTCCATATCAGGTAGATTCATCCGGCCGTGCATCTCCTGGATGCGGCCCTCGAGGTGCCATCCCCCTGTGGCCTCAACTTTGTCGAGGGCCGCTTGCATGCCCTCAGTATCGCCCGAGGCAAGGATGGCTTCATATTTCCTTAAGGCATCCAGCCCGGGATGTTCACTTTGATAGAGGATTTCGCGAACGGTCTGTCCGTTTTCAAAAGAGGGTTGCTGGCTGAGGTAACGAATCTTTATGCCTTTGCGAAAAGTAACTTCGCCCGTATCTGCAATGGCGGGGTCCATCAGTGTATTCATCAAGGTGCTTTTACCTGCACCATTTTTAGCGACGATGGCAATTTTCTCGCCCTCGTGAATACCAAAAGTAATGTCCTTGTACAGCGTTTTAATGCCGTAGGACTTGCTTATTTTATGTACTGAAAGAAGGTTTTTTGCGTCCAATTTTCTAGGCTACTCTTGTTCATCCACTTCCAACGAAGTGATCCAAGTTGCAATAGTAGCTAAATCTGCATCTTCAACCCAAGTTATTGGCGCCATTGGTGGATAATCCGGCCAATTTTCTGGCTTTGGCGCCTTAATCAGTGCAACGATATCTTCTACGGAATAACCGCGAGCGGCGATTTCTTGGTAAGACGGACCAATTAGCTTCTTATCTGCTTTGTGGCAGCCCAGACACGTGCTTTTGGCCAACAACGACTTTACCTCCGAAGGAATGTCCGATTTCTTTGCGGTCGCTGGCTTTTTCATCACAGGATAAGAAGGCGCCGTAGATTGCTGGGTCTCCCCGCCGCAACTTACCAAGACGGCTGCGAACAAAATGCTCAGAAAAGCGTGATAGAAGTAGGTAGATTTAGATTTCATCTGCTGTAATTTTGGACTATGCTAAAGATAAACCTCAAACCAAGCGAATGGTTGAAAATCGCTGTACTTATTTTGGTCTTCGTGGTGGGCTCAACTGCTGCCTATCAAATTCTACAGCCCAAACCTAGATTGCCCATCTATAACCCTTCTGATTTGAACCCTGCCGTGGTAGACGATGATTTGGAACGTGTAGGACGTGGCCACCGCATTGGTGATTTTAATCTTATCGATCAATGGGGAAACAAGGCCGATTCTTCACTCCTCCAGGGAAAAATCTATGTGGCTGACTTCTTTTTCACGACTTGTCCAACCATTTGTATTGACATGGGAGCAAACTTTCAGCGCATCCAAGAAGCCTACAAGGACGAGGACCGTGTTAATCTAGTGAGTCATACCGTGATGCCCGAAATAGATACCGTTGAAGTGATGCACGCCTACGGGGAGCGCATGGGTGCCATCAAAGGAAAATGGCATTTATTGACCGGTGAAAAGCGCGAGTTGTATCGCATGGCACGTAGAGAATACTTCGCGGTGATGGAGCAAGGCACGAGCTTTGATGAGCACGACTTTATCCACACTGAAAATGTCATTCTAGTGGACGAGAAGAAGCGCATCCGCGGTTTCTACGACGGTACAAGTGACCTGGATATCGACCGACTGATCGGTGATATTCAAATTCTACTCGACCGTAAATAGGGGACTTTACTCTTCGCGAATACTCGTAGAATCTTGAGCCTCGCCCTGCTCTTGAACCTGCATTGGGTCCTCAGTTGGAATGCCTTCAAAAGGCATGATTTCCGGTTCTATTGGTGCTTCTTGAAGCATCTCAGGTGATGTGATTTCAGTGCTATCCAAAGCAGTACTGTCTGCATTCAACATGAAGAAATCATCATAGCCTCTTAGCACGCTGTCGGGTGCATCGAAAAGGGCAGTAAACCCTAGATATGAGGTGTCAGTGGCAGGGAGAACATAGCGGGCATCGCCACGGTGGAAGTCCCAAATTTTCTTTGTGCTGTCCTGCGGGTGCTCCATGAGACTTGCCCAGTGCTTTCCGACAATGGCGCCAGATTCGCTAATGTAGAATCGGGCATATTTAGTGTTATTGAATAATTCTGGACGGAAGGTCAAGAAGTCTTCCACTACACCGCGATCTCGCACGTATTCTCCGACTTTTATACTGCCTTTCTTGTAGTAGTCTAGCGGGAGTCGGTTCTCATTGTATCGAGCGAGCAGGTCGTTCTCTGCCCAAACGCCCAAACTATCTTTTCCTTGAAGGCGATAGAGTCCTAAGCGATTAATGAGGTAAGTAGCGTCATTAGGGAAATAGCTCAGCAACGCGTCTTGGGTTTTCTGCGCTTTTTCATAGTCTTTCCAAATGTGCCATTCGGTATCCACCTGCTGCTCGGCAGTCATGCGCCAAAAATCTTTCCCGCGTTCAAAACGCATCATATTCTCGTCGACCCACTCTCTCGCTTTGTAGTAATTCTCGCGTTCAATGGAAATGCGGGCAAGCATGTAGAAAGGAGTCTGCTTGTCGTAAAGTTCAGATATGGCATAGTACGTTTCGTAAGCACTCTTTAAATCGCCCATTTCGTATTGAATTGAGGCTTTACGTAGCATGTACTTCTGATGATTTTCTCGAAACTCAAGGCATTTTTCGAGATCAGCTAAGGCATCACGAAGCTGCCCTAATTCGTAGTGGGCTTCTGAGCGGAAGAAATATAAATCCTCACTATTCATTCGTTTGGAAACAGCTAGATCGTAATGAAAAAGAGCTTGTTGTGGCTGAGGTGGAACCTTGGCCATGAATGCACGTCCAACAGTCATGTTGTCTCGACCACTCAAAGTCTGTCCCTTCGGCGAAAACTCGATGATTTTATCGTAGCTCTTCGTGTTCCACAAGCGGCTGATATAGCTGCCTTGTCCAAAGCAAAGGACTGAAGAAAGTAGGAAGGTGAAAATGAATTTACTCTTGAACTTCATAATTATTGGTTGTTGGTAGGGTGATGGGTTGTTCAAGTTCCCAATTGGCTTTAACCTCAAAAGTCTGGCCAGATATTAGTGGCTCTCCCGAAGTATTCAATGTCCAAGACGGACTGTCCCAGCTACCGTTGGCGTTTTCATCGATATAGCCGAACAATTGATATTTACCGGGAGGATAATATTTTAGGGGCGTTACCAATGTATCAGAATTGGCACCCAAACTCAGGTTAATGAGGACATCTCCAGCACGATGCGCAAAAAGGATGACAGAATCTGCTGAAGGAGGTATTGTAAAACTTATCTGTCCGAGATTTTCCTTGGAAGTGGTGTCGATATAATTGGCGACAGAATCTAAGGCAGCTGTATCCAATTCTGGAAAGGCAAATGAGTTGGTCGAATAGGGGACTGAAATGAAAGACGAATCTGAAGAGGTCGGAACACCTTTTAGAAACCCATAAGTTTCGCCTTCGTCATAATTCTTGTTGAAATTGATGTCTTCAAAAACAAGTATATCAAAGGTATTTACTGGCAAGTACTGCAGCTCAAACTTCCCGTCTTTACCCGGAGTAGCACTAAATTTTGGAGTGCCGATAGTATCTGCCCCTGAAGGGATTAGCCAAATAGTGAGGTCTTCAAATGCTCCCTGACCGGTTTTTGATATTTCACCACCCAATTGCATGCTATCAATAAAGGACCCAGTACTCCAGACTACTTCAAGATTGGGGTATTTGTTGTTCTCATTCAGGTCGCCTATTTCATCGCCCATAGAGATTCTGTAGGTGGTATTGCTTAGGAGTTGGCCTTCGTCCCAACTTAGCTTGAGTTTCTTGCCGATGATTTCAAATTCGAGGCCTTCGAGCGGAGGGCTAGTAGTAATATTGCCTCTAAGTTTTTTGCCTTGAATGTATTCATCGAAAACGATTTCTGCTTTGTTACCAATGAAATTTAGTTCCCCGAGCGCTGGAACCATCTTGGTAATTGTCGGCGGGGTTTCATCCTTGGGTCCTCCTTGTGGGCGACTTTGAACGGCACATCCAACCAAGAGCAATAAAAATGAAGCTGCTAGCAATCGTTTCATGGTATAAAGGTCATATATAAATGGCAATGTCACTCAATGAAACGGACAATTGAAAGGTATTATTTCAACAGAAGCTAATTAAGTAAAAAGACTTTGAGATGTGTGAAGATCAATACTTAGCTTTAATGTTTCATATTAATTGCCACTAATGAAAAGATTACTACTCTTCTTATTTTCAGTCATTGCTCTTGGAGTTAATGCACAAACTTATTGTTCAGCGGGACCTTCGTCCACTGCCGATTCAGAAATCACCGGGGTTTACCTTGTTGGTGATACAGACACTATTTCGAACATCGACTCCACTTGTGGAACTACAGGTGTTCAAAATTTCACTTCAATTCATTCTGCCGACGTTTCAGTTGGAGGAACCTATTCGGTGGATATAACCATGGGTACCTGTAACGGGACTTATTCTGGCGCAATCGCCGCGTGGATTGACTTTAACAGCGATGGCGATTTCTTAGATGCAGGTGAGTTATTAGGGACCTACGGCGGTTCTCCAACAACTACCCAGACGTTTTCTTTCACGGTGCCCGCAGGTGCGACCTTAGGAACAACCAGAATGAGGGTGATGCAGCAGGAAAATGGGACGACAGCCGGTATGGCGCCATGTAATACTTTCTCATGGGGTTCAGTGGAAGATTACGCTATTGACATAGATACCTTGTACTCTCCGTCTTGTCTTGCACCTACATTCTCAAGTATTACAACCACGGACTCTTCTGCGACCCTTAGCTGGGTTTCTAATGGGTCTTCTTTTGTTGTGGAGTATGGAGCAAACGGCTTCCTTGTTTCAAACGGTACTCAGGTGACTGTTTCAGATACATTCGCTGTAATTACAGGACTTTCGAGTAATACAGATTATGATTTCTATGTGAAGACTAATTGTACTGCATCTTCCAACGGATACAGTTCAAACTTAGGTCCCTTTACTGCTACTACATTGTGTTCCGCTGCAGCGACTCCGTTGTTTGAGAATTTCGATAACGATTCAACCGGTAGCTTCTCGAATACAAACGCTCCTTCATGTTGGTACTACGAGGAAGATGCAGGTGCCTCTGGATACGGCTACATTACGGGTTCTACCTTTAGTCTGAGCCCAAGAAGTGGAAACAACATGTACTACCTCTACAATAGCTTCGATGCTTCATTAGAAGCATTGATCAGCCCTGCGATCACAGGTTTGGATAGTGGAACGAAACAGATGGAGGTGTATTTGGCCAATACAGGCTTCTCTTCAGGTAATGATGTTGTTGTAGGTACAGTGAGCGGTCCAAACGGATTGAGCAACTTTAGCGCAATAGATACCTTAAGTGTGCCAAATGGCGCTACTTGGACACAGTTCACAGTGTACTTCGATTCTTTAGGCGGGTACAATATGACTGATAAGCACATTGCTATTGTGACAACTACGACAAGTACGTTTAGTGCGGTTTACATTGACGATATAGAAATTTCTAACGCACCGTCTTGTTTGCCGCCATCAGCAATCAGTGCAGGAACAGTGACCTTGGATTCTGCTTTAATCTCGTACTCGACAAACGGTATTGCTACATGGTTGGAATATGGTCCTACGGGATTTACGCCAGATTTCACGCAAGGAACGGGTGTGAAGGTGAGTGTTTCATCATCGCCTTACTGGTTAACAGGGTTAGATTCAAATACAACATATGATGTTTATGTCTACCAAATGTGTGCTGATAGTACAATGAGTGCTGCATTTGGACCAGCTACATTTAAAACTCAACAGTGTAGCCCGCTTTACACTTGTGATATTGAAATAGAATTGACAGATTCTTACGGTGATGGATGGAACGGTGCTGAGGTTCAAATTTTGAATGCATCAGGTGGCGTGGAGTACACGCTTGGCTCTGCTTTCACTAGTGGATCGTCTTATATAGATTCTATCCAGTTGTGTACTGGGGAGACCTTTACCATTGAGGTGAGCTCGGCCGGTTCTTTCCCAAGTGAAATAGGTCTAAATGTGACTTCTAATGGATCCAATATCGCATCCTACTCAAATACTTCATCAACTGCAACGGGTACTGTAATGGCCCAATTCATTTCGAATTGTGCGCCGTGTACATCTCCTTCACCGGTAACAATTGGCTATGTAGGACTAGATTCAGCTGAGGTAACCTATGCTTCTACGGGTATAGCGACTTACCTGGAATATGGTCCGGCAGGTTTTGTGCCGAATTTCTCTCAGAGTACAGGTACAGTAGTTACTGTGTCTTCATCGCCGTATTGGTTGACTAGTTTGGACTCTAACACGGCATATGATGTATATATCTACCAGATGTGTGCAGATAGTACGCTAAGTCTGGGTGCGGGCCCAACTACCTTCGCTACGGCTGCATGTTCGCCAGCAGGACAATGTTCTATTGATATTGAATTAACAGATTCGTACGGTGATGGGTGGAACGGTGCTCTAGTAAATGTAGTTAGTTCTGCGGGAGCGGTTCAGTATACATTGGGTGCAGGCTTCACTACAGGTTCGAGCTATACGGAAACCATAAGTGTTTGTAGTGGAGAAACCTTCACCATTGAAGTGAGTAATGCCGGTTCATTCCCTAGTGAGATTGGATTGAACGTGATACAAAGCGGCTCAGTAATCGCCTCATATACGAATACCTTCGGAACAGCAGTTGGCACAGTGATGGCTACCTTTACGTCAAACTGTAACGTAGCGTGTCCTACACCGACCAATCTGACCTATGTCGCTGGTAAGAATGACGCTACGTTCAACTTCGATTTGAACGGGGGATCAGCCAATTACATTTATGAGTGGGGTCCAGTTGGATTTACCCAGGCGACCGGTGCGACTATTACTTCTATCGATTCGACAACCTCAAACAACTTCACAATCACGGGCCTTAGTGCAGGTCAGTGTTATGATGTGATTGTTATTGGAGATTGTGGTGCCTCTGGAGTTACAGATACCTTAGGTCCACTGACATTCTGTACCAACCTTTGTGATACTTCCGACCAATGTTCTTGGAATATGATTATGAATGATTCCTACGGTGACGGATGGAACGGTGCTGAGGTACAAGTCTTGTACAACGGTGTGTTTGGCCAATCGTTCACATTGGCTTCTGGAAGTTCGGATACCGTAAATTTTGATGTTTGTAGCGGTACTCAAATCACTGTAGTTAACACCGCAGCCGGTTCTTGGCCTTCGGAAGTGAGCTACACGCTCTCAAATGCTTCAGGAACGCAAAGTACTTCGGTAACTACCGGAAACTTTGCTACGGGTGTTCAGGATACGCTTCTTGCCAATTGTGTTACGCTTTCGTGTCCAACACCAACCAATCTTGCTACGACAAACCTCGGTGCGACTTCAGCAGATATTATCTGGACTGGTGGTAGCGGAACCTTTATGTACGATTACCGCGCGCAAGGTAGCCTTGCTACTATGAGCGGTACTTCTACTACGGCCATAGCTTCTCTAACAGGTTTAACACCTTCGACGACCTATGATTTCTTTGTGAAAGAAGTTTGTGGTACCGGGGATACTTCGTTAACGATGTACCACAGCTTCACTACAGATTCTTGTGCAGCTGTTGTTTTAGGTAATCCTCAGTTTAATGTAGATAGCGTTACGGCTACTTACGCAGCTACCACATTCAACTGGAGTAGTAGCAATGCTACCGGATTTAACATTTCCTTTGGTGATGGAAACTCTTCTAA
>JAAZVU010000009.1 GCA_018623275.1 Flavobacteriales bacterium
CTGATTCGGCCGTACGCCGTCTTCTCTTCGATGCAGGTGAGGATGTAGAAGACCTCATGCTGCTTTGCGAAGCCGATTTGACCACCAAGAACGAGCGAAAAAAGCGTCGCTATTTGAACAATTTCAAGGAGGTACGCTTAAAATTCAAAGAGGTTGAGGAGCGCGATCATATCAGGAATTTCCAGCCTCCTGTTACTGGCCAGGAGATCATGGAGCACTTCGGAATTGGCCCCTCAAAAATTATTGGAGACATCAAGGAAGCATTAAAAGAAGCCATCCTTGAAGGACATATACCAAATGAAAAGGAAGCTGCCCTAGCGAAGATGCAGGAGGTAGCGAAAGAACTAGGATTGACGAAATAATATGGAGTTTTTCTTGCGCGTAATCGCGGACACAAACGATACAGTTTTAAAAGAAGTGCGCATCAAAGGCGGTGCGTCTATGATGAAATTGCACGAACATATCTACACTGAATTTGGACTAAACCCAGGCGAAATGGCCAGCTTTTATTACAGCAATGCCAATTGGGACCAAGGAGAAGAACTTCCAATGTTCGCGATGGACGATGATATGCCATCGATGGAGGATACTTCGGTAGAGCAATTCTTCTCGAATACTAAAAACGGCCTCTACGTCTACAATTTCTTGGACATGAATATCTTTTATCTCGAGGTAGTCAAAACTGAGGAAGAAGAAGGCTTCGAAGATTTTGTCGTGCTATCGAGCGTTGGCGAACTTCCAAAGGCGGAGCAAGAAATTCCTTCAGCGACAGCTTCAAAAGACCCGACTGAAATGACTGAGGCTGAACTCAATGCGCTTTATGGTCTAGACGACCTTGATAGCGGCGCTCTTCCAAAAGAAGACGATGAGCAAGAGGACGACCTGCACGGGTACGATTACTAAAAGTGAATGGCTAGGATGCGTTCAATAGGTACGCGAATCCCACCTTTTAGATAAATTTCGTTGTTGTAGTGCAACCAAATGGTGGTATGTACCCTATAAACTTCCACACCTGTATTGAACTGAATAAGCACCTTTTGGTGTTTTAGATTCCCCAAATAGGTTGCCTTGTGAATGGCCTCTGCACGCTTGTGGATATCCAGTTCTGAAGTAAGAACTTCACCCAACTCGTAATTTAGCTCGGCCGTTTCTATCCTTGATATGTCTACTGGGTTGCGGTGCATGGTGATCCAAAGTGGTTCTATCAAATTACGTATTTTCAACCAAAATTCCAAAAGCGCACGATGTCGAAAAAGTACCTCATCAATATTTGCGGTCCTACAGCAGTAGGAAAAACGGGGGTAGCTTTGTATTGGGCCGAGAGATTAGGCTGTCCAATTCTCTCGACAGATAGCCGCCAGTGTTATACGGAATTGGCCATAGGCAGCGCCCCTCCTTCCCCAGAGGAATTGCAGCGCGCCGATCATCATTTCATCGCCGACCGAAGCATTCATGATCCGATTACTGCGGGCGAATACGAACGATTTGCACTAGATAGATTACAGACCCTCTTCACCGAAAATGACGTTGTCGTTGCTGTCGGTGGCTCTGGAATGTACATCGATGCACTTCTCAATGGCTTAGATCCCCTACCCACGAATGCCGATGTCAAGGCAGATTTAGACGAGCGGTTTGCTGCGGACGGTTTGGCGCCATTAGTGGCTAAACTTCATGAACTCGATCCAGTACATGCCGAGAAAGTAGATGTAAATAACCCGAGGAGGGTGATCAGAGCACTAGAGGTCATTATGGCATCAGGCAAAAAGTATTCTGAGCAGCTGAACAATAGTCCCAAGGAACGGCCGTTTGAAATAGTGAATTGGGTATTGAATATGGATAGGGAGAAATTGTACGACCGCATTAATAGACGTGTGCACCTAATGATTGCAGACGGTCTTGAGGCTGAGGCAAGATCGCTAAAATCTCATGCAGACCTTCCCAGCCTACAAACTGTGGGATACCGAGAATGGTGGCCTTATTTTAAAGGCGAATACGACCTGGACCGAACCATTGAGCTCATCCAACAATACAGCCGTCGCTATGCCAAAAGACAATTGACGTATTTCAAGCGCTTCGAAAATGCTTTATGGCTCGATCCAAACGACATTAACAGCCAAGAGGAATCTTTGCGCAAAGCGGGGGTATTGTGAAAATACATCTTAATCCCTTAAACCCACTCGGATTCATCCTCGGAGCATTCTATTTATTCGGGCAGAAAATTGATCGTGAGAGGCGATCAACTCAAGCCAAACATGCCCAATATCCGACCATCTGTGTAGGAAACTTTCAAGCGGGAGGCACCGGTAAGACTCCGGCTACCATGTGGGTTGCAAAGCAATTGAAATCTCTAGGCTATTCCCCCATTATTCTTATTCGAGGCTATAAAGGTTCGGTCCAAAAAAGCACCCTTGTTGATAGCGGTGATGCCCATGCCTACGGGGACGAGGCCTTGTTACATGCCCAGCTCTTTCCTACCATCGTAGGTAAAAATCGTCGTGATAGTGCTCAGCTTGCCTCGACTATTACGGGCGATAAAAAAGTATTGGTGATGGACGACGGATTGCAACACTACGAGCTGCTCAAGGACTTTAGTATCGTTTGTCAGAAGAGTCTTCGATTTGAATTGGACCACATGTTACCGACAGGTCGCCTACGTGAAATCCCACATACCAACATCCACGCTATCCTGTCGCAGATAAATGACGCAGGATACCAATCCGTAGAATCTTGGAAAGGAATACCCGAATACACCTTTGAACGAGTTACAGCTCTAGTATCTGGACGCCGGGAGCAAGGATTGGTTGTCTGTGGTGTGGCAAATCCTGACGATTGCCTGTACCAAATCCAGAAAGCAGGTGGCTTCGTTGGAGATGAAATGAAGTTCCGGGACCACCATCGTTACAGTGCAGCAGATCTCGCTCGTATCGAAAAGGCTTCGGAAAAGTATGAATACCGTGTGCATTGCACCGCCAAAGATGCTGTGAAGCTGGAACCCCTAATTAAGGCAGAAAAAAGTCCAATTAGGTTGAGTGTTTGGGACGTTGAAATTCAGCCTGTTGGCGATGTTCAACCACTACTTGATGCCATGCTGGCAAAGATTGAGGAAGTGTATGAAAATCGGTCACAAAAAGAGGGCTAAAAAAGCGTAAATTAGCGCTCTAAATTTCCCTTGGATGTCTAGTATTTACGATACATACGAACCGGTTATTGGTATTGAAGTTCACGTGCAGTTAAGCACGCAAAGTAAGGCCTATTGTGGTGATGCTACTTCCTATGGTGCTTCGCCTAATACTCAGGTGAGCCCGATCAGCTTGGGCCATCCAGGTACTCTTCCTGTGTTCAACAAAGCGGTGATGAACTATGCCGTGAAGTTGGGTATTGCCTGTGATTGTAACATTCGTGAGCGCAATGAATTTGCGCGGAAGAACTACTTCTATGCAGATTTGCCGAAGGGGTATCAAATTACACAGGACACGACACCTATCTGTACCGAAGGATTTGTGCGTATCAAAGATGCCGAGGGCAATGACAAGAAAATAAACCTGACCCGCATCCACATGGAAGAGGATTCTGGGAAGAGTGTGCACGACATCGATCCGTTCAATACGCTAGTAGATCTAAACCGTGCAGGTATTCCACTATTGGAGATCGTATCGGAGCCAGAGATTAAGAACGGTGAAGAGGCATATAGCTACTTGAGTGAGATCAGAAAATTGGTCCGTTATCTAGATATTTCAGATGGGAATATGGAGGAAGGTTCGCTTCGTGCAGATTTGAACATCTCCGTTCGCAAGAAAGGCGCGACCAAATTTGGGACGAAGGTTGAAGTAAAGAATATGAACTCGTTCCGCAACGTACAGAAAGCGATTGACTTTGAGATTATTCGTCAGATTGATTTGATTGAATCGGGCGAAGAAATTCATCAGGAAACGCGTACGTACGATGCTGCAAAGAACACCACTATTGGACTTCGTTCAAAAGAAGATGCGCACGACTACCGCTACTTCCCAGAGCCAGATTTAGTACCTGTTATTGTGCCGCAAAGTTATGTAGACAGTGTGCGTGAAAACATGCCGCCTCTGCCCTACGAGCTATTTGTGAAGTACACTAAGGAATTGGGCCTAAGTGAATATGACGCCTATGTCTTAACCGATAGCAAAGCATTTGCACTGTACTTTGAAGAGGTGATTAAGCATACGACCAATTACAAGGGAGCAACCAACCTGCTTATTGGCCCTGTGAAATCTTGGTTAAACGAGCAAAGCGTTGAGATAGAAGAATTCCCAATTGCACCTGCGGCACTGGCGAGCATTCAAACGTTAGTGGACGAGGAAAAGATTTCGATCTCTACGGCGACTCAGAAATTATTCCCTGCATTGTTGGAAGACCCGACTGCTGATGCTGCTGCACTTTGTGAGCAAAACGGCTGGATCCAACAAGGCGATAGCGACCAGCTGCAGGCGTGGGTAGATCAAGCTTTAGCTGCATACCCTGAAAAGATTGAGGAATACCGCTTAGGCAAGAAAGGACTTATCGGACTCTTCATGGGCGAGGTGATGAAATACAGCCGAGGCAGTGCAGATCCTAAAAAAGCAAGCGCCCTGTTGCGCCAGAAATTAGATGCGTAAGCTCTGGGCGTTTCTTGCAGGTCTTGTTTTAGCTTCTTGTACTCAAGAAGGAGGTTCGCTTATTCGCTTTGAATTGGAAGAAACTGGAAGCTATGCAGTACAGTACCGTGAAGCCGACGGGTCGTTTACTGTGATGGACAGCCTAGAGATTATCGGCAGTGACGTCTTTGAAGTCGCGTTCGACACACTTCAAATGATCAGCTTCCTTCCCTTAGAAGGCGAATTGCCTGTGGTACATGCTGTAGTTGGACCGAGGACCGAAGAACTCACCATTTCAAAAGACGGCTTTATCTCTGGCGATGCAGAGAACAATTGGCTAGGGGCTCAACGCAAAATGCAATTGGACCTCATTGCTCTTATAGATAGTCTTGATGCCATCAAATCTACCTACAAGGACAGCACTACTTTTAAAGGATTACGCACGATAGACAGTGTGTTCTTCGCATACGCGGACGGATACAGACAGCGCATTTTAGACAGTCTTACTGCAGCACCAGGAAGATTATCTAATCTCATGACAGTCTACCACCGGATCGGTCAAAATCCAGTGTTAGAGTACGGCGTGGACCGCGAGGTATTGCGCACAGTAAATAATGCTTTAACGGATTTAGCACCCGCATCAAATGATGTACTTGCATTTAACATGTGGGTGGAAGAATTTGAAGAAACCTATGTTTTCACCGCTAAGGTGGCGGAGAATGCACAAAAGTTTGATGTGGGCAGCCCATTCCCGGAATTTGCATTAGAGACGCCGCAAGGCGAGCTGGTTTCACTCGAGCGCATGTCCCTAAAAGATAATATTGTTGCCGTATGGGCCTCTTGGTGCGTAGAATGTCGCAATGAGCTTCGCACGGTTTCCAAAAGGCAGTCTATGGATAACTGGGTACTTCTTTCTATTGACGGTCTTCCACAACAACGCAGCCCACTGGGCGAATGGTACGAAGCTATCGTTACAGATGATCTTGGAGGTCAGCACCTGAGCGATCTTGGTGGCAGTCGAAGCGTAATTATAGAAACCCTTGGCGTCCAAGAAATGCCGTTGTACTTCAAGGTAGAGGACGGCATCATCACCAAGCGCGTCAATCGAATAGAAGATTTATAATGACTAATAAAAAGCCGCTCCCTGCGGGAGCGGCTTTTTCGATCTCTATAACTACTTCTCGAGCACCAATCTAATATGCGCTAAATGGTGCTGACAGTGCCACGCATACATCTGTACACTCTCTTTCATCGTGTACACCTTCTCTTCTTCCATGTGGAAATATGCTTTGTCCCAGCCAGCCTCTGTAATGCCGTTTAGGAAACTCACCCACTTCTCGTGTAGGCTTGCCAACAAAATGACACTTAAGAAAGGGTCTGTCGTATAATCTGGTAAGGCTGCAAAAAGCGTTTGAGGGTATCCAGGCACCTTTGGGGTCTCACCAGAAGTGACTGCCAAGCGCTGACGATTAAAGCCATTCATGTGCGAGTCCGCCAGATGATGGACTACCTGACGTACAGTCCAACCGCCTTCTCTATAAGGTGTGTCCCATTGTTCCTCGGTCAAAACCTTCGCGAACTCCATCAACTGCTTTGGCATGCGGCCAATAACTGCAATACAGCCTTCTGTACGTTCCTCTCCCGGTTCTGATTCTATCGACGGTTTACCGATAGGGTATTTTAAAAACTCTAAATCCATGGCGTAAAAATAACCCTTAAGGGCAAAATGAATGCAAAAAAAAAAGGCCCCGCCGAGGCGGGGCCTATCGAGTTTATTTGAAAGTAAAGTCTTAATGCGCGATCATCAAACGAGTGTATGTATCTGCCTTGCCTTGAAGACCGATCACATACATACCGTTACCTAGACCACTTACGTTCACCTTGAATTGGTTCAAACCACCTACCAAGGCCTCAACTTCTTGAGTCATCACAGTTCTACCATTCAAGTCAATGACTTCAACAGTATAGGTGCCTTCTGCAAGTGTAGCTTCTAATGTAGTTGCATCTGCCGCAGGATTCGGGAACAACTTCATTGAAGCTTGGTTCTCCACCTCTGTTTCTTCATTAATGCCAATTGGACGAGTAGTCATTAGCGTAGTAGTTTGGAAAGTACCACGACCGAATGTACCTGCGAAGATATCACCCTCCATAACGTCCATGTCGTCAGAACTACTCTTGTTTGTTCTGTACTGCTTTAATGTGAACACAGGTACGCGAGCCAAACCAGAGTTATCAGCACCCCAAGTTGGGTTTAGCACGTTGATATTCGTTGTGGTAAACACACCGTATTCCGTACCAATAATTGCATAGTTTGAATTGCCCTTATCAAAGGTAGCAGAGTATACAGGGAAGTTACCCAAGTTTCCATCTTTAACTACAAACGTTGGGTTTGCAGAGGTAGCATTAGAACTGTAGTATACAAAGTTCGAGTTACCATAGTTACCCAAAGTCACCAAAACGCGATCGTTGTTATTTGGATCAACCGCGATGCTTGTAACATTACGACCGATTACTGAATGTACTAGATCAACGCTTACCGCTGTCGCACCTGAATCTAAATCTGCGGTTCCGTAGCTTCTTGCTCCTTGCAAACCACTAATGCGGTAAATACGACCATTTTCAGTACCAACCCATGCGTAGTTACCATCGGCACTTACTTCAACTGCTTGCGCTGTTCCTGTGATATTGGCTAAATGGTACCACTCTGGCGTATCTGAGAAATCAAGAGCCCCTCTAGTCATCCACACAGAACCACTAAAGCCTACGATGAACATGCTGCTAACTGGATCTTGAACCACAATGCTATCTCCCATAGCTAAAGAGCTAGGAAGCGTGTAATTGAATGGTAAACCGTTCGTATTTGATCCTAAGCTTACCGTCGAGCCAGCTGCATAGCTCACATCTACTGTAGCAATGATTTCTGCCGCAGGTGTGCCGTTGAATACTACTGAGAATTCTCCAGTTGAAGCATTAAAAGTACCTGAACCGTCACCAGTCATATTTCCGTTCGCATCAGAAGAAATTACCAATGTTCCACTAGTAACCTTGAAAGATGCCGCATCCATAATAGCACTTTCTTGCAAAGGCTTAATGGTCGAAGCGAAGGTATCCTGACCCGCATTAGCAAAACCTAGAGAACGAATAGCTTCAGTTACTTTGAACTCAACACTATCAGTACTCATTGGATCTGCACTATTCTCGTACAAGTAGAAAGGCGTCATCCATGAACCTACTCCTTGAGAAGAGCGAGCATCCCAGAAAGAGCTAAAACTCTGACCTGAATTCTCACTGCGACCGATACGACCTTGTTGGTATTCTGTAAAGTAGATTTTCGGAACTAACCAAGAAACTGCAGAGAAACCACCGTCACCTGAGAAGCCATCTACACCACCTAGTGAACGACCTGTATTCGGCGTGTTTCCAGATCCGTCCATTACGAAACTACCGTTATCTTGAGTACCACCAACAACGTAACGGTCAGCAGAAATTCCAATATTGTAAAACTGCGTAGTCACGTAGTTTTTATTCAACGTTTGCCATGTAACACCAGCTGTATTCGAGAAGTAGATACCACCGTCATTCACGATGTAAACTTTCGAGCTATCTGTCGGGTGCCAAACTACATCGTGGTTATCTGCATGAATATTGTAAGGACCGAAACCATTAACCTGATTCCAACCTTGACCTTGCTCCCATCCCCAAACAGTAATACCACCAACGATGATTCTGTTTTTATTTGCTGGATCTACACCAATTGACAAGTCATATTCACCTTGACATTGAGAAGAACAGAACGGATCGAAGTAGGTAGATTTTTGACCAATTTTCGACCAAGTCGTTCCACCGTCAGTTGTGCGGTATACCCCAGAAAGGGCATTACCTGAAGTAATGTGCACAGTGTACACATAATCGGCATCATTTCTAGCAGAAGCAAACATAATACGTCCACCACTCCTTGGCAACCCAGTAGCGCCTGGGTTAGACTTACTAACCTCCGTCCAGTTGGAACCGCCATCAGTAGAACGCATTGTTCTACCACCTAAAGTTGCCCAAACGTTTCCACCTGCGTCCATGTGAATGTCCCAACAAGTACCTTGCGAACCAATACCCGTAATTGGATTCGTCCAAGTAGTACCGCCGTTCGTAGAAACACGTACACCGGCATTTGTCGCCATGTATACTTTATCGTTGTTTTCAGGATCACAAATAATAGCACCGATTGAAGAGAAGTTGGCTGTAGCGCTCAATTGAGTGAATTCAGTTTCACTCGCTCCCTTTTTAAAAACACCAGCACCTGGAAAACCTGAAGAAGTAGAAGCACCATAACCTGTAGTCCAAGTATTGTACAAACCTTCACCTGTACCGTAATACACATCGCCATTCTTAGAGTATGCAATGGTCATAACGGCCAAATTCTCTTGCTCTGGATTTACTTCCTGCCAGCTCAAACCAGCGTTATTGCTGTAATACAATCCACCACTAACACCACCAGTGTACATTTCCGATGGATTCTGCGGATTAATTGCTAGACCTCTAGTACGTCCACCTCGGTTGTCTGGACCGCGCTCTGCCCAAGTCAAACCAATAGCACTCTCAGGCATGTCCTTCAAGCTTTCGATACTCGAAATAATATCCTCCTGATTAATCTCCCCAGTTACTTGGTTCGCACGTAGGGCATGTAAATATGCAGCTGCACCAGCAGCACCTTGTTCATTCTGTACTCGCGGGACGTATTCCTGCGTAGAAGGCAAGGTTACCAGTGAAGCGATGGCGGCGGTTAAGACTGTGCCTGCAAAGGCGAATCGTAATCCTTTTCTCATGTAAAAACTCTGTTTTCTAAGTGTGTTAAAAATAAGGTTTGAACCCCATTATACCAAGTGCTTTTCAGCATGATATGAACTGCGAACTAACGGTCCACTTTCTACATATCTGAAGCCCATTTCTAGGCCGATTTCTTTTAATTCATCAAATACCTCCGGCGTAATGAACTCAACCACAGGCAAATGCTTTGGAGTAGGCTGCAGGTACTGACCTAGAGTCAAAATATCAACATCCGCCTTACGCAAATCTCTCATAGCATCAATGACCTCTTCTTTAGTTTCTCCAAGGCCAAGCATAATGCCACTTTTGGTTCTATGAATGCCGTTATCCTTTAAGTATTTCAATACCTCTAGTGAACGGTCAAATTGGGCTTGAATACGAACCTTTCTAGTCAAACGACGTACAGTTTCCATATTGTGGCTCACAATTTCTGGATTAGCCTCAATAATTCTATCCACATTGTGTAGTTCCCCCTTGAAATCTGGAATGAGCGTCTCCATAGTCGTGTTCGGACTAATTCGACGGATGGCCTTAACAGTCTCTGCCCAGATAATAGAACCTCCGTCTGCAAGATCATCTCTATCCACAGAAGTGAGTACTGCATGCTTCACTTTCATGAGTTTCACACTGCGCGCGACCTTTTCAGGCTCTTCCCAATCTACTGTATCCGGACGACCTGTAGCTACATTACAGAAACCACAAGACCGGGTACAGATATTACCTAAAATCATAAACGTTGCCGTACCTGCTCCCCAGCATTCCCCCATATTTGGGCAATGACCAGATTCGCAGATGGTGTGCAACTTGTACTTATCTACAAGCCCACGCACGTTCTTGTAATTCTCGCCAGTAGGAAGCTTTACACGAAGCCACTTCGGCTTCTTCGTGCGTTGCTTTACTTCCTTTTTAATTTCAATTGTTGGTTGATCTACCATAACTCAATAAACCGCTAAAAACTATACTTGTTCAGCAAGACCATGCTCTTTTCGCCACTCTTCAACAGTGTCTTCAGTCACTCTACCATGTGCGGCGTGAGCAGCTACTTTTCCATCATTCCAAAGAATCAATTGTGGACTCTCGTGACGAACACCAACTTCTTCTGCCAGAGCTAAGCTTAAATTTCTTTGCATCACAACATCAATGTACACCCACATTTCGCCAGGCTGAACCTCGACCATGTTTAATCTGCGCATTGCAAAAAGGCTCACGCTACATCTCGTACTGTGCTTGTAAAAGAACACGGGGGTTTTTAAAGCAAGAAGACCCGCAACATCTTCTAATGATTGCGGGTGCTCGAACTGAATTTTATCCGTGGCTAAAGGGCTCTTAGCCTTGTTGTGCCGGAACTTCAACATACGAATATGAAGGACATTTTTCTGCTGTTCCGCATGATGACAATGCAAAAAGTGCGGTAACTACCAACACTGCGCCAAGTACTTTTTTCATCTTTCTAACTTCTAGATTTCGCTACATTGCGAGTGGTAAAAATAACGTACAAAAGGCAATTTTCTTACTCTATGAGCAACCTTCTTTCAACATTGATTCCTGTCGAGTGGAAGGCTTTCTGGGATGAGGAAGTGAATAAAGATTATTTAACCGAACTCGACCAATTTGTTGAGGATGAATATGCTACCTACACTTGCTATCCTCCCAAGGAGCAACTGCTAAATGCCGTACAAGAAATAGCACCACAAGGTGTAAGATGTATCATCATAGGGCAAGATCCTTATCATGGTCCAGGTCAAGCAAATGGCTTGGCATTCTCAGTGAACCCTTCGACTAAAATCCCACCATCTCTTAAGAACATTTTCAAGGAATACTGCGCTGACCTCAATGTAGCCAAACCGAATAACGGAGATCTTACTGCATGGAAAAACAGTGGCGTCCTCTTACTGAATACCGCTCTTTCAGTGCGCCGAGGCGAGGCGGGTTCGCATGCGAAAAAAGGCTGGGAGCAATTCACTTTTGCGCTAATGAAACATGTCATTACTCAATCAAAGAATGCTGGATTCATATGCTTTGGAGCACCGGCATCGAAATTGGCCCATAAAGTTTTGGCAGATTTCCCAAAACAGGAGCGTACCATTATTGAGACGCCCCACCCTTCTCCTTTGAGTGCGTACCGAGGCTTTTTTGGATCTAAACCGTTCACAAGATTTAATAATGAACAACGCAATAAAGGGCTAGAAATCGTACATTGGGAACTGCCCTCAAGCGCGCAACAATCCCTGTTTTAAAAAACTCTAAAACCATCATATTCAAATGAATAACATGGGTGTCATTTTCGCAATAGTCAACCTATTGGCTGTCGTCCTTCTCTTTCTAAAGTTTCGCAATACCAGCTCTGATTCCTCTACACCATCGAATGAAGTGCCTGATTGGGCAAAGAATCAAATCGAGGAATTAAAGGCAACATTGTCTGAAAAAGACGCGCAACTAGAAAAAGTCAAAACTTCACTGAGCCAAGCAAACATTCAATCTGCGCAGCAGATCAGTCAACTGCTAGCAAACCTGAAGGCAGCCGAAGAAAAATTGGCCGATCAAGCCAAAAACTTCGAAGAACAAAAGGCACAAGCCAAGGCCGACAAAGAGGTCATGGCCAATGAATTCAAGGTATTGGCCGAAAAAGTATTGGAGGAGAAATCAAAACAGTTTAAGAGCACGAATAGCGAGGAACTAGACAAACTACTCGCTCCTTTTAAACAGAAGCTTTTAGATTTTGAAGCCACGGTTAAGGAGAATCACAAGGAAGAACTTAAAAATACGAGTGCCTTGATGGAAAATATCAAAGCGCTTAAAAACATGAACGATCAGCTTAGCGCCGAAGCGAGTGGCCTGGCAAAAGCACTGCGAGGTGATACTAAAAAGCAAGGAAATTGGGGTGAATTCGTCTTGGAACGAGCGTTAGAGATGAGCGGACTCACAAAAGACAAAGAGTTCTTCGTTCAAAATAGCGAAACCACCGAGGACGGCCGCCGCTTGCAGCCTGATGTAGTCATTCAGTTACCGGAAGAAAAGAAAATAATCGTCGATTCTAAGGTATCACTGGTTGCTTGGGAAGCCTATGTTAATTCAGACAACGAGGAGGAGGCGCTCAAACACATGAAGGCCCTCAACCTCAGCATTCAAACCCACATTAAACAATTAAGCGAAAAGGATTATCCGCAGCTTTATAATGGCGCGACCCCGGAGTTTGTGCTATTGTTTATCCCAATTGAAGCCGCGTTTATGGAGGCTACAAAGTTTGACGGTGGGTTGTATGAATTGGCTTTCTCGAAAAAAATCATTTTGGTATCTACCTCTACCCTTTTAGCCACACTGAAAACCATTGCGATGGCTTGGAGGCAAGAGAAGCAAACAAGAAATGTTATTGAAATTGCTGAGGCTGGCGGCAAGCTATACGATAAATTTGTAGGATTAAGTGAAGACCTCACCAAACTGGGTCAACAGTTTAATACGGCACAGAAAACCTACCAAGATTCTATGAATAAAATGGTTGAGGGTCGTGGAAATTTGATCAGTCAGGTGGAGCGCTTGAAAAAACTTGGAAGCAAGACTAAAAAAGAACTGGACAGTAGGATTGTAGATCGTGCTAATCTTGGAGAGTTCTCCGATGAAACGTCCCCTAAATCACTAGAAAAATAATGGCGAACGACCAACTCATTTACGGCTTAAGGCCAATTTTACAGGCAATTCAAGACGGGCAAACACTTGATAAAGTTTTTTTGCAAAAAGGAATTGGTGGACAACTATACACACAATTAGAAGGGACACTTCGAGACAAGGGTGTAGAACCAAAGTACGTTCCTGTCGAAAAACTCAACAGACTGACGCGTGGCAATCACCAAGGCGCGGTGGCATTTTTGAGTCCAATTGACTTTCACGATCTTGAAGAAGTCATCGTAAAAGTGATGGACGAAGGCAGAACACCTCTAGTGCTGGCATTAGACCGAATTACTGATGTACGCAACTTTGGAGCCATTGCTCGTTCCGCTGATTGTACAGGGGTAGATGCTATTGTATTGCCGAAAAATGATAGCGCTCCCGTGAGCGCGGACGCCGTGCGCACATCAACAGGAGCTTTACTAGAGATCCCCGTATGTAAGGTGAATCATATGAAAGATGCCGTTTTCGTTGCTCAAAGCCTAGGCTTGAAAATTATTGCAGGGACAGAAAAATCTGAGACCCCTATGTACGATGCGCCTTTCGCTGAGCCGTGTATGTTGATCATGGGTAATGAGGAAACCGGTGTTCATAAAAGCCTACTACAGATGGCAGATGCAAAGGCACTTATTCCAATGAAGGGTCAAATAAATTCATTAAACGTGAGCGTTGCCACTGGAGTACTACTCTACGAAGCCGTTCGTCAAAGAAGTTAGTATGAAGAAGGCATTGCTCCTATTTTTTAGCGTTTTCAGCCTTGCTGTTTATGGGCAATTCAATTGCCAAAGCACCAAACTGAATCCGCTTCCTTTACAAAGCAACGCCCCCATCAATTTCAACTCTCGGTCGGATACAGCCGACCTTGTACAGCTAAAACTAACTATTGACTCGCGTGATTTCACCAATGGGCAACTCACAGGGATTGCAGCCTACCAATTGGGTGCAAAGCTCCCCTTTTCTTCGTTGCGATTCGACCTTTTAGGGTTCACTGTAGATAGTGTAGTAGACCTGAGTGGACCGTTGAACTTCAGTCAACAAGGAGAACATGTTACTGTAAATGCTTCAGCTGTGGCGGGGCAAACCCTTCAATGGACGTTTTATTACCACGGTTCCACCACGAAGGACGCTAGTGGTTGGGGAGGAATTCATCACGATGGCAATTACCACTACAACCTCGGGGTAGGCTTTGCTGCGAATCCACACGTTTATGGGAGAAGCCTTTTCCCTTGTTTTGACAACTTTGTAGAAAAGAGTACTCTTGATGAGATGAACATCATCACTACTCCAGGAAAAGTTGGAGTAAGCAATGGGATTTACGTTGGCACGGATACCCTTACTAGCGGCGATCTCATTTGGCACTGGGAAGGACAGGCTCCTATTCCCTCCTATTTGGTGAGCATGGCGGTTTCTGATTACTTCAAACAGAGTTGGACCCATGATGGACGTCCTTTTGAAATTTACGGAAGGGCTCAAGACACAGCCAATATGACCGCCGGCTTTATTAACCTCAATTACATCTACGATGCTTTTGTTGAAGAATTCGGACCGTACCGCTTTGAAAAGGTCGGTTATGCGTTGACCATTACTGGGGCCATGGAACATGCGGGTATGGTGCACCTTCCTCGAACGCTGGCTAATGCGAATCTAAATGGTGAGGACATCATTGCGCACGAATTGGCACATATGTGGTTCGGCAACGCGATAACCACCAAAACGGCAGAGGATATGTGGATCAACGAAGGATTCGCAGAGTTTGGATCACACCTTTATGAAGAGAAGGTATACAACCGTTCAAAATATGTTCAGACCGTTCAGAACAACCAAGCACTGGTTTTGAAACAAGCTCGTCAAAACGACGGTGGGCATTTGGCACTAAGTGGTGTAAATCAAAATCAAACCTACGGCACACACACCTATCAGAAAGGCGCAATGGTTGCTCATAATCTACGAGAATATCTAGGCGATAGCCTGTTCAGTCATGCCGTCAAAGAACTCATAGCTGGTAATACTTATGGCAATTATGACGCAGTAAGTTTCAAGGCTTCTTTTGAAAATTCAACCGGCCTAGATTTAGATGATTTCTGGGACGACTGGATTTATAATCCTGGTTATCACGGCGCTTGGGTAGAGTTGAATTTTCCAGCAAATGCGAATTGGGCCAATACGAGTAAGCAGGTCAACATTCACCACCTAAGTGCTCATACCGGCAATCATACCGCCACGCAAAACACCACTCCTATAACGGTATACAAGCACAGCTATAACTATGGCTTTGGTGGTAAGGTGGATTTAGGAAACGCAGCGTTCTTTACATCTTCTAGTCAGGATTTTACTTTTACCTCTCAATCTATTCAACTCGGAGCCGGTCAAGATTATTGGATCAGCACAAACGATAGCGCTGAATCGTTAGGCACCTCCGTGTATGACACATTCAAGTGGTCCGAATTAAACGGTACTAAAACATTGCCTAGAACAGGAGTTAAAATCACTCCCAAACCCAATACAGGTGGCCTGAATGGGACATTTTATGTCTGGCACCATTACACAGAAGGTAATTACCCAAACGATGGCAAAACCAGTCGTGATCATTTTTACTTCATCGGCTATGAAGGCAGCCACGACCCACCCATTGATTATGAGACAGAATTACCTTTTGAGGTCACCATCTCATTCAATACAAATCCCAACAATGGCGGCTTAGACAGTGATTTGAGCGGCTTACCTGGCAATCAAATGACCGTAGGAGAAAGTCCAACACTCCAATGGAAAACAGGAGTCCCAATGCCCAATGTATCGACGCAAACTTTGGGTAATACTGGAGTTGGAAAGATCACATTCACTCCTCAGCACGTAGCGAGATATTACTTCGTAATGAATACAGCGAATCTAAGTTTGAATGAATCCATTGAGCCAAAATTTAAGCTTTTCCCTAATCCAACAAAAGGAACACTTAAAGTCCAAGGTGTTGATGGAGCTGTTGATGGAATGTATGAGATCCTTGATCTAAAAGGTGCTCTTGTCCAATCTGATGAATTAAACTTCACAGATGGTCGCGCTTCGATCGTTCTTCCTGCACAATTGGCCAGTGGTACATACATTTTTAAATGCATAGCTGGCACGCAGAAGTTCTCAGTTCGATAACTAATTTCTTGAATTGAGAATTATGCTTACTTAACGCTCATTCTTTCGAATGTAGTTGCCCTTGCAGCGCGGAATTTCTTACATTCAATTTATGGATTACAACGAATACAGAAAATTTGCGCACGACGTTAAGAATCACCTCACTGGTGCTATGCTTCAGGTACAGGTTTTATCCATGCTCCTTGGAGAGGAACACAAGGAACGCATGGCCATGGTATCGGATGAACTTCAGAAAGCCGGCGATATGATTACCGATTTCCAACAGAAAGTCAAAGCTGCTCAAGCAGCTCAGATTACTGAAGCCCCTATTGAAGAGTAAGCATCACTGGGCAGTGATCACTCCCCAATACATCATTTAAGATTTCACTGTCTTTAACCCTTCCCATGAAGGCTTCACTAACCATGAAGTAATCCAATCGCCACCCCACATTTTTAGCGCGAGCGCCTCCTCTGTAGCTCCACCAACTGTACTTCACAGTATCTGGGTAGAATCTGCGGAAAGTATCTACGAATCCCGCTTCAATCATTGTAGTCATCCCATCAATCTCCGCCTGAGTATAGCCTGGAGTTTTATTATAATTCGATTTCGGATTTTTCAAATCAATGGCTTGATGCGCCACATTTAAATCACCACATACTACTACAGGCTTTTGCTCTTCGAGTTTTTTCAAATAAGCTAGAAATGCAACGTCCCATTCCTTAGTACGGTAATCGATACGTTTTAATCCACTGCTTGAATTAGGAACATAGGCCGTGACATAAAAGAATTCCTCATACTCCGCTGTTATGGCACGCCCTTCATTATCATGTTCCGGAATACCAATGCCCATAGTCACAGAAAGCGGTTCTGTTTTAGAAAGTATAGCGGTACCACTATATCCTTTCTTTTCAGCACTAAAAGCATAAATGTGGTATCCTTGAAGATCTTTTAATGCTTCTTTAACTTGTTCAGGAGTGGCTTTAGTTTCCTGTAGACCAACAACATCACAATCCAAGCGATGCAAATCTTCTACGAGGGTTTTACCGGCCGCAGCGCGAACGCCATTAACATTGAAAGAGAGTAACTTCATTTACATGTTTCTTCTATACTGCCCACCTACTTCGAACAGTGCATTAGTAATTTGCCCCAGCGAGCAGTGCTTCGCTGCATCCATGAGGACGTCAAATATATTGTCATTTTGGATGGCCGCTTCTTGAATGCGAGAAATAGTTTCTTGGGCCAATTCTTCCTTGCTCTGGTGCAGAGCGTCCAACATAGAAATCTGATATTCCTTCTCCTCTACCGTCGCACGGATCACCTCAGCAGGTACAATGGTTGGAGATCCTTTCTTGTTTAAGAAGGTATTCACCCCGATGATAGGGAACTCGCCCGTATGCTTCAACGTTTCGTAGTACAGACTTTCTTCTTGGATCTTTCCTCTTTGGTACATGGTCTCCATGGCACCTAAAACGCCTCCCCTTTCTGTGATACGATCAAACTCTTGCAATACCGCTTCCTCAACAAGATCGGTAAGCTCTTCAATGATGAATGCCCCCTGTATTGGGTTCTCATTTTTCGCCAAGCCTAACTCCTTATTGATAATCAACTGGATAGCCATGGCACGACGTACACTTTCCTCAGTCGGCGTAGTAATGGCCTCATCATACGCATTGGTGTGAAGCGAATTACAGTTGTCATAAATGGCATACAACGCCTGAAGAGTCGTACGAATATCATTGAAATCAATCTCCTGAGCGTGCAAGCTACGGCCAGAGGTCTGAATGTGATACTTTAGCATCTGTGAGCGAGCATCCGCGCCGTATTTGTTCTTCATGGCATTCGCCCAAATGCGACGTGCCACTCGGCCAATTACCGCATATTCTGGGTCGATACCGTTTGAGAAAAAGAAGCTCAAGTTTGGTGCGAACTTATTAATGTCCATACCTCGACTGAGGTAATACTCTACATAGGTAAAGCCATTTGCTAGGGTGAACGCAAGTTGAGTAATCGGATTAGCACCCGCCTCTGCAATGTGATATCCAGAAATACTTACGCTGTAGAAATTACGCACTTGCCAATCAATAAAGTAGCTCTGTACATCTCCCATTAATCGGAGCGCAAATTCTGTCGAGAAAATACAAGTATTCTGTGCTTGATCTTCTTTCAAAATATCTGCCTGAACAGTACCGCGAACAGTATTCAACGTTTTGGCCTTGATCTCACCATATGTTTTAGCATCGAGCACCTCATCACCGGTAATACCTAATAGCAATAATCCAAGACCGTCATTTCCTTCTGGCAGCTCCCCTTGATATGCAGGCCTAGCGATTCCACGATCGTCATATTTAGCTTTTTTAACAGCCTCAACATCGGCCTCCAAGCCATGCTCTTTGATGTAAATCTCACATTCTTGATCTACCGCGGCATTCATGAAATACGCCAATAGCATAGGTGCAGGACCGTTGATGGTCATAGATACCGAAGTAGTTGGATTCGTCAAACGGAAACCGGAGTACAGTTTCTTGGCATCGTCCAAACAACAAATGCTCACTCCTGAATTCCCGATTTTACCGTAAATATCCGGACGTCTATCTGGGTCATTACCATATAGGGTCACACTATCAAATGCAGTAGAAAGACGCTTCGCAGGCATTCCTAAACTGACATAATGGAAGCGCTTGTTCGTCCGCTCTGGACCACCCTCGCCGGCAAACATGCGCGTAGGATCTTCACCTTCACGCTTGAATGGATAAATCCCTGCTGTGTACGGGAATTCTCCTGGCACATTTTCCAGAAGAATCCAGCGCAAAATATCACCCCAGCTGCGGTATTTCGGTAACGCGACCTTTGGGATCTGTGTATGAGACAAACTCTCTGAATGCGTTTTAATGTTGATGTCTTTACCGCGAACTTGGAACGTATAGACGGGGTCCTTATAACGCTTGACAGTGGTTTCCCATTGCTGCAGTTTCTCCCAATTATGCGGATCTAGATCCATCTTGATTCGATCGAAGCTTGCCTTAAGTTGAGCAATCAATTCCTCATCCTCCAGGGTCTCCATACTCTTGTGCAACGCATAGAGCTTGTCCGCCACCTCGATCTGCTCACTAATCTTTTCTCTGTGAATTCGGTGGCTCTCGGAGATTTCACTCAAGTACCTCGTGCGCTTAGGCGGAATGATAAATATCTTCTCGCTCATCTCTCCTGTAATCTCATAGCCGCTCTGAAAACCAGCATTGGCCTTGGCATTAAGTATTTCTACGATAGCTTTATAGAGACTATTGGTACCCGGATCATTGAATTGGCTCGCAATGGTGCCATAAACAGGCATAGTATCCATGTCCTCGTGCCAAAGATTATGATTGCGTTGGTACTGCTTTTTAACATCACGTAGCGCATCCAACGCACCGCGCTTATCAAATTTGTTCAGGGCGATTAGATCTGCAAAATCGAGCATATCGATCTTTTCGAGCTGCGTTGCCGCGCCATATTCAGGCGTCATGACATACAGACTCGCATCGCTGTGGTCCAGAATTTCAGTATCACTTTGACCAATTCCCGAAGTTTCCAAAATGATCAAATCGAACCCCGCAACCTTCAAGATATCCAAGGCATTTTGAACATGTGCGCTCAAGGCAAGGTTGGCCTGACGCGTCGCAAGGGAACGCATAAACACATTACCGTGCTTAATGGCATTCATGCGGATACGGTCGCCCAATAGAGCACCACCAGTTTTCCTTTTCGAAGGATCCACAGAGACTACAGCAAGCTTTTTCTGCGGAAAATCCATGGTGAATCGGCGAACCAATTCATCTACCATCGAACTCTTTCCAGCACCACCGGTACCCGTAATCCCAAGGATAGGGGTTTGAATACCTGCCGCTTTTTTAGTCACTGCCTCAATAGCATCTGCATGCTTTTCGCCACAATTCTCTGCTGCACTAATCCAACGCGAAATAATGGGAGTAGTTGCATTTTCGAGCGATTCCAGATCAGAAGGCAGCTCCTCACCAACCAAGAAGTCAGATTGCTCCACTAAATCATTAATCATCCCTTGCAGTCCCATTTTGCGACCGTCATCAGGGTGGTACAATCTAGTTATTCCGTAAGCATGCAATTCCTCAATCTCCTCAGGCAAAATGGTTCCTCCACCTCCTCCGAAGATCTTGATGTGACCTGCACCTTTTTCTTGAAGCAGATCGTACATGTATTTGAAATATTCTAAGTGGCCTCCTTGATAAGAGGTCATTGCTATAGCGTTAGCATCTTCTTGGATCGCTGTATTTACAACCTCTTCTACCGACCTATCGTGGCCAAGATGAATAACCTCACATCCAGTGCTCTGGATGATTCTACGCATGATATTAATGGCTGCATCGTGTCCATCGAAAAGGGATGCAGCTGTAACTATTCGCACCTTATTTTTCGGTACGTATGGAGTTGGGGTTTCCATAGTTCTGTGATGTATTTGGGTCCTCTAAGATACATCAGAAGCGCCAATGATTCTTTTGCTATCTTCACGGCAAACCGAAATATATGCAGGTGTTTAAGTCTCCATTTTTCTACCTACCCGTTGTAGTGCTGCTTGCCATTAACAATAGCATTCAAGACATCGGTCTTTGGCAACGTATGGCCATAGGCGGAGTTGTTGGTGTAATTGCCTTGGGCTTAGGAATTAAGCATTTTAAAAGCCGATTCACCCTTCTCGAACTCCTTGCCTTTGGTTTGGTCTTATGGCCCCTTGTAAAGCTCGGAGGAGTGGCTGCAGAAAGCGAGCTTTTCGCCCATATTGCACGCATGTCCTTGCTCTTCGGCTTGGTTGTGATTTCGGCCGAAGCTTTTCGCAACAACGAAAAAGAAACACTCACGGCCTTCAGTGTAGGTGCTCAAGTAGCCCTAATTCTGGCAGGACTAAGCATACTCCCCGCACTAGGCGAAGCCTACAAAGAAGGCGACATGTATTTAGCCAATGGTAAACTCTTTGCCCATAAAAACTACGCTGCAGCGACACTATTAATGTTAGTGCCTGCTGCGCTTTCCTCTCGCCTGAACGACAATCTAGGACTTTGGCTCCAGCGCATTGGAGTGGGGCTAGCAGTTTTCGAAATACTCTTCTTGAGAACCAGAGGAGTCTGGCTTGCCTCAGTCTTAATGGCGATTACTGCCGTGGCTGTATTTACTTTACGGAAAGACCATAAGTACAGAAACCAAAGTCTTATTGCTCTTGGAATCCTCATTGTCGGAGTAGGTTTAGCCGTAGTTTTCGGAGGCGCAGAAAAAATTTTTGACAGTAGTACCATTCAAAGTAGGATGCACTATTGGAAAGCCTCCAAAGAGATGTTCCTAGACAACCCTATTTCAGGTGTTGGTGGTGGACAATGGAAAATCGAATATCCAGCTACCGGCTTAAAAGGGACCAATGAAAGTGTCATGAACGGAACGACTTCCATTCTGCGTCCTCATAATGATATGCTGTGGCTTTTGAGCGAAACGGGAATTGGTGCACTCTTCTTTGTAGCCATTTTGCTCCTTTCGGTGATCCGCTTATTTAAAAATAATGACCAATTGATCTTTGGACTCACTGTCGTTGCATTCGGTGCCTATGGTTTGGGCGAATTCCCTTTAGAAAGAGCCACCCTTCTCGTTCCAATGGCCGTCGCCTTGGGCTACCTAGCCAGCCGTTCAAAACCAATCTACCAGGGCGGTAAAGTCCCGGCTGCATCACTAGCCGTTATTTCTTTAGTCTTTACAATCGCCATAAGCACTTCACGTGTCGCAGGAGAAAAAGAGGCCGCCCAAGCCCTTGACGGCTACATGAAACGCAATACGCGAGCAATGATTCAAAACAGCTCGGCTGCGACCAGTACCTTCTTTGAGATGGACATCTACAACAATCCTATGCCTTACTTTGAGGGATTGGGCATCTTGATTTCAGGCGGACAACAACCAAATGCTGCAGTGTTGAAGAAATCTGCGGCCGCTTTTAAGAATGCTTTGTCTATTCATCCGAATCATATTCTTAGTTTAAACCAATTGGCACAGATCAGAAGATTGCAAGGCAACTTCAACGAAGCTGCTGAGCTCTACGGCCAAGTTCTCGAAATGAGTCCAAGGAATACTTCTGCAGCATTGCGATTAGCTGAAGTTGAAAGACTTCGTGGGGACGTATATGCCTCTATGGACGCCTTAAAGAAATTGGACAAGAAGTACACTCCTCAAAACCTAAAAGGATTAGGACGTGAGGCTACTCAGACGCTCCAGGCCTTTGCATCCTTACCAAACCCAAGACCTGCATCAAGATCCCTGCACAGACAATTACAGGGACAAAAACCAGGTAAAATGTGGCAAATTTGGTCCAATTCAAGAAAAAATTGACCTTTTTGAAATAATTGGCACCGCTTTTGCGTTTTAAAAAACAGAAATAGTACATTTACTACATGCAACAACGATTTAATCATACGACAGCTCTAATTAACCGCATTTATGTGTGGAAGGGTTGTATGTATGATATTGTGAAGGCATAGATTTAAGAAATTACAACCCAGGATATAGGAAGCGCCTTCACTACACAGTGAGGGCGCTTTTTTTATACCCGCAAATTGAATGAAATGAAGAATTTCTTCACGACCGTAAGAAAAGCAGGTCCATTAAAGACCAGAAAACAACTGAGCATCCAAAACGACATGGTGGATACTCAAGGTATGTTGACTGTTTGGAATCTTATGGACACCATGAACGACATTAAGAGAGAACGCTTGGACGCTCTTCTACTGGACGATCGCTATCAAGATACCGTGAAGAATATTGATCTGAAGTTATACAGCAATGCAACATTGGGAGAAGACCTTCTAGTAGAGAGCAATTTCGCGCCAAGCGGGAAGCGCCAAGTGGATCTAAAAGTATATGTAAGCAAAAGAGCCAAAGGTGAACCTGCGAGAAGAGTTTGTAAAGCCGTCTATACGTTGGCCATTGAGCCAAAATAATAGTTAAGAATGGGCTCGTGATGTGAGTGTTTGTGGTTATTTGTTCTAAAGAGCCCATTCGATGCAGGAAGTAGTACCCCTGCAGATAAAAAGCCCGGCGCGCTGCGCCGGGCTTTTGTGTTATAAAGTCCTTTGGATTGCCCTTTCGAGCCACATTACCGCTTCCGAAATATCTGCATCCTCCTCTGTGAGATGAATGGCATGCGAACACATACTACCGGGTTTCATCAATTGCAAATTTCCTTCGGGCTCCTGCCCTTTTACATTGATCCAAACTTCGAATCGACCCTTGGTTGCAGGAACGAGACATCCCACCTGCTTAGAGGTACGGATGCTGTAATACTTCTTCTTACCGCTGAGTTCAAACTCATGTCCGGTTTCCCTCAAAGCCGTAACTAATCGCTCATGTAGAAGCTTCCAATGCTCCTTCCCTTTGAATACCCTGTCTTCAACCTGACCTTCATCCATATGCAAGGAAGTATTTTCTTTGGTCAAATGAACCACCATATTCGCATGTCCATGACCCATTCCAAACTCCTCTTTCAACCGCTTTACATTGGCCATGTGCTTTGGCTCATTCCAAGAGCGCACCATATCGACCCAAAAAGAAATGGGCTGACCCATTTTCTTTTCAAGTCCAGCAATGTGGCTGTGTATTCCGGCGTTTAGGTCTTGGCTCATGGTTGATTATCCTTTCAAGGCTTCTAAACGCTGAGTAATCAAAGCTATTTTACCTTCGGCATCTGCTTGCTTTTTACGTTCTGAAGCAACAACAGCCTCAGGAGCGTTCGAAACAAATCGCTCGTTACTCAATTTTTTCTCTACGCTTTTCAAGAATCCTTGGGTGTAAGCCAATTCCTCTTCTAGCTTGGCAATCTCTTCATCTACATTTACAAACGCATCTGCAGGAACCGTATAGTTGATACCGCCTACTACAAAGCTAAAGGCAGATTTCTTCACCTCATCCACCTCAACAATAGCCTCTACATTCGCTAGCTTCATGATAAGTGCATCAAATGCAGTATCGTGAGCCGTACCCTTGGCAATCTCAATGGTCAACACCTCTTTTGGTGCGATACCGTTTTCATTGCGTACCGTGCGAATGCCACTCACTACCTCAGCAAAGTGTGCATATGATTTTAGGATGTTTTGATTGTCGACTTTGAGGCTAGGCCAAGCAGCGAAGTTGATGGTCTCACCTTCTTCACGATTTGCAAGATTCTGCCACAATTCTTCCGTAATGAATGGCATGAATGGGTGCATGATTTCTAACAGCGTATTGAATATAGATTTCGTAGCCTCCAATGCTTCCCCAGAGATTTGCTCGCCCTTTGCAGGTTTTACCATTTCTAGGTACCACGAACAGAAATCATCCCAAACAAGCTTGTAAGTAGTCATTAGGGCTTCTGACAATCTATACTTCTCAAAGCTGCTTTCAAGCTCTGCTAAAGCTTGAGCAATGCGGTTACGCATCCACTCTACCGACAGTTTTTCTGAAGCGCTCATGCCTTGCGAACCGGCTTCCCACATGCCTACTAATCGGAATGCGTTCCAAACCTTATTGGCAAAGAATGAACCTTGCGAACATAAATCTTCGTCAAACAAAAGGTCGTTCCCTGCTGGCGCTGTCATGAGCATACCTACACGAACACCATCGGCACCATATTTATCGATAAGATCCAGTGGGTCTGGACTATTCCCTAGCGATTTAGACATCTTGCGACGCTTCTTATCCCGGACCATACCAGTAAAGTACACATCCTTAAATGGACGCTTGCCTTTGAATTCGTAACCGGCCATAATCATACGCGCTACCCAAAAGAAAATGATGTCCTGCCCTGTCACCAGAGTATTGGTTGGATAGAAATAATCTTCTTCCTCTTGATTTCCAGAGAAAACGCTGTACGGCCATAGCCACGAGCTGAACCAAGTGTCCATTACGTCTTCGTCCTGCTTTACATCATCAGTGCCTAGAGCAGCTACTGCTTCCTCCTGAGTTTTGCATACGGCTACATTGCCATCAGCATCATACCAAGCTGGGATGCGGTGTCCCCACCAAAGTTGACGTGATACACACCAGTCTTTGATGTTTTCCATCCAATAGAGGTAGGTCTTCTCAGCATGTGGAGGATGTAAGGTAATGTCTTTGCTAACAACACCTTCGATAGCAGGCTTGGCAAGATCTGACATCTTCAAGAACCACTGCATACTTAAACGTGGTTCAATAACGGCATCAGTACGTTCGCTGCGTCCGACTTTATTTCTGAGGTCCTTGGTATCAACCAATAGGCCTGCCTCTTCTAAGGCTTTGGCTACTTTTTTACGCGCATCAAATCGGTCCAAACCGGCAAATTCACCGCCGTGCTCGTTCAGTGC
>JAAZVU010000070.1 GCA_018623275.1 Flavobacteriales bacterium
ACATACTGCGCAAATTCATGGGCAGCTTCTTTTTGACCATGATTTTAATCTTGGCCATTGCTATCGTTTTCGACATCAGCGAAAAGATCGATGATTTCCAAAACGGCGCGACCATGAATGAAATTGTCTTTGATTACTACATCAACTTCGTAGCCTTTTACGGCAACCTTTTTAGTGCGCTCATTCTCTTTATATCTACCATCTGGTTCACCTCAAGAATAGCCTCAAACACAGAAGTGGTAGCCATTCTCACCTCGGGCACTAGCTTTAATAGGCTCCTTCGACCCTACTTTATAGGTGCCACCATCATTTGTATTCTTTCCTTGACCTTAAATCACTTGTTGGTACCGCAAACCAACATCAAGCGGATTGCCTTCGAGGAGAAATACATCACGGGTGTAAATCGTCCTATCAACCAAAAAGTACACAGACAAGTCCTGCCGGGGCATTATGTGTACTTCGAAACATTCTCAGGCCTACGCCAAAGTGGGTACCAATTCACCTATGAAACCTTCGAGGACCATAAACTCATGTCAAAATTGAGTGCGGATTTTGTTAGACTCGACACGGCTACTGGAGAATGGCGTTTAGACAACTACAGGCTCAGAACACTCGACAGCCTAGGCAATGAAGTTATCGCTACCGGAAGACGACTAGATACTGTGCTTCAATTCACCTCAGAGCAAATAGCCCCTAAGCTAAGCTCCATCGCTACCATGAATTCGAAAGAACTCAGTGCCTTTATTGCTCAAGAAGAAATTACGGGAAACGAAAACATCGCCTCCTATCAAATGGAGATGCAGCGCCGCTCCTCCTATCCACTGAGCTCTTATGTATTTGTACTGCTCGCCGTATCTTTAGCAAGCCAAAAGAAACGCGGAGGACTGGGTATCAATATCGCCATCGGATTAGTTATCTGTGCCATCTATGTTTTCGCCATGCAGATCTCTCAAACCTTTGCAACTACAGGGGTTTTATCTTCCGATAAATGGCTCGGTCAAGCGCTAATGTGGATACGCATTCAACCTGCAGAATTCGCCATTTGGCTACCTAATTTACTGTTTGCCATCATCGCTGTTTGGCGGTACAATAAAGCGCCGAAGTAAGATGAATTCATACACTAAGGATCAACTCAATCTACACTTTATCGTATTCATCTGGGGCTTCACCGCCATTCTAGGGAAATTCATAAGTATTGATGCCTTGGCCTTGGTTTACAATCGTACAGCAGTTACTTCTGTAGCCATTGGAATATACCTCCTTGTGTTAAAGAGAGGCTTTCAGGCCAATTCAAAGGACCTACTATTCATGTGGCTTTGCGGTATTCTCATCGCGATACATTGGATCACCTTTTTCGGAGCTATCAAAATTTCAAACGTAAGTATTACCCTTGCTGGCGTCTCCACTGGGGCTCTTTGGTCATCCTTATTGAGTCCTATTCTTTCCAAAACGAAATTCGATCCTGTGGAGCTTTTACTAGGACTACTAGTCATTTTAGGAATAGGCATTGTTTTTTACGAAGAGCCTAATGCCGCAGACATACGCGAATTAAGCTACTTTGGAGTTTCCCTGACCAATTTCCAATGGGGCCTCATCATTGCATTGTTCAGCTCGATGCTTAGCGCATCCTTCAGCATTTTAAACAAACAGCTGGTTACCCGTTATCCGAAACCTGTCCAGGTCACTTTCTGGGAGCTCACATTTGCATTCCTTTCCATTGTGATTTACTCTTTCGTCATTGGCAACAATCCAATGAACCTGTGGGCCACTCAACATTCTGATTGGATCTACATAGCCATTCTCGCCCTTGCCTGTACGGCTTATCCTTTCATCAAAAGTGTTGAGCTACTAAAGCGACTTTCACCCTTCAGCGTCATGCTTGCTATCAATCTCGAACCAGTATATGGCATTGTTCTCGCTGCCCTATTCTTCGGCGCTTCAGAGAGTATGTCTCCTCAATTTTACATTGGAGTGATTATCATCCTCGGAACGGTAATCGCCAATGGGATTATAAAAGCACGCAAAAGAAAAGGCTAAAGCAATTTGTTTTGGTATTTTGCGAGCTGTGAAAACACATGAAACATGGAATATCTTTCTTTTGAAAAACCAATCGAAGAGCTTGAAAACCAACTAACTAAGGCTCTTGAACTAGCAGATGAGACCGGTGTTGATATGGCGAAAACCATTGACGACATTCGCAAAAAGCTAGTGGATAAGAAAAAAGAAATCTATGAGAATTTGAGCGCTTGGGAAAGAGTACAATTGTCACGTCATCCTCAACGCCCATATACTCAAGCATATATTGAAGCCCTAACAGAAGGAAACTTCATCGAACTTCACGGCGATCGCGGCGTGAAAGACGACAAGGCCATGATTGGCGGTTGGGGGCAAATTGGTGAACAAACCTACATGTTCATCGGCCAGCAAAAAGGTGTAAATACTAAGATGCGCCAATACCGCAACTTTGGTATGGCCAATCCAGAAGGTTACCGCAAGGCACTTCGCTTGATGAAGCAAGCTGAAAAGTTTGGTAGACCGATTGTTACCTTGATTGATACCCCAGGGGCATTCCCAGGACTAGAAGCCGAAGAGCGTGGTCAAGGTGAAGCAATCGCCAAAAATATCATGGAGATGTCTCGCCTGAAAGTACCTGTAATATGCATCATCATCGGTGAGGGTGCTTCAGGTGGCGCCATCGGCATTGGTGTCGGAGACAAAGTACTGATGCTAGAAAATACTTGGTACTCTGTAATCTCTCCTGAAAGCTGTTCTTCCATCCTTTGGAGGTCTTGGGACCACAAAGAGAAAGCAGCAGAGGCGCTCAAATTGACAGCGACCGACATGAAGAAGAACGGATTGATTGACGGCATCATCAAAGAACCTCTAGGTGGTGCTCATGCTCAGCCAGAACTTATGTTTGAAGAGGTAAAGAAAGCCATCATCAAGCATACCAAAGCATTAAGCAAGCTAAACCCAGAAGAGCGCGTTGAGCAACGCATGGAAAAATTCTTCAATATGGGGGTATACGCTGAATAAGAATTATGGAAGACCCACAATACAGTAATCAAGCACCAAGAAACCTTGGTCAAACAACCAATCTAACAGCTGGTGGACGCGTTCCTCCTCAAGCTGTAGATTTGGAAGAAGCTGTATTGGGCGCACTTCTCATCGATAAAAATGCATTGGCGAAGGTCATTGATATCCTTCACCCTGATGCATTCTACAAGGACCAACACAAGAACATCTATCGTACTATTACCATTCTCTTTGGTGATAACCAACCCGTAGATATTCTTACGGTCGCCTCAGAATTGAGGAAAGAAGGGCTCATCAAAAAGGCAGGTGGTGAATCTTACTTGGCCCAATTGAGCCAAAAAGTAAGTTCAGGTGCACACATTGAGTACCACGCCCGTATTATACTTCAAAAACACATTCAGCGTGAACTCGTGCGCATCTCCTCAGAGATTATTGAAAGTGCTTTTGACGAAACCACCGACGTACTTGAACTTCTAGACAACGCGGAACAAAAACTTTTCGAAGTCGCCCAGGGTAACCTAAAGCGCAACTACGAAAGTGCTGAGGATTTGATCCGTCAAGCTATTGATAAGATTGAAAACATCTCAAAGCAAGAAGGACTTTCTGGAGTTCCTTCAGGGTTCTCCGCACTAGACCGTGTGACCTCGGGTTGGCAACCGTCAGATTTAATTATCCTCGCTGCTCGTCCTGGTATGGGTAAGACTGCCTTCGTTCTATCTATGGCACGAAACATGGCGGTAGAACACCAGAAAAAAGTTGCCGTCTTCTCTTTGGAGATGTCATCTGTTCAGCTCATCACCCGTATCATCTCCTCAGAGACTGGATTGAGCTCAGAGAAGCTTCGTAAAGGTGATCTTACAGATAGAGAGTGGAATTCGCTCACCTCTGGGGTAAAGGATCTTGAAAAAGCACATCTTTTTATTGACGATACGCCTGCACTCTCCGTGTTCGATCTTCGAGCAAAAGTGCGCCGTCTAGCAAGTACTCAAGGACTGGATTTAATTATCATTGATTACTTACAGTTGATGACCGTGGGTGGGTCCAAGACCCAAGGAAACCGTGAGCAGGAGATTTCAACCATTTCTCGTTCATTGAAATCAATTGCGAAAGAACTCAATGTTCCTGTCATCGCACTTTCACAGCTTTCTCGTGCCGTTGAAACCCGCTCTACATCGAAGCGTCCACAGCTTAGTGACCTTCGTGAATCTGGAGCGATTGAGCAGGATGCTGATATCGTAAGCTTCATTTACCGTCCACAATACTACGGTATTGAAGAATGGGAAGATGGCGATCCATCTGAGAACCAAGCTGAGATTATCATTGCAAAACACCGTAACGGTTCCTTAGAAGATGTCCGTCTACGATTCATTGGCGAGCTGGCCAAATTTGCTGACCTCGACCAAGGCTCTACCATGATGATGGAAAGTAAAATGAACGACGGAGGCAACGACGGCTTTGGTGGTGGAGGCTTCCCTCCTTCCAACGACGGCTACACCAACCTTCCTACCCCAGGATTAGACGGCGGAGATGTTCCGTTTTAAGAAACACATCACCACTCTATTTTTTAGCCTATTCTTGGCCCCAATCTATGGCCAAGTCCTCATTCCTATGGACTATGAAGGACAAAATGACCATCTTAAAGCCTATGGTCTCGTTTACCAGGCTATTTCTTCTGGATACGACTGTCATTGGCTTTTAAATTATCGAGGTGGTTCCTTTGCCATTCTCGATGCCGACCAGCAACTTATTCAGCAAGCTCTTCTCAAAGGCATTTCTTACGAAAGTTCAAGTGCTTCATCCTTGTTGAACCTCATGGCAGAGCTCAAAAGTCCCAGTACGAATACCAACACCATAGAACTAGAACAAGTGCCACGAATCGCAGTGTACTCACCTGAAGGCAAACAACCTTGGGACGATGCCGTAACACTCGTTTTGACCTACGCCGAAATTCCATTCACAACCATCTACGACGAAGAAATTCTAAACGGAAATCTAAATAATTACGAATGGCTCCACCTTCACCACGAAGACTTTACCGGGCAATACGGCAAGTTCTACGGGGCATACAGAGATGCTGCTTGGTACATCAATCAAAAAGCGCAGTTCGAAGCAGATGCACGCGCCTTGGGTTATTCCAAGGTCAGTCAAGTAAAAGGTGCCGTGGCAAAAACCATTTCTTCGTACGTCAATAATGGTGGCTTTCTCTTCGCAATGTGTTCTGCCACCGATTCCTATGACATCGCCTTAGCTGCAGAGGGCATAGATATCTGCGAAAGCATGTTCGACGGAGACCCATCCGCTCCGGGGGCAGCACTTAAACTCGATCATTCAAAGTGCTTTGCATTTGAAAATTTCCAATTAGAAGTCAATCCGCTGCGCTACGAATACTCCTCCATTGATATCACTGAAAAGCGCGTTCGTAGAATGAAGGAAAATCAAGACTACTTCGAGCTCTTCGACTTCTCGGCGAAATATGACGTCGTACCCACCATCTTGGTACAAAACCATACGTCCCTTGTCAAAAGCTTTTACGGACAAACCACTGCCTACAATCCAGAAACACTGAAGTCTTCAACCACTGTACTTGGCACGAACAAGGTAGATAAAGCCGCCAGATATATACACGGGACCTTTGGAGAGGGGTATTGGACGTTTTATGGTGGCCACGATCCTGAGGATTACCAACACCGCGTGGGCGATGAGCCTACTGATTTAATGAATCATCCCAATAGCGCCGGCTATCGATTGATTCTAAACAACATTCTTTTCCCTGCCGCGAAGAAACCGCCACAGAAGACCTAGTTAAATAGCGTCCAGCGAGCACTCAGCTGTACCCAACGATCTGTCCTCGGTGTTGCACCGAAAGCATAATAATTGTAATCCGTTAATCCCTCTAGGGCATTAACAACACGCACTCCGGCTATAAAATTCGCTATTCGTGCTTCAAAAAAGGCGGTCGCCCAAGGATAACTCCCGGCCAAATGATCAGTCTGCATGGCCCAGATAGGCACCCCTACCAAATAGGTTGGCGTATAGAAAGCGTCTTCAATACTCACATTAACTCCCGCCTTCAACTCGAACTTTGTACCGATGCTCGTTTTATAATTCACCTCTGTAAAACCACCCCAGTTCGGTGTGGCAAAACCTCCAAACGAAGATTTATAAGCGCCATATCCTTGAACACTAACATTTAATCCTTTTCTATCACTTGTTATTCCCACTTGTGCTCGAGAATATGTACCATCCCAAGTCGCTAATTCATCAAATGATTCGAGGTAACGCATACCTCTAATCTGTGATCCGTAAAGAAGTAACTCCCTTTTCCAACGCTCCCCTTGCTTCCAATCTAATCTCGCCTCATTCTTAAAGTAAGCAACTTCAATATCCCTGAAGTCGTATGAGTACCCGTAAAGCTGCTCGAATCGGTACATCTGTGGTTGGTACAGAAGATTAACACCCACAGAACAATCACCAGGGAGCTTCGCTATGGTCACTTTATTACGCAGATCATAACCACCGGCATTGAAACCTAGAAGGTGCAATGCATACGTTCCTCTGAAAGAAAATATATTATCACGCTGCATGGCTAAAGTTCCTTGAACTCTAACATAAGGCTGTACCCTGTTATCAAAAGCCTCAGTAGCTGTGATGCTGTCCGTTCTAAAAGCATCCCAGCCACTTGAATTACTGACTAAGTTCTCTATACCGGCATGGGCTTGTAGAGCGTAGTACGCTCTGGAAGCTGACAATGCTCCTAAAATTTTGTCGTGATGCAGAACGACCTCTGCACTGGTCAGTCGTAACGAATCACTATAGTAAAGTGTTCTATTCTCCAATTCCGGTACTACCGTCGTGCTGTCCCAGAAATATTCGGTCTGTTGCAAATCATTTTGAACCGCCCAAGACTCACTTTTAAGCTGCGCTTTTAAAGTGATGTCCGCTAAATGACGATAGTACATAAAACGTAAGCGTTCTTCATACAATTCACCACGATTGTTAGCCACACTAAAGTTTCTTCGTAATGTAGGCACATTACTTTCAAAAAAATCGGGAGAATCTAGTCCCCCATGCTGCCCACTCCGAGTATTAAAAAAACTAAATTCAAAACCATGCAAGGGTAAGGTTCGTACACCGTCCTTGTAGACTCCGTCCTGTCGCATTTTCATATTAAGCTCATGTCCGTCCGTGCCTTCGTTACGGTATAGACCTAGTGCATTAGATCGTAAATAATCGACCCATAGTTGTTTTGCTGAATCTACTGGAGACATGGTCTTTAAACCAAAGAGCTGGCCTCCACCAATACCCGTTAGAACGGTCAAATCCGTTCTAGGTGAACTTGCACTATGGTGATTCGGCATCGTTAGATAGGATCTTGACAACTGATGCCAACCATTTAATGTTGGAGATAGGAATGGATCTAGTGCATCGTATCGTATACCTCCTATAGCCGAATTCTCTCGTACTGACCACTCCCAAGGCTTAGTCCTCCAAATTTCAGATTCAGCCATATTATTAATAAGAAGCTCAAGGCTATCTTCAGGCTCTGCGTCAAAACTCACGAAATATCCTTGCTTATAAACCACTGTTCTAGACCCTTCACCACTGAAAGTGCTTACTTCAAAATCTATGGAGTCCCCATCTTGGTAAACACTAACCATTTGAGTTGTTAAGTGACTTAAGTCTCTATAGACACTCGTATCAGTTTGCCCTAAAGCACAAAGAGATAGAGAGAAGAATATGTATGTCAATAAGAAGGGCCTCATACGGGCGTAAACTTAAACAATAATGCTGCAATAACGCGTAAATGCTGAGTTTCGGGTATAAAAAAAGCCCACTCTATGACTAGAATGGGCTTTAGAAAAATGGCGGCGACCTACTCTCCCGGAAAAACCAGTACCATCGGCGCTAATGTGCTTAACTTCTCTGTTCGGAATGGGAAGAGGTGATCCACACTGCAAT
>JAAZVU010000071.1 GCA_018623275.1 Flavobacteriales bacterium
GGATTGCGGTTGCCCTGCATATTGTGAATGACATCATTGCGGTCCAATTCGAATTGGTCCACCGTATCCTGGAAATGCCAATCCAACAAGGTCGACATGACAGCGAAGGTCGTACCCCCAGAATTTAGCGCTTCACGCATCACTAAATCCGGCTCGCCTTGCTGACCTTCGTAGCGAAGGTCCATGTACATGATAATACGTGCTAGGTCGCCTTTGATATCGTCGCGCGGCTCGAAGATGCCGGCACTCGCGTTGAATCTATTCCCTGTGGCACTGCCGTTGTAGTTCACAGCATTGCCCCCCGTTCCGAGCTCATCGTACTCGTGGTTCGAACGGGTAGAATTCAATGAGATATCCGCCGGTTTTAGGTTGTGGACATCTGTTCCCACGCCTGCGCTCGTACCGAAACCACCTAAAGAGCGCGGCCATACGTGTTCGCGGTTCCAACCTTGGCCACTGTTGTACTCCTGCGGTCCGTTCACCGAAACTCCAGCATAGACGAGGATGACGTTGGAAGAATTGGCAGTATCTACATCAGATGCTTTCAATACGTCCCACGTATCGGTGGAGGAAGAAGAATACGGCAGTTTAGTGTGCACTCGGATGATGTCGTACAACGCCTCGCGGAGGTCGTCGCCATCTTCATTCCAAGCGTCTTGATAATAGGTCAGCGGCTGCGCTGAGGCTCCTAAGGTCAAGAATAGACCTAGTAGGATCAGGGAGAATTTCTGGCTCAATTTCATGCCCTAAAGGTCGGAAATATTATTCCAATTCCCGCTCCTTTCTACGCAATGCTGGCTTGCGCACCACAATGTTCCAAACATGGAGATTAGCAAGACCAAGGACACTAGCGACAGCGAAGATCACAGTCGACTGTCCGGTCGCAGCAACATAGATCCCTACTGCAATGCAGAGAATCCCTACGAATAGATTATGATGTTCTAACATACTGATTGACTTTGGGTTATAAAGTCAACAAGCAAAAAGGGGATCTTTGTTCGAGGCTTATCCTATACCAATTGGCCACAGAAGCCTACACTAACGCCATTTCTCGATGCGAATCTCCGGGAATAATGCCTTAAGATCCTCACCTACCTGAGCATGATTGGCCTTGAATTCTGCAATTACAGGCGTATCGCTCTCATCATCCGGAGCACGTCCGCCACTATTGAGCTTCATGTATACCGGCAGCAACATTTTTTGAATAAAATGTGGGATAAGCGGTTGTAAACGCAGACCTAATTGGTGCAAAGCTCCACTGCGAATGGCCACGCTCTCGTTGCGGTGCTCGAAATCGAAATCAGTGTAGAAAGAAGGGTTTATATTCAAATATTCCGCTATTTCCTGCATCACTTCCACCTTGCGAGACATGAAATCTTCGAAGGCCCAAATGCGCACATGACCCTGCGGCATAGCATCTACCCACTTCTTCACATACGTGGCATAGTCCACATATTTCTCAATCTTTGGCAAGGTGATGTATTCCGAAAGTGGCTTATCCACAGTCTTCGTGCGGTACTTCTCCATCTTGTAATGGCTGTACATCTGCTTTGAAGGCTCGCGGAACAAGAAGATCATCTTTGGCGGATTTTCAGCCTGTGAAAACGCCTTTAACGCCTTCTCCTCGTACAAATAATGGGCCGTCGCTTCAAAGCGAATCTTCGCATCTCCAGCATCCTTAAAGAACTGTAAATACGCGTCCAATTCATGTTCGTGAACATTCGCCGAAGCATTGAACCTATTCACTTTATCGGCGAAGAAAAAGGTTTCCTTCTTCGCAGACCCATAGACCTCCGGATGCGCACTCAACCAAAAATACAAGCTACTAGTCCCACACTTTGGGGCACCACCAATAATCAGATTTGGAAAGCGTTTGTGCATATTATTTTGGCTGAATTTTCAATCGATCTAGCGATGCTCTTATGAACTTGTAATCTTCAGACTGGCCTTCAACAACGGCATCAATAGCTGAAATTTCCTCAGCACTCAACTGCTTCTTCCACTTCTCCAACGGATTGCCCTTGGTTGTCGTATTGACTAACACCGTAGCTTTTTCCGCTATTTCTTTGGCCACTTTATCATGCTCGTGGCGCAATTCCAACGCTTCAAAAATGGCCGCCAGTGTACCCTTTTGGTTCATCACCAAATCTTCATAGCTCACTACCAATTTTTTCTTGAAGCCGGCTCGATCAATCTCATCAAAGGCCACCTTATTCATGCGCAACCAAAGCTGAGGGATTATGGAAAAATCACCTGGGTACGCCGCCTTACCCTCAGGCACCTGCCCATGGGTCTGGCTGTAACACGCAGTTAAGCTATCCTCCATAAAATACGTTCTACCGTCCGCCTTATGCAGCTTTTCGAAGTGGTACTTCATGGAAGCCGAATGGCTGTAGATATCACGAACTATGATAATCATCGTACTCTGCGGAAACAGTGCGCCAACATAGCCCAGCTTATTCATTAAATGCGGGCTCTTGTTCACCGGCACAATATGATCCCAGTCGTAGCTCGCACGTCCCAATCCGTGAAAGTATTTGGCATAGCGACGCATAGCCTTTCGCTTTAGCGTTTGCGATTCGCGCACAAAATCAGCAAAGTAGGTCGCCATTTGATAGGTGTATTCCGGCGACGCGTCGCCAGCTACCTTGTGTTCGCAAGTCCCTTTAATGGAGGCCCCGCCGATATCAGTCCATACTCTATTCAACTCCACCCCAATCTTCAACAGCTGAGGATGTGAAGCCAATTTGTCCACTAGGAAGGTCGTGCCCGAGCGCATGCAGCCGGTAACGAAGAGGGGAGCGTTGACCGCTCGGGCCTCTGGCTCACCATGCGTACCGAAGAAATCTCTTAAAAAGGCGGGCAGTTTTATCATGATCTACATTCGTTGCATAATCTCGCTACCTCAGCGCCTATGCGTGCCACAGTTTCATTTTCTAAGCCAAAATACAGCGGCAAACAAAGTATAGAAGTAGAGATATGAGCGGCATTTGGTGTATGTCCTGGCTGATCGATATACGGCAATGTATTCAGGGCTGGATGGAAGTAACGACGCGCCAAAATGCCGAGATCTTCCAGGCCATCCTTCACATACAGCGCCTCCGTTTCATCGCGGAAAACGACTGGATAATAACTCTTGTTCCAGCGAACGTTGTTCGGCACTTCTGGCATGACCAATTCCAACGCGGCCAGCGCCTCATTGTAGACCTTGTGCTGTCTTGCACGGTCTGCCATTATTTCGTCTGCATAGCGCAAATTCACCAAACCGATGGCCGCGTGCATCTCACTGTTTTTAGCATTGATGCCTACCCCATCGAAAAACTCCGGGCCGCAGTGACCAAAGTTTCTCAACCTATTGACTCGGTAGCGCAAAGGGGAAACTTGATTGCCGAACTCTTCCACCTTAGTGGAAGCATCATTCACGAAGATAGCTCCACCTTCTACGCTGTGCATCAGCTTGGTAGCATGAAGCGAAAGTGTGCTAATATCTCCATAATTCAATACCGATTCACCGTTGATCTCTGTGCCAAAACAGTGCGCCGCATCGTAGATGACTTTCAGACCGTGGGCATCGGCAATCGTTTGGATAGCATCCACATCACATGGAACACCAAAAACGTGAGTAGCTAAAATGGCCGTTGTCTTCGGAGTGATGGCAGCTTCAATCTGCGCAGGGTCGATGTTGAAAGTCTTGGGATCCACATCGACAAATACCGGTGTACAACGCTCCCACACAATGGTGGAGGTTGTTGCTACGTATGAAAAGGGCGTGGTGATTACTTCACCGCTTACCTCTAGCGCTTGCATGGCCACTTGGATGGCTACGGTGCCATTGCTCACCACGGCACATTCACGTGTCCCGAGGTATTCATTTAGGCCTGCTTCAAACTCCTTGAGAAGCGGGCCATTATTAGTGAGCCACTCTGCATCCCAAGCGCGCTGCATTTCTGCAGTGATTTCTTCAAAAGGCGCCTGAAACGGCTTTGTGACTAGAATTTTAGACATAAGACAAAGCTAATTGCTTTTCAATTTAAATGCGCTTGCGAAGGAAGATAAAACCCAGAAGCAATCCCGCACCAATTATAGCATTTGTGAAGATAAGATCTGTCCAATTTGGACCTGCAAAAAATTTCGCTGAAAAATAAGTCACAACCGCTGTAATCAAGAGCTGGAATTGGACCGCAGAAAAAGGCTGCATGCGCTCTTTCCAATACAGGAAGATAGCCTTAGCAAGGTTGAATACTGCGTAAGAAAGAATCAAGGCGTACCCGGCGCCTTCCAAACCGTAGGCAGGAATTAGCGCAAAATTTAAGCCGACAAGCAAGGCGACCAGAGCTGAAATCGCAATTAGATTCCATTTGAAATAAGGTCCGTTGGAGAGCATTTCTCCATTGGAACCGAAGCTATAGTCAATCACTCTTGACAGGAGGATGAGGACCACCACAGATTTAGCACCTTCAAAACGCTCCGGATTTGGAATGAGGCTGAAAATAAAGTCTAGGTTGGGTACGATGACCACGAAACTCGTGAGGGCCACCGCCATCAACACGCGCGAGGTTCGACCGTACATCTTGGAAATAGCCGCTTTGTTGTTTTCGTTCCAAAGATTTGCGAATTGGGGTGAAAGGGCCTGCGATACTGGTCGGCGAATACCATCGACAAAACTTCCAATGAAAAAAGCGATGCTGTAGACCCCCAACGCCTCATAACTCATTAGCGATGCAATCATTTGACTATCGATGGTGGCCAAACTCATGGTCATGACCGCCATTACAATACCACTACTAGCGAAGGTGGCCAATTCCTTACCCAATCCTTGCCCCAAGGGTTGTGGCCGGCGCAATGGCAATCCTTTTAGCTTAATGCTGTAGAACAAAACCGCTAGCCCCACACACATGTGTACCAGCGCAAAGAGGCGCATCCAAACGGAAAAATCAAAATATGCTCGGCTGACCAGCACTGCGCCAACGAGCAAGGCGAGGCGTATGCCTACGTTTTTTAAGAAGAAGGGTACCGATATGCGCTTAGCGCTTGAGGAGATGGACAGTCCCAAGGTGTAGGTCATGCTCCCGGCAACTACTGCACCAAGAGTGAAAATTTCATCTGCTACAGGCACGTCTAACAAGAGCGCTAAATGCTCGGCAAATAGCGTGAAAACGATGCCCATTAAAGCTGCAATGCAGGCGACTAACACGATAATATTGGAAAGGAATTGGCTCGCATCCTCCCCTTCAAACCTACTTTGATAGCGCACATAAGTGCGGTGAAGACCCAACAAGGCAATGGCCGCGATCAGCACCGCAGTGCGTTCTACCCAGCGATAAATACCCAATTCCTCGAGCGAAAACGCTAGTGGAAATAACCAGATATTATTGAGCACGCCCAGGCCAATTCCAGCAAAATTGGACAGAGATCCTTTGATTATTTGACGTTGAAACACGCTCACTAAATGGTGGTCAACAGAAGTTCTTTGATGTAAAATGCCAACGCCCCACCACATAATGGTGCGACAACAGGAATCCAAGCATAATCCCAACCCGATTCCATCTTGTTCTTGATAGGGAGCAATTGATGCATGATGCGCGGGCCTAAATCACGTGCAGGATTGATGGCGTAACCCGTGGTTCCACCCAACCCTAAACCAATGACCCAAACAAGAATAGCCACTGGTAGTGCACCTACACTACCCAATCCTACAGGCACCTCTTCACCCGCCATTTCAAAGGCGCCGTCAGAGATGTAGAAGATGACAAACATGAGCACGAAGGCACCCGCAAGCTCACTAAAGAAATTGTTCCACGTGTTTTTGATGGCTGGTGAAGTACAGAAAGAACCTCGAATAGACGCTGCATCTTCCGTGATGTCGTAGTGAGGCTTGTGGAAAATATAATTCGTCGTGGTACCGGCTGCCGCTCCTAAAAGCTGCGCCAACATATACATGCCCACCTTCGAACCTTCCAATGCGCCGTCCAACCACAAAGCCAAGGTTACCACCGGGTTCAAATGCGCACCGCTATATGGTCCTGCTACAACAACGCCGACAAAAACCGCAAAGCCCCAAGCCGTAGTAATCATGACCCAATAACCCGGATCATCACCTGCTTTTGTACCCTTAAGTACCACATTAGCAACGACACCGTTGCCTATAAAAATCAACAAAAAAGTTCCGACAAATTCTGCCCAGAATGCGTTCATGAGTGTTGGGTGTTTCGTTCCTCGCCAATATAGTCAATTCTCTATTCAGGAACCGTAATCTATTTCAGATTTCGTCCTATCTTGAAGGCAGTAACACTAACACTTTTATGGTCCCATACATTCTCGCAATTGACGCTGGTACTACTTCGTCGCGTGCCATCGTTTTCGATAAAGACACTAAAAAAATCGGCTTAGGCCAATTCGAATTCACCCAACATTTCCCGGAAAATTCGTGGGTCGAGCATGATGCAAATGAAATCTGGGCCACCCAACAAAAAGCCATCCGCGCCGCCCTAAAAGCAGCAAAAATTAAAGCCACCGGCATTTCTGCTATTGGCATCACCAACCAACGTGAAACCACCATCATCTGGGACCGCGCTACCGGTGAACCCATCTATAATGCCATCGTTTGGCAGGACCGCCGCACCTCAAACTACTGTAATTCACTTTCCAGTGAAAACGTAGCTATGGTCGCTGAAAAAACCGGACTCATTGTAGATGCCTATTTCTCAGCAAGCAAGATCCGTTGGATTTTACGCAAAGTAGAAGGTGCGGCCGAGCGCGCAGCGCGAGGCGAGCTTTGTTTTGGAACAGTAGATTCTTGGCTCATTTATAAATTAACAGGCGGAGTAAGTCACATCACAGATGCATCCAACGCCAGCCGTACGATGCTCTACAACATCAACAATGGCGGCTGGGACCAAGACCTCTGCGACCTCTTTGAAGTACCCATGGCCATGCTTCCAGAGGTAGTGGATAGCAGCGGAAATTTAGCTACTACGGACGAAAAGGTATTTGGTGCACAAGTGCCAATCTCAGGTATCGCCGGTGACCAACAATCGGCACTTTTTGGACAGCTCTGTTTCAATATTGGCGAGGCTAAAAACACTTACGGAACGGGCTGTTTTGCCATGTCAAACACCGGCGATCAAATAGTTCGAAGCACCAACAGAATGTTAAGCACCGTTGCTTGGCAAATGAACGGAAAGCTCACCTATGCTCTTGAAGGATCTGTATATGTTGCTGGTTCCTTGGTGCAATGGTTGAGAGACGGCATGGGCTTCATTGAACAGAGTGCTGATGTTGAAGAATTGGCCCTTCAAGAAGGCAATAATGGTGGCATTACCATCATCCCCGCCCTCACGGGCCTAGGCGCACCGCATTGGGACGGATACGCTCGCGGCGCCATCATGGGCATCACCCGCGGAACGAATACTTCACACATCGCCTATGCTGCCCTAGAAGCCATCGCACTAAGCACCGCAGATGTGCTAGAAGCTATGGCTAAGGATATGGGGGAAGACCTAAAATCTATCAAGGTAGACGGCGGAGCAAGTGCCAACGACACCATGATGCAAATTCAAAGTGACCTGCTTGGATGTCCAGTCATAAGACCAATGGAAACAGAAAGCACGGCACTCGGGGCCGCACTACTGGCGGGTCTAGGGACTGGCATTTGGTCTGAGCTGGACGAGCTCAAGGAATTGGCGGAAATCGACCAAACATTCAATCCTGCCGATGGAGACTTCACTCTTTTACGCCAGCAATGGAACAAGGGAATAAACGCCAGCAAAGGCTGGATTGAAAAAGGAGAGGATGAATAGAGCAGAATCCATTGTTGACCTTAAGGAGGAAGAATTTGA
>JAAZVU010000072.1 GCA_018623275.1 Flavobacteriales bacterium
TACAGGCGTAATCATCACGCCGCCTGCATTGTATTTAAGCGATGTAGTGGGTGCATTGGTGGACAACGAGTACATCGCGGTAGCTGCACAAAACGTACATGAAAAGGACAGCGGGGCTTTTACTGGAGAAATCAGTGCTCCAATGCTAGCGAGTATGGATCTTGATGCAGTAATCATTGGTCACAGCGAGCGTCGTCAGTACTTCGGTGAGACAAACGAGAGCTGTAATGCTAAGATTTCACAGTCGTTGAACAACGAATTGGCAGCTATTTACTGTATTGGTGAAACACTAGAGGAGCGCAAGAGCGGTGCGTTTATGGATGTAATCCTTGAGCAATGTGCACAAGGTCTTGAGGGTTTTATCGCTGAAGATATGGACAACATAATCTTGGCGTACGAGCCAGTATGGGCTATCGGAACTGGAGAGGTAGCTACACCAGAGCAAGCACAAGAAGTACACGCAGGTATCCGTGCTTGGCTCACAGAGCGCTTCGATGCAGAAACGGCTGAAAACGTAACTGTTCTTTATGGCGGTTCGTGTAAGCCAGGGAACGCAGCAGAATTGTTCGCTCAACCAGATATCGACGGTGGTTTGATCGGTGGTGCTTCATTGAAAGCTGAAGATTTCACTGCCATTATCGCAGCAAGAACAAACGCTTAATCCATGTCGGATACCCCTATTTATATTGAAGTCGCGGTAAAGGTTCAGCCTCTTGAGCCTTTCCGCGATATTTTTATTGCCCAGCTTGGCGTTCTTGGTTTTGAGAGCTTCTCTGAGACTGCGGACGGATTTGAAGCCTACATTATCAAGGAGGACTTCGAAGAGGAATCGGTGAAAGAGGCTTTGATTTGGGACGGTGTTCAAACGAGCTATGAGGTCCAAGAGATAGAGCAGGTGAATTGGAACGCTGAATGGGAAAATAACTTTGATCCTATTGAGGTAGATGGCCGAGTGTACATTCGAGCACCATTCCACAAAGAGAAGCAGGGCTACGAATACCCTATGCTCATCGAGCCTAAGATGTCTTTCGGTACCGGTCATCATCAGACCACGCATATGATGATTCAGTGGCTGCTTGAAACAGACACTACTGGACACGAAGTGCTTGATATGGGTTGTGGAACCGGTATCCTCGGTATCCTTGCGGATATGAGAGGTGCTGCTAAAGTCCACGGCATCGATATTGATACGTGGTGTATTGAAAATACCCTAGAGAATGCCGAGCGCAATCAAAGTAAAATGACTGCGGAGATTGGTGGAGCGGATGCCATTGAAGGCACCTTTGATACCATTTGTGCTAACATTAACTTAAATGTTCTACTCGCAGATATGAATGCCTACGTTCAAGCGTTGAAAAAAGGTGGTACTATCTTCTTTAGTGGGTTCTACCAAGAGAATATTCCAACCCTACGTGAAGCAGCGGAAGCAGCTGGTTTAACATTTGTGGGCACCAAGGAGCGCGAACAGTGGCGCAGCATTAAAATGATGAAGTAATGAGAATTTACGGATGGCTTTTAGCACTTCTTTTTTCGCTCAATTTGAGCGCGCAGAAAGTGGTCCGTTTCTCAACGCTTGACCAATTCTCGGAGGAGTTCACCTCCTTAGTAAAGCTTCCCAAAGAAGACAAATCACTCTTCGCAGATTCCTTGCTTCCCGATGTGCAATATGCCATAGATGAGGATTCAGAAAAAGACTGGATCACCCTATGCAATAATATGTTGCGCAAGCGAATTACAGAGCCCAAATCATGGGAAGAGCTTTTTCGCCTCACAGCTTTCATAGGCAACAACGAGGAATACGGAACACTTCTCAAGGTCATCAATCACCTTAACGGTTACATTCGTTCTAATCCTTCTTCCCGCACGAAAGATTACATTTCCCAACTCTTCTCCAACATTGTCCGTCACCGCTTTTACGATAACAATGATCTTATCTGGAAGGCACCTTACAGTGAATGGTCCATGCAGTTCGAAGGCAAGGAGCTCTTTTTCAATATTGGAGAAGGCGATATCATTGGCCGACTCCGCGAAGACAGCACTATCGTTATGGGAACTTCCGGCCGATTCTTTCCTCTTACAGGAACCTTAGAAGCCAACGGTGGTACGGTATTCTGGGGCCGCGTAGGCAAGAGCGAGGACGAACTTTATGGTGAACTCGCATCATGGTCCTTAGACACGCGTCAAGGCTATTTTAAGGCAGATTCAGCAACTCTGAATGCCCCTGACCTCTACAACGAACCCCTTCAAGGAGTTTTTGAGGAACGCTTAAGTGCCCGAGCTCAACGAAGCGCCCAATACCCTCGATTCGCGAGCTATAAAAACGATTTTCTCCTACCCAATGTCTACAAAGAAGTACACTTCCGCGGCGGGCTCGGTGTAGTTGGGCCGAACTACTACGGCTTATCCCCTGATAGTGCTATGGCAAAGGTGCAATACACCTATAACAACGATACCATCATCACATTGCGCAGTGGGCGTTTTCTCTTCCGAGACTCGCTGCTAAGCTCAGGACGTGTTGAGGTTACTGCCCACCTGGGCGAAGACAGCCTCTACCATCCGTATTGCGAAATGCGCTTTGATCCTCGCTCGGGCCAAGTACGTATCATCCGCTATAAAACCGGACTGGGTCTCAGCTCATGGACCGATTCTTACCACAGTATGGACATGAATGTGGACCAGCTCATCTGGAACCAGGGCACCCCAAAGCTTTCTCTTCGCAACCTCAATCTAGGTTCTCAGCAGGCCGCTGTATTTGAGTCCAAGCAATACTTCCGCATTGCACGTATGGAACAAATTGCTGGATTGCAACGAACGCACCCACTGATAGAGCTGAAGAACGCTGCATATGCCTACGGTTACGAAAACATGCCACTTCGTGAGTTGACTGATGCATTGCGAATGGACCCTGAAAGTGGCGAGCGATTCCTCTTCGAAATGGCCATCCAGGGCTTTGTAGAGTTTGATGTGGACGCTCAGACCATCACATTGACTGATAGATTGTTTGAGTACCTCGAAAACTGGACAGGTAAGCGCGATTACGACGTGATCCAATTCGTTTCACGTATCGGTCAAGGAAGTAACGCCCAAATCTCTCTGCTCAACTACGAAATGGATATTGCTGGCGTACAACGCATTGCAGTAAGTGACTCTCAGCAGGTAAATCTATTCCCACGCGGTGGCCGAATCACCATGAAAAAAGACATGGACTTCACCTTCGACGGACGCATTAATGCGGGGCTGTTCAATTATTGGGGACAAGGGTACACCTTCGATTATCAGGGCTTCCGGATTGATATGCCTAAGATCGATTCTATGCGTTTCAAGGTGCGCGAATTCAACCCGCCACCGGGAGAGCGTGCAGCCCTAGTGGACGTACAAACCGTCCTTTCCGATCTACAAGGTCAACTACTAATCGATCAGCCCGATAACAAGAGTTCCAAAGAGTACTATCCGGAGTATCCAATCTTCCAAGCCCTGAATAACTCATTTGTTTATTACGACGATAAGAAGATTCACGACGGCATCTACGACCGTTCTAGATTTTACATGGCCGTCGAGCCATTCACCATCGACTCCTTAGACAACACGACTACCGACGGTATCCTATTCGATGCGACTTTCCACAGCGCTGATATTTTCCCAGTATTCCCTCAGCCACTGCAAGTCATGCCGGACTATTCTCTTGGGTTTTCAACCACCATGCCGCCCACACCCAATTATCGTGGTAAGGGCACCTTTGAAGGTGAAATTGCACTCTCCAACCAAGGCCTACACGCGGAAGGGCAGATTGAATACCTTCAAAGCTTAACCGTTTGTCCGGATATCCTCATGTTCCCAGATGATGCGAAGGGAAGGGCGACCACCTTTGATATCGAAGAAGGATTCACAGGCAACGGTTATCCGCAGGCCTCAGGAAGAGACAACCCATTCCATTGGTATCCGTACAGCGACTACATCGAAGCGGAATCTCGCGCCATACCATTTGGAATGTACGGCCCTGAAAATGTGGTTGCAGAGGGTCAGCTGACCTATGGCACCAGCGGTCTTTTTGGCACTGGGGAGCTCAGATACCTTACGGCTAAGCACAATAGCGAAACTGAGGGCTACACCTTCTACAGACGTTCATTTGAAAGCGGTGAACAAGATTTCCGAGTGAAGACTAGAGCCAGCGACGAGCAGTGGGCCTTCCAGATGCTGGAGAGTTCCGCTCGTGTAGATTTTGATAAGCGCGAAGGGATCTTTGACAAATTGGACCCGGCAAGCTTCATTGAGTTCCCTGCCAACCAATATATGGCATACATGGATCATGCAGAATGGCAGATGGACAAAGCTAAAGTGGATATCAAACACAATACAGACAATGAAGCCTATTTGGTCAGCACCCATCCACTCCAAGACAGCCTAGACTTCAGTGCCGGATTCGCCCGCTTTGACCTTGCGCCTAGTGTGCTAGAAGCCTTCGATGTTCCTGAGATAGATGTCGCAGATGCACGAATTATCCCTGATAGCGGTTATGTAGTCGTACGTATGAATGCAGCCATGGACCCTCTGGAGAATTCTGAGATTATTGCCAACCGCTACTCCAAGTTGCATGCCTTTTATGAGGCCACTACAAGAATTAGAGGGCATTATCGCTACACCGCACATGGTATGTACGATTACCTCGATGAGGAAGGCTCTACCTGGCCCATCCAATTTGAAAGCATTAAGCCTGATACAGCGGGCATGACCATAGGCTTGGCGGAAATAGAGGAGAAGGATGAATTCTTCCTTAGTCCATATTTCGGTTACAGAGGAAAAGTGCAGCTTGAAGCAGACCAGGAGCCGATGTTCTTCAAGGGCTCCATATTGATACAAAACGATTGTAAAAACCTACAGACCACTTGGTTTGATATTGCCAGCTACATCGACCCTACGGACATCGTCATTGAATTGCCTGAGAATGATCCAATGCAACTTCGCGACAATACCTTTAACGGTATCTACATCTCTCAAGATAGCTTGGGCGGGCATAGTAACTTCTTGTCGAAGTATGCAGACCGTGCAGATATAGAGCTACTCTCAGCCACAGGTGTATTGTTCTATGATAACCAGGAGCAAGGTTATGTCATCACCACCTACGAAAAGCTCAAAGACTATACGGTCCCAGACCCGTACCTCGTATTTCACAACTACGACTGTGATCTTTATGCAACAGGACCTATTAACGTGTTGAAAAAATCAGGCGGTCTAACCATGGCTATGGCGGGTGAAGTTCGTCACGACTTAAACAAAGATGACGTAACAATAGATGCAGTATGGACGTTGGATGCTCCTGTAGATAAGGACGCATGGGAGCTGGTAGGAGGACTGTTCTCAGACGGGTCAGGAACCTTGAGAAGCGACGATGAGGCTTATGTTCAAGGTATTTACGGCATATTAGGCCAGAGGGAAGGAGCAAAGTTCCTAGAAGATCTGAGTACCATAGAAAGTGAGGGCCGATTCCCTAAAGAGCTTCGCCAAAGTCTCGTTATGAGTGGAATTGAACTTGAATATAGTGGCCGCTACAAAAGCTTTAGAAGTGACGGTAAGGCCTTCATTCAAAACATTTACAACATTCCAATTTTTGCTGAGGTCGATTGCCTAGTGGAAATCAAGGAACGCCGTCGCGGTAGCGAAGTGACCTTGTATTTAGACAACGGTACGGATTTCTTCTATGTAGCTTTCAAAGGAACTGTGATGAGTTTACGTAGTAGTGACCAAGAATTCAATGCGAGTATTCTTGCGAAGGACCCTAAGGACCGCAGCGTAGCTGCTAAAGGAGATCAACCAGCCTTTACTTACAATCTTGCCGGTAAGGGTAAAATCATGCTACTAAAGCGCAGATTTGGCATTAAGGAGTAAGCGTTTACTTACTCGGAACATTCCACTGAAAATCAGTAGAGCCGCCTTCAGGATTGATTTTACGTAGCTTCGTTAAAGGTCGACCAGCAGTAGGCTTGAAAACACGCTTAGCGCGGTACTCTTTATCAACAAGCTTAGGTGTATTGCTTTCATTCTCAACGGCAATCGTTGCATCTGAATTACTCTCTTCAAGAATCTCTTTCGCTTCCTCAAGAATTTCTTCACCTATTATCTGATCATTAATGATGTTTTTAGCTGGTTCAGCTTCTACAGCTACAGCTACAGGTGAAGGTTCATTAACTGGATGTGCAATCTCTACTTGAGTCGATTCAGCCTCGGAAACAAGACTTTCAAATTTTACAGGTTCAAAAGACTCTAACGACAAATAAGATTGCATACTTAATGGAGCAATGGCAAAGCTGCTGCTATCGTGCGAATGAGTAAACCAGGTGTAGTCCAAGCCTTGAAGCTTGGTGTAGAGCTTAGCTTTTTCCTCCTCTGACGCACTTATCTGTACGTTACTTGCTTTAAGGTAAGGCACGGCTTCTCTCGTGATAACCTGTATCAATGGATATCGCTCGGAAAGTCCTTTGTGTGCATTCTTTCTAAGGAATGGATAGGATGACTCAACAGGTTCAAGAAGTCGCTTCGTTAAGAAATCACCGTCTTCTAGCTTCAATCGGTATTTGAAATTTGGGTCCAGCCAAAACTTCATGTTATTCTGGTACTCATCTAAATCAATGAGTTCATCTTTAAATTCTGTCTTACGTGCACTTTGCTCAGAAAAGACATTGAGAATGACCAAAGCTGATAGCCCTAAGAGCGACAAAAAACCCGCACTTTGAAAAAGCAGATCCTCAAAACGAGTCCCCAGTTCATTGAGCTTCGCTAAAGTTAAAGCACCAATAGCTAGGACACTTAGCCATCGTATGGCATTGGCCTTTACAGAAGGTATTATGGCCAATCCAACAGCCACGCCTGCTAGCGTTATTAATGCAAGACTACGATGGTCGAGGACCAGGAGGTTCACGAATTCTGGAATTAAACACAAAAGAAAAACTTTAGCATTTAAAGAGGGGTGTACTCCAAGCTTAGAAAGTGATAATCCGATCAATCCGAAGAAGAATACTACACTGAACAAGAGTCCAGAATATTGATAGGCATAACTAACGGAGGTGATTACTACTACATTCACGATGGTGTTTAAAGCCATGGTAATGAAGAGTATATTTCTAAAATGAGAAGCTCTAACGCTTTTAACGGTACTGGTCATATTTCAAAATTAGTATAAATCACTCATTTGAAAAACTACTTTCACAATGGGCTATTAACAATCCGCAAACGCTGTATTTTTACAATATGAGTACACAAGAAAAGTTTCAACCAAGCCATGATTCAGTAGTTCTCAAGGAGCAATCCTTGGTCTTGTTTAATGACCATGAGAACTCTTTTGACTTTGTTATCGATGTTCTATGTACGGTTTGTGACCACTCTGAGGAACAAGCGGAACAATGTGCATGGATTACACATTACAAAGGCAAGTGTCAAGTGATGTCTGGCTCTTACGATCAGTTGAGAAATAAGGCAGATCTAATGTTGGATGTAGGCTTAACGGTTGAGATTCAATAAGGTATCCTGTTAACTAAAAGCCTAAGAAAAATTTATTTCCAAAATTTGCTCTAAGGCTTGTACCACCCTAAGATTTTACTATATATTTGCCCTCCCGAAAGGGAAATGGCCGTGTAGCTCAACTGGATAGAGTACTTGACTACGAATCAAGCGGTTGAAGGTTCGAATCCTTCCTCGGTCACACTGAAAATGAAGCACTTACGTCAACCGATGTAGGTGCTTTTTTCATTATTTGCATACAATTTGCATACAAA
>JAAZVU010000073.1 GCA_018623275.1 Flavobacteriales bacterium
AATAGATTCAAAGAAAAAGCCCCCGGATTTCTCCGAGGGCTTTTCTAATTGTTGGCGATCCGGACGAGACTCGAACTCGCGACCCCAAGCGTGACAGGCTTGTATTCTAACCAACTGAACTACCGGACCGTGTTTCAATTGCGGTTGCAAATGTAAAGGCTATTTTCAATTTTGCAAGCCTTCTCAGGTAAAAAATCGGAAAAAATTTTAGTCCGAAATGCGCGCAGAATTAGACTCTCTAGTGAACTGCTTCCATTTCAATATCTTATGACCTAATCCTCGGTAAAATTTTAATAGGTGTGCCCTACCCTCATCTTGCTGAACCAGCAATCCTTGGGTGATAATATCGATATCCTTGATCATTTCTTCTTTCCAAGTGGCCAACTCCTGTTCGAAGGCTTGTTGTTGAGAATCTTTCATGATTTATGTTTCTTACGTGAGTAAAGGTTCTTAGGTTTGAGCAAAGTACTAAAAATGAAGGTAGCTCTAATTCTTGCGGGAGGAAAAGGAACCCGTTTAGCACAAGTGCGTAACGACATCCCTAAACCAATGATGCCTGTGCTAGGCAAACCCATTTTAGAGTATCAGATCAATCTTCTCAAGGAGCATGGTTTTACAGATGTATGGCTCATTGTCAACCATTTGTACCATCACATTGAAGATCACTTTGGCAATGGCGAATCTTTTGGTATCAACATCCATTATTATGTTGAACCAGCACCATTAGGCACAGTAGGCGGAGTTAAAGCACTTGAAAAACATCTGCAAGAACCGTTCATTGTGTTGTATGGCGATGTGATGATGAATATGGATCTGGGCAGGTTAATAGCGTTCCATGAAACTAAAAATGCGGACGCTACATTAGTTGTACATCCTAACGACCATCCCTACGACAGTGATTTGTTGGACGTAGATGAAAACGATAAAGTTTGTGCCTTCTATGCAAAGCCTCACCCGGAAGGGCTGGTGTATAGAAACTTGGTGAACGCGGCTGCTTATATCTTCAATCCTGTTGTATTAGATCATTTAGAGGAAGAAGTTAAAGCCGATTTTGGAAAGGACATTTTTCCTACCCTTCACGAAAAGCTAAACGTCTACGCCTATAACACGCCCGAATACCTCAAGGATATGGGCACACCGGATCGATTAGAAAAGGTCGAGAACGCTATTTCCTCCGGAAAAGTGGCTGCTCGCAACTTGAATAATCCACAAAAGTGCGTCTACTTGGATCGAGATGGTGTCATCAACATTGATACGGACCTCATTCATCGCCCTGAGGACTTTGAGCTTTACCCTTATGCAGCTGATTGCATTAAGAAACTGAATAAACTGGGCTATCTCGTAGTCGTAGTGACCAACCAAAGTGTCATTGCGCGTGGACTATGTAGCATCGAAGAATTGGGCAACATCCACAAGAAAATGGAAACCGAATTGGGCGAACAAGGAGCATTTGTCGAGGCTATATACTTCTGTCCACACCACCCACACGGCGGTTTTGAAGGCGAAGTACCAGAATTCAAGATTCCGTGTGAATGCCGTAAACCTTCCCCTGGTATGCTGCTCCAAGCGAAAGAAAGGTTCAACATCGATCTATCACAAAGTTTCTTAGTGGGAGATTCACCTAGAGATATAGAAGCTGGTCATAATGCAGGAGTGACTACAATCAGGGTTAAAACAGGTCATGGCATGAAGCCGCACACAGCAGTCCCTGACCATTATGTAGATTCTTTGGTAGAGGCCGTGGCAATTATTGAAGCACAAGCCTAATCGCTCAGCACTTTCTCAAATTCCTTGTGGTATAAGATGCCCACTCCTTGAGTGTAAGGCCCTGAATTCTGCATCAATGGATCATTGCGGTTACTCCTATTGAAGGCGCGCAGTTTGATTTTGCCGTCCTTAGTGATGGAATACACCACCTCAGTATCCCCTAAGAGCAGTGTTGAAGCGCCACTTTGTACTATTGGAATATCCAAGGAAGAATTGACACTTAATCGACCGTCTAAAAAGTCCTTACCCAAACCTAAATTCAAGTTGTTCTGGGTATTTCCAAGGGTCGCATAGGGATTGGTACCGCTTGTATAATCAAGTTCTAATTCTACATACGAGCCTATTCCAGCCGCTAGCCAACTACCCAATTCACTCACAAGAAGTTCTGATGTGTTCCTTCCTACACTACTGCCTATATCAAACCCTTCTTGTACCGCTAAATCTTGCTGATAGAATTCACCCAGTAAAAGCAATGAGAAAGCCTGGTAATTCATGGCATCCTCATTCAAGAAATGACGTTCTAGCTCCTCGAGATAGCTCGCAGGCGCATTGGGAAGATCCACAGAAAAGGCTATGTCCGGATTCATTAAAGCACCACTCAGGTTTATGATAAGGTCAACATCGACGTTTTCATTGTTATAATTGGCATTGGTTACCAAACCCTGCAAATCTGTCGAGAGCGAATATTTAGCATCGATGTTCACTTCTGCTTCATAGAGGTCTCCACTCCAAAGTATGGTTCCGCCTGGGATGACTTCAAACGGCTTATTGATGATATTTTGCAGCGTGAACAAGTAATCACCACTTTCCAAGGTGTACAAGCCGTATAACTCAAGGCTTTCGTCCTCAAGAAGCTTGAGGCGAAGATTTCCGCTACCACGAGCTTTAATGACATCACCTAAAACTTCGTCTAACACCAATTCCATCGCAGCCTCAGGAGTAGCTTGTATGGCTATATCCGTGGTGAAGTATTCGAGTTCTTGGGCAACAGTCGTATCCGATTTCGGCAGATTCGCATCAGTAAACCTGATGTACGAAGGCATCTCTACAGCAGTAGGATTATCGAGTGGAATCTTAAAATTCGTTCCGTCTTTAGTGGCCACGGTTAAATCTAAATGCAGCTGTTCCAATGGACCTTCCAAAAGCAAGTCCCCCATCACTACTGCTGTTCCGTAGAAATAACCGTCAATATTTCGCGCCATATCGACAGCTCTTATACTGTCTCCATGAAGCTTCAGATCAAAATTCACACTGTCGAACCTATTGTGCGAAATTCCTCCATAGACAACGGCTAATGTGCTATCTGCTGGAACATAAAAGATACTCGAATCCAGGGTGATGGCCTTCTCGGTTAATTGGATTTCTACCGGCTCTGCAGTGCTTAACTCTGAACCTACTATAGGGACAGTAAAATGTCCGTCAGATAGTGTGAATGCACCGTTTAGGATGTATTGATCAAGAGGTCCATAAAGTTCTAACCCGCCTTGCAATTTACCCGTTAATTCATCCAGAATCCCCCCAAGCATTGGGTTGAAGCTGTTTATAGCAAAGGCATCTAGGCTCGCTCGGAGATCAATTTCTTGCTTAGTAAAATTTAGTCCACCATTGAAGTAAAAAGAACTTTGACTGCCTTGTCTGAGCTGGCCACGTACACTTAGATCTTCAAGATTTTTTAAACGTGCTCTTGCAGTAAACTTTCCGTATTCGAACCCATTTAGCCCAAAATCCTTGTACAATATCTGCCCACTCAGATTGGGCTTGTCGAGTGAATTGGTCAATGTAACCGTAGAATTCAACTTTCCGGAGAGCACAGCATCTGGACTTCGCAAGAGGTAATTCAACACTTTCGAATCCATCTCGTCCACATAGAAGCTGAGTTTTGGCTCTTCACTGGTCAACAGCTCTCCTGCGAGAGTAAAGGCACCATCATCTCCTTTCAACACTAAAGAATCTACATCAAGCAAGTCAGACTGCCACTTGAGATGGGCCTGATCCTTCAATTCAAATACGGACTCGCCAATGTTAAAGGAGAGCTCCGTGAGAGATGCAAAACCAGTATTCAAGGTTCCTGCCACGGAAAATTCAGAAGGAATGGAATCTTCAACAGTGCCCTTAAAACGAATGCTTTTTTGAAGATTCTGCCCATTAGAACTCAGGTTCAAACCGCTCACCAGCCAGTCGTCATAGCTGAATTGACCAGCTTTGAACGTTGTATTATGAACCAATTTTGTTTGGGAAGCTGCCAACATAATATTTTGAGCCTCTATCCCTTCAAAGCGGGCTGATGGCACGAACATGGTGGTCGACCATATTTGTTGCTCATCATTGTATTTGCCAAAAATGTGGGTGTCTTCGCTAAGGTCAAGGTCGATATGTGCCAGATCAGCTATCCAACCTACATTCCCTGCCTGAATGTCAAATTTGAATTGGCTTTGTGGCCAAGCTATAGGCTTTTGGACGATGATGTCTTGAAAAACATGATTGCCGACTTGTGCAAAGTCATTAAAATCCCAACGACCGTTTATCGAAAAATCAAGCACATCGCTAGAGAGTTCAAGGCTTCGTGCTTTATCCGTCAGAACATGAGTAAGGGATAACTCGCGAAGAAAAACCACGTCCTGCGGGCGTTGTAACACTACATCCTGAAGCAAAAGTGCACCTAGTCCTTCATCGGAAAAATTGAGCGATGCATTGGCCATCAATATTTGCCCAGTATCCAAAGGGTCGATAAGCTCGAGATTCAAACTATTCAATTCTCCCTTAATAGTATTCAAATTGCCTTTGCGACTTCCTTGGACTTCTAGATCAAAGTTCGGATCCAAAGAGCTTAACCATAGGGTATCGTCTTGGGATGTATGCTCATATTTTGCATTGATGCCCCTTATTTCTACATCATTCGAGGTTAACGAAGAAATTGCGGCTAAAACCTGGATATCCTGATTATTGACCACTGCCTGAACATTAGGTAAAAGACTGAATTGCGCCTTTACATGCTGCAATGGGCCAAGTGCTAAATCACGACTATTCAAGGATCCTCTTACAGGAAGTTCTAGTCCTTCACTACTGAGAAGCAAATGGTTCTTTTTATCAGCTAATTCAATTTCCCATGATGCATCTAAAAAATCCGTTTTTGCACTAAAATCAATGGTTTTTGGCTTAAAAACACCAAAAATCTCATGAAAATCGTTCAAAACAGACCAATTGTAAAATCCCTCAGCTAAGTCGATTTTCGAAGAAACCAAGTAATTGGCACCTTGCAACTCTTCGACCTTTCCCGATAGATTATACAGCGTATTTCCTCCAAATATTCCTAAGGTAAAGCCTTCTGAATCTGTGGTGCCATTAAAGCCTATCTGCATTCCTCGCACCAATGGTTCCAAAGAAGCTGCCTCAAATGCGTCCAAGGACAACTGTGTAGATGCCACTAAATCTCCAGTGAACATGAATTCTTCCTCCCCGCCTTCTACATGGCCGACCAACGTAGCTACACTGTCATTGCTAATGGAGTAGTCTAAATCAAACGTACCATTCGGTGAAAGATTTAGCGTACTCACAGCAAGAGAAGCCGCGTAAGGAGATGCCTCTAGATCTATATTAACCCCAGTTGCAGATACATTCTCTCCGATGATCAAATGGTCTATGATAAGCTGATTTGAAATATGTGTAGAATCAAAAGAGAATTGGAGTGAATCTAACTTAATGGAGCCGATGTCCAAAGTCAAAGGGCTATAATACTCTGAAGTTGAACTGCTTGAATCGCTAAACTCATTAAATAGCTCCTCAAATCTTGGTGATTTTAAATCTTCTATAATTCGTAATGATGAAATGCGCGTTGAACCGATTCCCAATTTGTCCGACCAAAAAACATCGGTGATTTCCCACTCGCCCAATTCAACTAAAGGTGCATCAGAATAGTAGACCGTTGTTGGTTGAAGGGTAATTGAAGAAGGAAATGAGTAGTCAAAACCAGTGAAATCTGCTTGTAAACTGTATTCGGCGAGCAAGGGTGAAACAAATCGATCGAAAAGGCCTTGCTGAACACTTTTAGAATTAAGAACGATAGTCAGCGAAACTCCAGTGACTAAAAGCAGTAGAGAAAGCGTCATTACGACGATTCTTAGCGGTCTTCTGAACCTATTTTGCTGTACTTTTGACTCGTTCATGGACAACCAACCTTACATATTAGCGATTGAAAGCAGTTGTGACGACACCTCTGCTGCAGTGTTGCACGGAAATAGCGTTTTGTCTAACGAAGTAGCTTCTCAAGAGGTGCATACGGCTTATGGTGGTGTTGTTCCTGAATTGGCTTCACGGGCGCACCAACAAAACATCGTGCCTGTCGTGGACCGTGCATTAAAGGTAGCAAATATCGAACCTTCACAGCTAAATGCGATTGCTTTTACCAACGGACCGGGATTAATGGGTTCATTGTTGGTAGGAACTTCTTTCGCGAAAAGTTTAGCAATGACCTTGGATGTCACTCTAATCCCTGTGCATCACATGCATGCACACATTTTAGCGCATCTCATTGAGGATGCACACGAGGAACCTATCGGATTTCCGTTTTTGTGCCTTACCGTGAGCGGTGGACATACTCAGCTGGTTCGAGTAGATGGTCCTAAAGAGATGCATATACTTGGCGAGACCATAGATGATGCCGTGGGTGAAGCTTTTGACAAAGCTGCCAAGATCATCGGATTGCCCTACCCTGGCGGCCCTCATGTAGATCGTTTAGCTAAGGTTGGCGATCCAAAGTTCATGGAATTTGGTAGGCCTCAAGTGGACGGATACAATTTCAGTTTCTCGGGCATGAAGACCAGTTTTCTTTATGCGTTGCAAAAACGCGTGAAAACAGATCCGGATTTTGTGGAAAAACACAAAGCAGATATTTGCGCAAGCTATCAGCGCGCCTTGTTGGATGTATTGTTCAAAAAACTTGAAAAGGCCATCAAAGACACCGGGATTAAGCACGTTGCTATTGCTGGTGGTGTGAGTGCAAACTCTGGCCTACGCGAGCGTCTCGCTAGCCTTGGAGAACGTAAAAACATCCGAACCTACATCCCTCCTTTTCAATACACCACAGATAATGCTGCCATGATAGGGATTGCAGGTTATTACAATTTCCTTGCAGGAGAATCTGCCGATTTAAGCATCTCTGCCTCAGCTAAAGTTCAATTCTAATGCAACTCTTTTTAGGACATATCAGCGGCAATGAATTTCAGCTCGATACAGCAGAAGTTCAGCATTGTGTAAAGGTGCTAAGAAAGACCGTCGGCGATCAGATCCATTTCATAACAGGTGATGGCGCACTATACAAAGGAACTATCTCATTTGCTTCTAAATCAAAAGTTTATGGATCCTATACTCAAGTAGAATCTACCTTTGGTTCAGTTCCATATTCCTTAACAATCGCCATTGCTCCTACCAAGAATATGGACCGTATCGAGCTGTTTGTAGAGAAGGCTGTGGAGATGGGTATTTCTACCATTGTTCCTATAATTTGCGACCACAGTGAGCGTAAGGTGATTAAAGAAGAGCGACTCCGTAAAATTGTGCTCAGTGCTACGAAACAAAGCTTGAAGGGCAAGATTGCTGTAGTACAGGAGGCTATGTCGTTCAAAGAATTCATCGCCATGGAGCATTCAAATTTGTTGATTGCTCATTGTGAAGAAGGTGATAAATCGTCGTTGAAGGCAGTGCTTGACGCCAAGGTTCCAGCAACCATCATGATTGGACCTGAAGGGGACTTCTCACCCGCAGAGATTCAATTGGCGCTAGATGCTGGTGCTAAGCCAATTCATCTGGGCTCGAGCCGTCTTCGTACCGAAACTGCGGGCCTTGTGGCCGTATCGACCGTCTATCAGGAGTTGGGGTAACCTCCTCGAAATGCAACGAACGCTCCAT
>JAAZVU010000074.1 GCA_018623275.1 Flavobacteriales bacterium
GTTACACTTCTCCAACTACGGCGATGCACGTTGAGCAGCAGCTCGGGGATAAAATTGATGCTGTGCTTGATGGTGGTCCTTGTGGCGTAGGGCTCGAAAGTACCATTGTTGATTTATGCGGTACACCAAGAGTACTGAGATTGGGAGGATTAGCATTAGAGCGGCTCGAATCTGTTCTCGGGACTTTAGAAGTTCAGACGAGTTCATCGAACCCAAATGCCCCTGGAATGCTTAGCTCTCATTACAATCCTGGTGCTACAATCAGACTGTTCGATAATCTCGATAGCCTTAAGAGCAGCATAGATATTGTTGATAACTCTGAAGTGGGATTATTAGTGATGTCCACTGAAATGGAGGGTAGTAACGTTTTCAATTTGAGTAAATCGTTAAGCGATGTTGAGGCTGCAACCCGCTTATTCACTGGTTTAAGAGAACTACGAGCTCGTGGATTCAAAGAAATTTGGACCCATTATTTGCCTGAGGACGGCCTTGGCAGGGCCATCAATGATCGACTCAAAAGAGCTGCAAATTAAGCGTTTATATTAAGGGGCGTGACTACCCTTTTTTCTCGTTTGGTTTTACTACTTTGTTCTTTATGAACAAAACACTACTCGCACTCTTCATTTTTCTAGGGTCATACCTGCATGGACAAATACGTGGAACAGTCGTAGATGATAAAAATGATCCCATAATCGGGGCATCCGTTCGGGTAGTTCTAAATGGTGAATTAAGCAATATTGGAACCGTTACCGATTTCGATGGTGCTTGGTCACTAGACATTTATAATTATCCCGTTCAAATAGAGGTGAATTCGATGGGATTTGCCGTTCAGCGTTTGGCTATTCAAAACGCTTCTGCAGTTAAGGTTACCATGAAGCCCGATCGCAACGTTCTAAAAGAGGTCAGTGTTGTTCAACAAAGACTTAGTGAACAGCAAGAGAAAAGTGCACTTACAGTTGAAAGCATGGACGCTTTGGCCATTAAAGAAAGTCCAAGTGTTAGCTTTTACGATCACTTGGGAACACTTAAAGGAGTAGATCTCACGGCTGCGAGTATTGGATTTAAGATCATTAATACACGTGGTTTTAATAGCACTTCCCCTGTTCGTTCTTTGCAGCTCATTGATGGGGTAGATAATCAAAGTCCGGGTCTAAATTTCTCTTTAGGGAACTTCTTAGGCGCACCAGATCTTGATATCATGTCAGTGGATGTGATTGCTGGTGCGAGCACAGCATTTTATGGCCCTTCTGCTTTTAACGGTGTTATTTCGATGACTACCAAAGACCCGTTTGTATTCACCGGCATTAGCTCTAGCCTAAAAGTAGGGGAGCGCAATTTGACTGAATTGAGCGTTCGTTGGGCCGACAAAGTGAATGATAAGTTCGCGTACAAAATCAATCTTTTTGCACTACGCGCGGACGACTGGCAAGCTGAAAATTATGATCCTACCGATGTTAGTGCGGATGATGAATTGAACCCAGGTGGTTACGATGCAGTGAACAGGTACGGTGATGAAGATTACTGGGATGCTGGTGGTGATGTAAAAGGTTATCCTGGTTTGGGACGATTCTATCGACCAGGTATTGAGGAAAAACACCTTGTAGACTATGATACTGAGAATTTGAAATTGACCACCGCGCTTCATTACAAGTTCAATGACAACGTTCGTGGTATCTACGCGATGAATTTCGGCGCAGGAACGACTGTATATCAGGGTGATAACAGATATAGCCTTAAGGACATCTTGTTCTTACAGAATAGGGTAGAGCTCCGTGAAGAGACTGGTAAATGGTTCTGGCGTGCGTATTCTACTCATGAGGATGCGGGGAACAGTTATGATGCGTACTTCACAGCACTTCGTATGCAGGACAGTATTGTTCCTGATCAATTTTACAGTAATCAATACCGAACCATGTGGTACATTTTCAACAGGCCACAGGTAAGAGCACTTCCAGATTATCCTTCGAATACACTGAGTAACGCTGATTTCGAAGCTGAGATGCAGAATGTCATCGCCAATAACAGAGACTTTTTCAACCAACTGCACGATACCACCAATGCCATAGTAATGAGCTTTATGGAAGCTGTATACGGTTACTCGGTAGTGAATTACCTAAAGCCCGGTACCACGGAATTCGATGAGCTGAAAGGTCATATTACTTCCACCTTGTTTACAGAAGGCGGGAGTCGTTTCTATGATAAAAGTGCACTCTATCACAGTCAAGGCGAAAGAACCTTTGATACTGATGCAGGTACGTTTAGGGTCGGTGGTAACGTTCGCCTCTATACCCCAAACAGTGCAGGTACCATTTTCAGCGATACAGGTGATGTAGTCATCCGAAATTATGAGGCAGGTCTGTACGGCGGTTGGGAACAATTCTATCGTGATGAAAGACTCAAGACGAGCATTACTGCACGTGTAGATAAGAATCAAAACTTCCAGCCATTGGTGAGTCCTGCCGCTTCTGTGGTGTACAAGGCAAATGAAAATCACACATTGCGATTCAGCGTGAGTAGTGCCATCCGAAACCCAACCTTAGCTGATCAATACCTCAACTACAATGTTGGTCGAGCTGTATTATTGGGTAATCTCAACGGTTTTGATTCATTAGTAACTATAGATAACATCGTAGAGTATCTAGCCAAGCCTGGTAATGAGCGTCTGACTCACGATTTCGGCTATTTCGATGTAGATGCGATTCGCCCGGAAAGAGTGCGTACTGCCGAAGTAGGATGGAGAGCTACCTTGTTTGAGCGTGTTTTCGTAGATGCGAACTATTACTACAGCAACTACAACGATTTCATTGGCTATATCATCGGTGCAAAGATTGTAGAGGGGACCACGGCTATAGATCGACTGAAAGAGCTTCAGGTCTATCGTGTTGCAGCCAATGCCACGGAACAGGTGACCACTCAAGGGTTTTCAATTGGGTTAAATACTTTCATTGGGGACTACCATAGCCTTAGCGGTAACTACAGTTGGAACAAGCTTACCTCTGCAGTAAATGATCCAATCGTTCCAGCATTCAACACCCCAGAGCATAAGTTCAATATTGGTTGGAACATGAGAAATTATCCTATTAAAAACGACAAGGATAAATTGTTGGGGGCAGGGGTGAATTACAAATGGGTAGAAGGATTCCTATTTGAAGGTTCACCGCAATTTACCGGGAGTATCCCATCGTACGGTTTAGTGGATGCGCAATGTTCTCTTACTAGGAATCATATGATCAATGATCGCAAGACCGTTGTGACGTACAAAATAGGTGCAAGTAATGCACTCAATAACAAAGTATATCAAGTATTTGGAGGGCCTTTAGTAGGGAGGTTGGCCTATCTGAGTATTCAAATTAATTAACCGCCCTGCAAAACCATGCTTATGAAAAAGACATTACTTTTTATTTGCGCGCTAATGGTGTCGTCTAGTGTATTCGCACAGCGCTATACGACACCAATTTTCAGCGAATCTGACGTAGTAACGTCAACGAACGTAGCGTACGGTGTGAACTTTAACCCGTACATCGATTCTGCCCTTTTGGGTGGGACAAATCTTCAACCATTGATGGCAGATTTCTACATGCCATCACCAACCGTAGATACGGCAACAGACCGTCCTGTAGTCATTGTTTGGCATACCGGATCTTTCATTCCTAAAGGTCTTAACGGATCGCCACTAGGAACGAAAGAGGATAGTGCCGTTGTTGAAATGTGTACTCGATTCGCAAGAATGGGTTATGTAGCTGTAGCTGCTACTTACCGTTTAGGTTGGTTGGCAAACAGTACAAACCTTGATTTGCGTCGTGGTACTAACCTGCTTGCAGTGTATTATTCCATCCAAGATGCTAAATCTTTGGTGCGTTACTTGAACCTTACCCAAGTGGGTGCTGGTAACCCTTACGGAATTAATGCTTCAAACACGATCATGGTAGGACAAGGTTCGGGTGGCTACATCACTTTTGCCTACGCGACAATTGATAAACACTCTGAAGTGACTGCTCCTACTAAATTCCAGTACCAAGATACTGTTGGAATGTTCGGTGGCACCGTGAGTGTAGGGGATCCTTACGTAGATACTGCTGTTGTAGGTGATATTGACGGTTACGGTGGCGAAGTTACCGTTACAGGTTTAAATGCATTAAACTTGCCTACCATGGACTACACGCAGCCGGGTCGTAACTACGTGAACCACGCAGGTATGCCGGATGATGTACTAATGGTAATTAATATGGGCGGTGCCCTAGGTGATGGCGCTTGGTTGGAGCAAGGAGATGTTCCTATGTTAAGCATTCACAGCAAGTACGATTTCTTCGCGCCTTACGATACAGGTATGGTATATGTGCCAATTGGTCAGCAATTCTTCCCGGTAGTAAGTGTTACTGGTTCTTATGGAGCTATTAAAGCTGCAAATGGATACGGAAATAATGATATTTTTATTAATGCAGGCTACACTGATGATGTATGGGTTGATGAGCAGAGCACTAATCCAACAGGTGAGGAGTGTATCTACACTGTTGAGATTCCACCAACAAATGCATTGCAACCTTGGGTTGTAAACACAGCACCGTGGAACTGGTACGACCCAATGGATCCTTACGCTTCTCAGAACCCAGCGAATCCGAATAACGAAGCGACTTCGCAAGCATGGATTGATACAGTGATGTCCTTCATCGTTCCGCGTATGGCTACAGTTCTTCAAGCAGAAGGCGTTCCTGCAGGTATTCAGGAGTTTGATCTTGAAATGAAGGTATATCCTAACCCTTCGTCTACAGGTTTGATGAATGTGGTTACTGCAAACAACGTTGCTATTCAGACTTTGACTGTATTTGACATTACAGGTCGTGTAGTACTTCAGAAGCGTGCTTTGGACAATGCTACTGAGATTGATCTATCTGCATGGAATTCTGGGGTCTATATCCTCAAAGTAGAAACGGAGCAAGGTTCAGCAGTTCGCCGAATTACGGTGAAGTAATCTTGACATAGTTTTTAGTTATCCCCGCCTTGCAGGCGGGGATTTTTTTTGCCCTAATTTTGGCGCTCTATCAGTAAGAAAATATGATCAATTACCAAGGAAACATTATCGCTGCCAATGAACTGCCTGTAGAAGATGTGAAGCGTGCTACGATGTATGGAGATGCGGCATTTGAAACTATTCGGATGCGAGATAACAAACTCCTGTTTGTAGAGGATCATTATTTCAGATTGATGGCAAGTATGAGAATACTAAGGATGCCAATTCCTATGGAGTTCACTCCGGAATTTTTTGTTGAGGAAGCCAACAAATTGGCTGAAGAAGTCGCTGTAACCGATGGACGCTTACGACTTCAGGTGGTTCGCAAATCTGAAGGAAAGTACACGCCACAGACGAACAACGAATGTGTGTGGTGGATGGAGCTCGAGGAATTAGAAACGCAAGACTATGAGTGGAGTCCAAATGGATTGAAGGTCGATTTGTTTAAAGACCACTACGTGCAGGCGGGTCTTCTCTCCACATTAAAGTCTTCCAATTCTCTTTTGTATGTCTTGGCTGGAATCTTTGCGCAAGAAAATGGCCTGGATGCCATGCTGTTAGTAAACGACAAAAAGATGCTTGTTGAGGCAAACGCAGCGAACGTGTTTGTGCTAAAGGACAACGTTTTGAAAACTGCTCCTTTGGAAGACGGGCCGCTCCGTGGTGTCTTTAGAAAGAATTTGATAGGTTGGGCCAAGGAGATTGGCCTAGAAATCAAAGAGGAGAGTATTAACCCGTTTGAGCTTCAGAAAGCTGACGAGATTTGGCTCACCAATACTATAACAGGAGTACAATGGGTGGAGCAATATAGAAAACGCACCTATAAAGGAGATAAAGCTAAAGAGCTGGTAGAGTTGTTACAGCGCAAACTAAATGTCCTTGGATCACTTTAATTAAGCATCGGGTCATTAGGCGCATTAGCCCATAATGCATATTTCCCGCCAATTTTCTTCATAACGTCTCTCCAAACTTCTTCGGAATAGTCCATTACGTCAAAATCAGAAGATTTCAGAATGATCCAAGTGTCATTCTTAAGTTCTTCTTCTAATTGGCCTGGTGACCATCCGCTGTAGCCTAGGAAAAATTTTGGCTGGGGTAGAGGCATGTTTTGCTCTTTTTGTTCAGCATACAATGTTTTGAACAATTCAAAGTCACCTCCCAAATATAGATCATTGCCAACATGCACTGCACCCGGCAATTTATCATAACCGTGCATAAAGAAGAGTGCGTCTTGCTCGACTGGACCACCATAGTAGACGGTATCCCTACCGGGAAACTCCTCTATAAAGTCTTGAGCGATCAAGGAAGATCGTTTGTTTAGGGTAAAACCAAGAGAACCTTCACTATCATGTGCGGTTAAGTAAACGACGCTCTGCTCAAAGAAGCCGTCATTTATTAAGGGTTTGGATACGAGGATGCATCCTTTTGTAGGGGTATTAGTCTGCTCCATTACACTAATTTAGCATTATGGATTTACATAACATCAGAGAAAGCTACAATTTCGATTCTTTAGACACTGATAAAGTGAATAAGGATCCCATGGTTCAATTTCAAAATTGGTTCGAAGAATACAAAGTATTGAACATCAAGGATTATAACGCAATGGCTGTATCCACTGTCAACAATGGACTACCAGAGAGTAGGATCGTATTGTTGAAGGAAATCCGGGATGAAGGCTTCGTCTTCTACACGAACTATGCAAGTGCTAAGGGAAAAGCATTGGCTGAGAATCCGAACATTAGTGCATTATTCTTCTGGAGAGAGCAAGAGCGACAGGTAAGAATAACAGGAAGTGTTGAAAAGATGGCGCCAAAACAGAGTAAGGAATACTTTGAAACGCGTCCCTATCTCAGTCAGATAGGTGCGGCGGCATCAGAGCAAAGCTCGCCTATAGCCTCCAGAGCGGCCCTTGAAAGTAAATTCAACGCTTTCACCGAGAAATATCCAGAGGGATCTGTGGTGCCCATGCCTGAAAATTGGGGTGGCTATATAATTAAACCTGTAAAGTATGAGTTTTGGCAGGGCAGAGAAGGGCGTTTGCACGATAGATTGATCTTCTCTAAAGATGAAGAAGCTTGGACCTTAAGCCGAATTCAACCTTAAGGAAAATAAAGAGCAATAAAAAAGCCTTCTCTGAAAAGAGAAGGCTTTCTTATTTAAAGTCCAGTAAAGGATTAGAGCTTACCGTTTAGATCAGCACCAGCCTTAAACTTAGCTACTTTCTTAGCAGCGATTTTGATTACTGCACCAGTCTGTGGGTTACGACCGTCACGAGCTGCACGCTCAGAAACAGAGAAAGAA
>JAAZVU010000075.1 GCA_018623275.1 Flavobacteriales bacterium
ACTTGGTACCGATTCTTTCGAATGAATTCCGTGCAGATTGTTGGTGCAGATAAGCTAAAAGATCTTCCTGAGCGAGGTGTACTTTTTGTGTCGAATCATCAGACTTACTTTGCTGATGTAAGTGCCATGTACCAAGTCTTCAACGCGGCGGAAAACAACACCTACAACAGGGTGCCCATGAGTACGCTCTTCCGCCCAAAATTGAATGTGTTTTTTATTGCTGCCGCAGAAACCATGAAAAAGGGATTGTTGCCAAAATTGATGCAGTACGCGGGATCTGTGAGTATCAAACGCACTTGGCGTGAAGCGGGAAAAGCTATCAATCGCGGAGTAGATCCAAAGGATATTGCCAACATTAAAAAGGCGATGGAAACGGGCTGGACTATCACCTTTCCTCAAGGCACCACCAGGCCCTTTGTAAAGGGTAGAAGAGGTACGGTGCATTTGATCCGTGAATTGAACCCAGTAGTAGTGCCGGTGGTTATTAATGGGTTCCGTCGAGCCTTCGACAAAACGGGTATGTTTGTGAAGAGCACGGGTAACCTATTAACTATTACCTTTAAGGAACCTTTGGAATTGGACTTTTCGAAAGAAAATGACGATCTGTTAGACCAAATAATGGTGGCCATTGAACAGGCACCAGAGTTTTTGAAAATAAAAGACGAATGAAAAAATTCATTTTAGCCTTAGTCGCTTTGGGCGCATTTGCCTCTTGCGAGCGAGATATTACCGTAGTTGATCCAGCCGCACTGGACGATCGCAACATTTACATAAGAGCCTACAAATACTTTGAGGGCGATATTGCTGATACGAGCACCGTGTACCAGATAAATGGCGACATGATTAAATTGTCTCACGTTTACGTCACATTGAGCGGGGCAGAGTTTGTGAGCGTAGATGAAATGGATACTACGCGCACAGAAAACGATCTTACTGCAATTGACCTGTTGACTACATCGGAGGTTAAATTGGCACAATTGCCTAGGGGTTCATACAACGGAAGATTGAACTACCACATTGGTCTAGACAGTACACGTGCTTACAGCGCACCGGAAACGCTTGAGGAAAGCAATCCACTCTACAAGGGACACCTGTGGAACGGGCCAGCTCTGGGTCATAGCTTCTTCCAACTGGAAGGACGAGTGTTTGACCCAAATGATTCTTTGTTTACTACGCCAACTAGTACGTTCACTTGGAGAATTGCTACTGAGGATATGGTCATTGAACGAAGCGAGAAACGCAACTTCAATGTTGCTGCAAATAAGGATGTATTCTTCGTCATTGATCTCGATATTGAAAAGCTATTCTTGGGTCTACAACCGTCTTCTACTCCGGAGATTTACTCGGATCCTGGAGATGCCGCAGATTACAATAAGGCACAGATTTTGAGTGATAATTTGAAGAGCGAGTTCGTCTTTAAATTATAATCTCTCATGAAATACCTATCCCTAGCCTCTCTACTTACTATCTTTCTACTATCTAGTTGTCGCTCGGGCGATAAAAACGTTACCGTTGAGTTTCAACTGGTTCAAAATGGTACTCCGTATACCATGAGTTCTCCTTTCAACAAAGGGGACACAGCCATTGCACTTGATTTATTTCACTTCTACATCAGCGAATTGACCATAGGTGATCAACTCATTAGTGATGTGCTCTTTGTCGACCCAAGTGATAGTACTTACAGCAATTACACCTTAAACCTAGAAAAGCGTTCCTCAAACGTGAGCTTTGGATTAGGAGTTCCCGAGGATATGAACGCCATGGACCCTACTACCTTCGAAACCTCACATCCATTGAGTAGTGCCTTCGCCATGTATTGGACATGGGCGTCAAAATACCGCTTTATCAAAGCTGAGGGAAGGTTTAATGCTTCTGGTGACCTCAGTGATGCTGCAAATAACGGTGGTATTATCTGGCACACAGGAACAGATCCCTTATATAGAACAACAACTTTGGATATTGACGTACGTCCTGGCGATCACATCGTGTTTAAGCTAGATTTAGATAAACTTATTTCAGCGGTAAGTTTAGACAAGGATGGATTTACGCACACCACGTTAGATACCTTTGGTACAGCTGAGAAAGTGAGCAATGAAGCCATTGCTGCATTCGAAGTTGTTGTAGAGTAAGGTCTAACGGAATAGGAAACTAATCTTCACCCCGCCAAGTAGCGCAGGAGCTACATTGGTGCTCTCATTCAGGATGTATTGCCCAACGAAAATTCCAGTATTTGGATCAAAGATTTGTTCGTAATCTGTTGTCGAACGATTTTTCTGACGAATACCAGCTCCGATGTACCAGTCCAAGATCATTTTTTCTGACGGGCGACTTTGATAACCCATGGTGAAACCTACGTCGGACCAACGGAAGAACTCATTAACTGTTGTGTCCATACCAAAGTCATCAATGGTGGTGAAATCTTGGGAGTAGTTACGTAGGTTCAAATTAAAGGCGATGTAGTACCCGTCTTGGAAAGCGTTGCCCTCAGGAAAGAATTTGGTGTTAAACAGCGCTGAATAGCTCACATTGCTCACTGTTTCACCATCGCCTCTTTCGCTATAACCGCGAATGAGATCTTCGGTAAGATTGTAGGTGGTTAAGCCGACACCAGCTTCGACAGTTATGTAGTCGCTCACTTTGTGTTCGTAGGACAAAGGGATTTCACCTGCAATTAAAGAAGCAGGGCTAATTTTTAGGGCATGATTGTAACGGCTGTAATACAAGCCGCCAAGATTCGCACCAGAACTAGAAGGGCTGATCTGAACCGATGAGTTTCCGTACGAAGTTGTACTAAGATCGCGTTTTCGCACGATTACCGCTTGTGCGTTTGCTTCAACACTTAGTAGGCCTAGGAAAATCAGTGAAAACAGAAATCTCTTCATAGTGCGTTAGTTTATCGTTAGGGTGGCGTATCTTACCATCAATGTACAAAAACTTTACCGTTTTCTATGACCTCTTTACTTAAGCGATCTTTTTCATTAATAGTCTTTACATTCCTATTAACAACTGGCTTTGCTCAGGGTTCATATCCCTTGTTGGAATGGAGTCCTGAATACCATGCGCGCAACGCAAAGTTCGATAGAATTCTGCAAGCCGGGGAGCAGGGCTTTTTTACCTACAGACCTGCTGCGGCTTCTATACTCTCCGGAGCGAGAGACGAATATTTTGCCTATTACAACAGGTACGATTTAACCGAACAATGGTTGCTCAAGAACCCCCGTTGGGAATGGAACGGCCGTAGGGTAGATTTTAAGGAAAGTCTCATGCTTGAGGGGGTACAGTATCTCTTTTACGAGAGCTATGACAGACAAGCGGATACAAGGAATCTATTGGTAAGAACTCTTGATACTCTTGCGAATCTTAGCGAGCCGAGGTTGATCGAAACCCTCGATACTCGTCGCAGATCTCAAGGCGATTTCGCGATTAAGGCATCACAAGACAGATCAAAATTTGCAGTATTTACCAACCCTCCATATGAGCGAAGAGGTAGTGAGAATTTCTACGTCCGCGTTTACGGAGCAGATTTGCAAGAAGATTGGAATGCAGATATTGAATTGAACTATCGAGATCGGAATTTTAATATTATTGATTTCGACCTGACCAATTCTGGAGATGTCTTCATCCTTAGTGTTTTTGATAATAGTCCGAACATCACTACTCAAACGGGTAAGGATCTTGAATATAAGCTCATGCGCATAGGAGCAGGAGATGAAAACCAAATCACAGAATTTGATCTAGGATTGAGGAACATTGCAGTACATTCCTTGGGTATTGAGTGTGACCTCAAAGACAATCAAATGGCCATATCTGGATTTTACGGCAAACGAAATTTCTATGATATGGATGGTGCACTTTATTTAAGTGTAGATCAAAGCAAGGGCGAAGTGGTGACCACTAACTTGAATCCATTTACACAAGAGTTTGTGGCCCAATTCAATCGTTTCCGTGCACGTCGTGGTCGTGGAATTCGCAGAAACTTTGTCTTTAGACAGTTCGTGCCACGCCCCGATGGCGGTGCATATGTGATTGCTGAAGATTATGAAGTGCGTATCCAGACGGTGCAAACCTCCAGAGGAACTACAACAACCAACTACTATTATTACTACAATGACATCATTGTCCTAAGTATTGATAAAGAGGGTGTGGTAGACTGGTATGCACATGTGCCAAAGCGTCAAAGTTCTATGAATGATGGTGGCTACTACCTAGGCTACACCTTCTTAGTGAATGACAGTGGACTACACTTCATATTCAATGACCATAGAAAGAATGCGAAACGTTGGGGTAAGAAGACACTTCGAGCTATTACCAATGCAAAGAACGGAAATCTTGTCATGGTCAGTTTGAGCCACGATGCTCAGATGGTTTACACGGTGCTCAATAGAAATAAGCGTCAAAAATTTCGAGTGAGTCCGCGCTCTTCGAGGCAGGCAAATGATGGTTATGATGGTGCTGTTCTATTATCTTTGCGCGGGACCCGTATCAGATTCGGGAACCTTTATTTCGAGGAGTAAATGAGAGTACATTTTATAGCCATTGGGGGTTCTGCGATGCACAACCTAGCCATAGCTTTGCATAATTCTGGGCACCGAGTTACTGGCTCAGACGACCAAATCTTTGAACCGTCTCGCTCGCGTCTTGCAGATAAAGGGCTATTGCCTGGTATGGAAGGCTGGGATGAAGGACGAATTACTGAAGATATTGACGCAGTGATTCTTGGCATGCATGCGCGAAAAGACAACCCTGAGTTATTGCGTTCACAGGAATTAGGGCTGAATATATTTAGTTATCCAGAGTTCTTATTCGAGGTAAGCAAGGACATGACACGTGTGGTTATAGCTGGATCTCATGGAAAGACCACGACTACAGCTATGGTTCTGCACGCAATGCAGCATGCAGGGCTATCGACAAATTACATGGTGGGAGCCCAGCTCGAAGGGTTTGATTGTATGGTCGAGCTGGAGAGTGGCTCAGAGTTTATGGTGATGGAAGGTGATGAGTACCTGAGTTCTCCTATTGACTTGCGACCTAAATTTCATTTGTACCGCCCGAACATCACTGTCATTACAGGTATAGCATGGGATCACATTAATGTGTTTCCGACTTTTGAATCGTATTTAGATCAATTTCGTAAGTACATCGATACTATCGAGCCAGGCGGCGCTTTGATTTATAATGAAGATGATCCTGTTTTAAAAGAATTGGTAGAATCTAGTGATGCCCCAGTGAAGCGATTCCCATATTCGCTGCCTGAGTATTTCATTGACGAGGGTACCACCTATATTGAAACCTCAGAGGGTAGTATGCCATTGCAGGTCTTCGGAAAGCACAATCTTAGTAACCTGGAGGCGGCCCGTTGGATTTGTTTGGAAATGGGTGTCCAAGAAGATGAGTTTCATGATGCCATTGCCAGTTTTACCGGTGCTCAGAACAGAATGCAGCGCCTGGCGGGGAAGAAGATTCCCGTGTTCCGTGATTTCGCACATGCACCCTCCAAAGTTCAAGCAGCCGTAGCTGCATTGGCAGAGCAGTATGGAGAAGTTAGAGCGGTTCTAGAGCTTCATACATTCAGTAGTTTGAATCCCGATTTTATTCCGATGTACAAGGGCGTATTGGACCCCGCCAAGGAGGGTTGGGTCTATTACAGTCCAAAGGCTGTGGCGCACAAGAAATTGCCTGAATTAAGTAAGGAGGCTGTGCAAGAGGCCTTTGGTCCGAACGTCGTTGTTTTTGATAGTAAGGAAGAGCTGCAGGCTAAATTGACCGAAAATGAGGGGATAAACGCTGTTGTTATGATGAGTAGCGGGAATTTTTCAGGGATCGATCTTGAAGGTTTATTTGCTTCATATTAATCAGTAAATTTGCAGCATGAGTAAAAGAGAAATCATAGACTCCAGAGAGTTGAACATTGCCTTGAACAGGCTTTGCTGCAAGCTCATCGAGAATCACGGTGATTTTTCTAATTCTATTCTTATTGGCCTTCAGCCTCGTGGAGGTCAAGTTCTCGAGAGATTAGTGAAGCTTTTAGAAGAGCAGTACGGTGTCAATGATATCCGCACTGGACTACTAGATATTACGTTCTTTAGAGACGATTTTCGCAGAAGGCCTGGACACCTGCAACCGAATAAGACTAAAATTGAGCACCTGGTTGAAGACCAAAAAGTCGTTTTCATAGATGATGTCCTCTACACAGGACGTAGTGTTCGTGCGGCGATGGATGCTATTTTGAGTTACGGTAGACCTTCAAAGATGGAATTACTCACCTTGATTGATCGTAGATTTTCACGCGACCTTCCAATCCAGCCTGACTACAAGGGAAGGCAGGTAGATTCCATTGCCTCACAGCGCGTTGAGGTCTTATGGGAAGAGGTAGATGGCCGCGATGCTGTATTATTAACGGAACCAGCTTCATGAGCGAATTATCAGTGAATCACTTGTTGGGTATCAAACACCTCAATGCAGAGGATATCCAACTCATTCTCGACACTGCCAAAGAATTCAAAGAGGTCCTAAACCGACCAATTAAAAAAGTTCCAACCCTCAGAGATATCACCATTGCCAACCTCTTCTTCGAAAACAGTACAAGAACGAGGTTGTCTTTTGAATTGGCAGAAAAGCGCTTAAGTGCGGACGTCGTAAATTTCTCTGCAGCATCTTCTTCAGTAAAGAAAGGGGAGACTCTCGTAGATACGGTCAACAACATTCTCTCTATGAAGGTGGATATGGTGGTCATGCGCCATCCGAACCCTGGAGCAGGTGAGTTTCTTTCTCAGCATGTAGACGCATCTATCGTAAACGCTGGTGACGGTGCGCACGAACATCCTACTCAGGCACTGCTCGATGCATTTTCTATCCGTGAGAAGCTCGGTACCCTTGAGGGCGCCAAGGTTGCGATAGTCGGTGATATCGTTCACAGCCGAGTTGCACTTTCGAACGTTTTGCTCCTGAAAAAGATGGGAGCTGAGGTCATGGTTTGTGGCCCTACGACATTGGTTCCTAAGTATATGCATACTCTGGGAGTACGCGTTGAACACAACCTTCAGACTGCCATAGAGTGGTGTGATGTGGCCAACATGCTCCGTGTACAGCATGAGCGCCAAGACATTAAGTATTTCCCATCTATTGCGGAGTACCGTGCACAATACGGATTGACCATGGAGCACCTTGACGGTTTAGAAAAGCCAATCGTAGTGATGCACCCAGGGCCAATTAACCGAGGTGTAGAGATTACTTCAGAGGTAGCCGATAGTGAGCACGCGAT
>JAAZVU010000076.1 GCA_018623275.1 Flavobacteriales bacterium
CGTGTACACATAAGAAGAACGATCAATCCACGTAATATGGTGTTCCTAGGATACGAGCTGCAAGGACAGTCGTTCCGTATGTACGAGAACTTGCCAGGTTTCGATCTGCGTGATGAAGATTTGGAAATCCGTCGTGGTGAGATTCGTGTGCGTGCGGTGTACGAATTCTCTTTGAAGAACTTCATTTGGATGTCCATTCAAGCCGGTTACCGTATCAACTACCGTTACGATGTTGATCGATTGGTTTCTGGGCCAGATATCTACCGTGCATTTGGTTTGTTAGATTCTCCAGACTATGCACAGATGAATATGCTTACCAACCCGTTCTACGTGAATATTAGCGTGAACCTTGTAAGTCCATAATTCAGTCTTAATTGAAATACAAAGCCCCGCTGCAAGCGGGGCTTTTTTATGCAATCTAGTTTCGTCTTGGGCGCTTTGGGCGTCTTTTCTGACTGCGCTGTCCACCTCCCTCTGAAGGTCTATTTCCTTTTCCTTGTCCTTGTGGACGAGGCTTCTTGTTGCGCGGAGGACGTTGTCCAGGCTTCTTAGGTTTCCTGTTCTCTGGATCTGACCACTCTTCTTCAGCACCAGCCGTGAATGGATGCTCTTCAACAAGAGGAATGGATGCCTTAATCAACTTTTCGATGCCTTTAAGGTATTCGCGCTCATCCGCTGAACAGAGTGAAACAGAAGCGCCGGATGCATCTGCGCGACCTGTTCTACCAATGCGGTGCACGTAGGTCTCCGCAATATTGGGTAATTCATAATTCACCACATGTTCCAGTCCTGAGATATCGATACCGCGTGCGGCGATATCTGTAGCGACCAGAACCTTGAGTTCACCTGCCTTAAAAGCTTTCAGTGCCTTCTGACGAGCGCCTTGGCTCTTGTTTCCGTGAATGGCTGCAGCTTTGACCCCTTTCTTATTTAGAATGCGTACTACCTTATCACAACCGTGCTTGGTACGTCCAAAAACCAATACGGAACCTTCCATTTCTTCTAAAAGATGAAGCAACATCGACGGCTTCTCTTTTTTGGCAACATAGTACACGGCCTGCGAAACACGTTCTGCAGTGGGTTTTTCCACAGCAATGCGTACTTGCTTATAGTTTGGCTTAAGGATTTGACTGCTGAGGGCAATAATATCCTTAGGCATGGTCGCTGAGAAGAATAGGCTCTGACGGCGCTGTGGTATAATCTTTAACAGCTTACGTATATCGTGAATGAAGCCCATATCGAGCATCTGATCGGCTTCGTCGAGAACGAAGTGCGACAAAGAATCAAGGTTTATATATCCTTGGTTATGCAGATCGAGCAATCGTCCTGGAGTGGCTACCAGGTAATCGACGCCTTTGCGCAATTGGTCGATCTGTGGGTTTTGCCCCACACCACCAAAGATGACGGCAGTACGAATGGGTGTGCCGGCACTATATCGTTTCGCATTTTCGCCCACCTGAAGTGCCAATTCTCGCGTTGGTGTAACCACCAATGCGCGTATGCGACGCTTCTTGCTTTTGCGCTCGAGCAGATGCTGAATGATGGGAATGGTGAAGGCAGCAGTTTTTCCTGTTCCGGTCTGCGCAGTCCCTAGCAAATCATAGTCGTCTAAAAGAAGCGGTATGCTCTGTGCTTGAATAGGAGTGGGGGAAGTATAGCCCTGTTTTTCTAGGGCAGATAGGATTCGGTCGTCGAGTCCTAGAGAATCAAATGTCATAAAGAGTGTTTAGGCAGAACAAGTGTTGTTCAGCGCTTCAAAGGTAGTCTATTCAGAATTGGTGCTTAGTGGACCTTAATGACCTCTTCCTTAGGTAGCCTTCTTCGTGGACCCCAAAAACCGTCGTCTTGTCCCTTACCACAGCCGATCACCATGTTGATTTCAGCGCGCCTTGGCAAACCTAAGATGCGCTTCACGCGAACCGCATCGAACCCTTCCATGGGGCAGGTATGAAATTCTTCAGAAGCCATGCTGAGCATGAAGTTCTCTGCCGCAAGTGCTGCACTTTTGTGAACGGTGATACGCTGCTGGGCGTGGCCTTCAGCACGGTAAATAGGGCGCACAAGACCTATGGCGAAGGATAGGAATCGGCGGTACAATCCTAAAATGCCCAAGCCATCGTTCATGTAGGAGAAGGGCATGAGTTTCGTGTAATACGTCAACCGCAATTTGATCGATTTCGCATCGCGACCCACGCGTTCCGCATCTTTGAGAATCAAACTCTTATGCCACTTCACTCGGTGACGCCATTTATCTCTTCGAGTAACAATCACGACCAATTCCTGCGCAGTACGCGCAGCACTTTGATTCAGACAAGCATGCACCAACTTCTTCTTCTTTTCCTCATCACGTACCCAGTGGAATTCCCAGAGTTGCATATTGCTGCTGTTTGGAGCCAACGAGGCGTGTTCTAGGGCCTTTTCTACGATTTCTGCGGGAACGGGTACATCCGGCTTGAATTTGCGGTTAGAACGGCGGAATTGGATAATGTCGTCAAAGGTCATGTGGTAGTGTTTATGGCATTACTCGGCCCCAGTTGGCCAGATGATGGTGTCCCTCATGCTGAGAGTTTAGAATGTTCTTGTACTTCACCTCTCCATCTTTCAACACCCACATCACACTAGAGTTCTGCTCTTCGATGTAGTAACCGCCTCCGGGTAGCTCGTCCACCAAACTTTCAGTGAAAGAGAATATTTCATTTTCTGCAAAAAGCTCGGGGTAAATGCGCTCAAACTTGCCTGTGCCAAGGTGGTAGCGCACCACACCAGAGAATTGAGGTGCAACTTCAATGAGTTTTTCGGCAAGGCGGTGCTGGTCAGGACGTTCGCCTTTTAAAGTTTGGCCGCCGTTGTTGAAGAAGATGATGGTAGAATCAGATTCAATATCCACATCGTGCTGCGACATGAAAGGCCCCTCGATAAGCTCTACCACCTCACCTGTAGAAGGGCGGTAGTGCATGATCCAAGAGCTGGTGCGCGAGGAGAGGAATACATCCCCTTTTTTCATTAGTGGTCCATCTTCTAACACAGGCTGAACATCGTTGATGTGTAATGGATCTCCTGGTGAATCAGATTTAATCAATAAGTGTGTGAGGTCGTTTTCGATGAGAATTTCCGTGACGCTCTTGTGGTATAAGATGCGGCCAGTTTCTGCATCAAACTGGGTAATGGTATTGTCGATGAACGGAAATTCTCGTCCATCAATACTAAAGCGGGCACCATAGTAGATGTGTTCGCCCTTGTCTTTGCTGTAGGTGTTGGCCCAGAAAGTGTTATCGGCACCCATGTTGATGGCGTGGTGGTGCGCGATGGTATCTTGCTTCCACAGGCGCTCGCTGTCCTTGTCGATCTTGATGAGACCCGTTACACCGTTGAGGGAATAGATGAGACTGCTATCTGGAAGCATCAAGGAGTGCATGATGCGGTTATGCGGGTTGGCCAGGCGGTCTACTTTCCAAGTCTTGAGTTCTTCACCGGTTCTCAGATTTTTGATGGCGATGGTGCGTTTCCAATTGGCATTCGCATAGCTGATCAACACCTTCACGTCCTCCTGAAGCTCGTTAATGGGCTCAAACTTTTCAGGTGAAGGCACATATACCAATGGAAGTCGCTCCACGGCTGCCTTTGCGATCATCAATCGGTCTGGAAGGGTTGTGAAAAAAGTAATGGATCGACTGACATTGTGCGGCACCCATTGCTTACCCTTAGTAGTTTCACGAACGACCCATCCAAAGAGACACAATAGCGTCAATACGACTATCGTATTTGCGATAAAGATGGGGACCTTGCGTAGAATTGATTTCAGCATGCTAACCTTCATTAAAGGCCCAAAGGTAGTGGAAAGCCGATTATATCTCGAGGATTAAGCCAATGGTCGGCAACAATCTTCCTGTATCGCTGGCAATGGTCTTTACCAAATAAGACCCAGGGGTTGCTGGGTCCATCAATGGTGCTCTTGTTTCCTCGTCCCTTTCTACCGTCAAATAAGGCATCAAAGGGATATCAGAAGAGGTGAAATTTTGTAAATCTAAGAACCAAGTCAAGCTGTAATTCTTCTTGTTGTAGGTCTTGTCCAAGCGCACGTCGATGATGCTGTAGCTAGCCAATCGCTCGCCCATGACATTATTTACGTCGAATACCCCACGCTGTAGCACGTCCCAGTTTGCGGCAACAGCACTAACCTCAGGGTTGAACGGCGTATATGGTGTTCCCGTTGCCCAACGGTACTTTGCACCAATCTGCCACCCTTTGCCCCAAACTTTCCCAAGTACGAGGTTAATGTTGTGTCTGTTGTCCCAAACCGTTGGTGTCCAATCTTGACTAGGGTTCAAGCGTGTATCGCTAAAGCCAAAGTTGTAGCTCATGGTCCACCAGTACGTTCCTTTTAGCTTTTGCTGCAAGAACAACTCAAGTCCATAAGCACGACCCTCGGCCACTGAGGAGCTTACCTGATCTCCCACAGCAACATAAGCACCAATGGCCTGAGAGAAGGACATCTGATCATCCCACAGATAAGGCATGTTGCTGTAATACTTGTAGTAACCTTCTAGCGAGAAGCGGTAAGTCTCACCGTTTTGAAATTCGATCCCGGTTGCGGCCTGGTTCACAATGCCCGCATAGCTGTATCTCGACCAGTTATTTGCAGAATTTGCCAGGATGGTAATGGCAGGAGGCAATTGTGAATAGCGTCCTAGATTCCCTTGGATGGCCCAATCAGAGTTGATGTGGTACTGCGCACTCATGCGAGGAGAGAGCTGTGCTAATGGATTTATGGTGGTCAAATTCAGGTTGTGCATATCCAAACGCAGCCCTGCACTGGTACTCAATCTATTATCTAGGTAGTTCTTAGTCAAATGGGTAAAGGCACCAAGGCTCTGGAAACTTACGCGCTCCTCATAGTCCGCCGTATCTATGCGCGCTGCGCCCAAAGCGTTGTTATAGCGTACATTCCACATGTCTAGATTGTAATCTCTGTGCACGAAATTTACCCCGTATTTCCACTGCCAATTGTCACTAACGACGTGGTGTGAGAGGTTGAATCGAGTGTTGGTCTCTGCGCTTTGGTAATCCAGTTGACGGTCCGATTCCATTCCTGTGTTTCCAACAAACTTCTCAGCCTGATTTCCCACGTGATCTCTACTGAGCACATATTCCCAACGTCCATTGTCTTTAAATATGCGGTAACGTGCCCCAAGCACCTCCGTTTGTTGCTCGCCTTCCGGAATATATCCAACATTGTAGAGTAGGGCATCGCTGCCGCGTCCTTCAGTGTATAATCGATATTTATCCCATCCACCTACACCAATGATGGTGAGGTCTTTATTGTCCCCTATACGGTGACGTATGCGCAGCTGTGCGTCCTGGTACGCAGGAAGCACAGGGATATTAAACAAACGGAAGTAATGCTGCGAGAAACTGTTTCTACCGCTTAAAGTAACCGCGGTGTTTTCACCAATAGGGCCTTCAAAGGTGATTCCATAATCTGTTCCACCTTGAGTAGCTCTTATTCCCCAACGGTCGGTACGTGCATTGCGTCCTTCGAGCTTTAACACCCCTGAGAGCGCATCGTCTACTTCAGCCGGGAAACCGCCGGTGATGAGGTCCATTCCTTGGATGTGATCCAGGTTAATCAAGCTAACTGCACCACCAGAGGCACCTTGGATGCTAAAGTGGTTCACGGTAGGCAAGGAGACTCCGTCTAACAAATATCTGTTTTCGTTGGGTGCGCCTCCGCGCATCGCAATGGCATAGCCAAACGATGGTTTTGGTAATACCCCGGGGAAGCTCTGGATGACTCGGCTTAGGTCGAGTACTGCACCGGGCATTCGCATCATTTCTGAACGGTTGATGTTCTTGATGCTTAAAGGAGTTTCAGGGGTTCTATGGAAAGCATCTGCGCGAACGGCAACTTCGTCTAGGGAAGTGGTGCGTTCTACGAGTAGCTCGATATAGGTAGGTTTTGTAGAGCGAACTTGTACCTCGTGCAGGGTTTGAATCTGCCCTTGTGGACTGATAGCACGAACGTTGTAGAGCCCAGTTGGAAGGTTGGTGAATTCAAATTTACCCTCATTATCGACGGAGGTGATTTCTTTGAATCGGCCTTGGATAACATCTACTTCCCACCCGGCTAATGGACTGAGGTTGAGTGCATCTAGTGCTTCGCCTTGAATGGTTCCTTTGCCTTGGGCAAAAGCCGAATTGGACAGGGTTAAAAGTAAGGTGGCGGTTAGGATAGCACGCAGTACTCTCATTGGATTGTCGTATTTGAGGCAAAAGTACAATCCACTCTCTTATTTAGACTGATTTTAATCAGTTAATACATCAAATCCGCGCTGAGTTTCAATTCACTGTGATCTAGGATCTTAATCTGCTTGCCAGAGGTTTCAATAATCTCCTCTTTCTTAAGTTCTTTCAGTAGTCGAATAAGGCTTTCTGTAGCTGTGCCTACCATGTTGGCCATTTCTTCACGGGTAAGAGTGATATCAATGCAACCTTTCTCGTCTACGCCGAAGGTAGTTTCAAGTAACAAGAGCATTTCACTCAATCGTTCCTTGACTGATTTTTGAGTCATGTTAGATATGACTTTACCCCATTCCCCTAATTCATGGCAGCTTGCTGAAAGCAGCTCAAAGCTAAAATTTGGGCTGTTTTTAACCTGTTTGACAAATACCTCTTTCGGAATGAAACATGCGGTCAGCTCTGTATGTGCGACTAAGGATCCAATCATTGGCTCATTAGCAAGCATGGAGCGGTAGCCGGCAATTTCTCCCGGGGTAGCAAACTGCAAAATTTGTTCTTTTCCCTTCGGTCCCAACTTTGAAAGTTTGGCAATACCCTTGTGTATGCAGTATATGCCATTTACGCGCATGCCTTCGTGGTAGATCGTTTGCCCTTTTTTGAATGAAAGACAGACCTTATTGGAATTGATTTCTGATAAACCATCAGAGTCTAGGCTATTGAAGTGGCTTGATGACAGATGCTGGCAACTTGCACACTCTAAACGGGAATTGGGTTTCATAGGCTAAAAGTTGGGATTTTGGTTTTAGTAAGATATGACAAATATCAATTCTTTCCACCCGCTCGAGCGAGACCTTTGATACGTTTTCAGTATGATGACAAATCAAAAAATAGCGCATTGCGGGTTTTGTGCACAGCCCATGGATCTAGAGC
>JAAZVU010000077.1 GCA_018623275.1 Flavobacteriales bacterium
ACGAAGTAACCTAGATCTCCACCTTTTTCTTTAGCTACTACATCCGAAGAGAACTCTTCAGATACAGACTCAAATGCAGATGGGTTGTCTTTCAAATATGCAAACAAGCTGTCCGCCAAAGTTTTCGCTTCCATTGGTGTGCGTGTAACGCTTGGGTCTACACGAGTAGCACCTGCGAAAGGAATTAAGATGTGACGCGCTTGAACGCTATCTGCCAACGTTTTCTTGTCTACCAATTTCACTACGGAGAATGAACCGCCTAGATCAATAGGTCCTTTTTGGTAACCTACATCTTGACCGTCTACTAACGTATCGATACCTGTACCTACCAATTGGTCGATGGTGAAGTACTCAGGAATGAAGCGAACGTCGCTGTGAAGGTTTACAAATACGCTATCGTCTTCAGCTGAGAACCACTCTAGTGACAATGCTGCCAACTCTGCTTTCAATGCATCGCGGTCTGCTTGTGAAGGTGCCAACTGGAAGTTGATGTATTCGATGTTGCGACCGTCCTTCTGAGTGAACTGGTCTTTGTTTGCATTGTAGTACTTCTTTGCATCAGCCTCAGTTACCTCAATCTCATCTTCGTTCACGTCGATGTAAGGAACATATACGTACTGCGCTGGGTGCTGAGCATCGCTGCGAGCAAACTCTGCCTCGACCAATGCAGTCGGCATGAATACAGCCTTCTCAATGGCATTTGTGAATTTGAAGTTCTTCGCTTGGTTCACTACAGCGTTCTCGAAAGACAACCACTGCGTCCACATTTCAGCACTCTGTTCTGTGACGTCTTTGTTATCACGAACTTGAGCCAAGTAGCTTTTGAACATGTTCTCGTCAAACTGACCGTTTGCGCCCGCGAAGCTCTGCTGAATGTTCGGATTGTTAATGATATCTAGGTAGATCTCTTGATCAGATACGCTCATATCTGCCGCGTCCAATTCTTCACCTAGGATGGCATCTGACATGAAGTTGGTCCAAACGAAATTGGCCAACTGTACGCTAGAAGTATTCGCGTATGTTTCAGGGTTACCTGCTCTGAGCTCCTCCATTTTCTTGCTCACTTCCTGACGAGAAAGCTCTACGCCATTTACCGAACCGATGATGTTAGGATCTCCAAAAAACTTCGAACCTCCCGACTTAAACAAGTCGCCAAGTAAGAATGCCAAAAGTGCTACAAACACTACAACGATCAATAAACCTGAGCGTTGTCTGATGCGTTCAATTGTTGCCATTAGTATGCAATTATTGTGATGAGTCTGCGAATATAAGATTTTGAGCCAATTAAATGGCCTTTACAACCACCTCTTCAAGCCTATTTGAGGTAGTTTTTTCTACGATAAACAAGTACTGGTCACTTCGCACGACTGTACCCTTTATTGGAATGCTCTGGTGAAGGTCTAAAATATACCCTCCAAGCGTGTTATAATTCTCACTTTCCGGGATGCTCAACCCCCATTTTTCATTGATATCACTAACCTCCAATCGGGTCGAAAACAACCACTCGTTCGGGCGCACCTCTTTCTCTAGAAGCGCCTCAGAGTCGTGCTCGTCTTCAATCTCTCCAAAGATCTCCTCTATGACATCTTCTAAGGTGATCATACCACTGGTGCCGCCGTGCTCGTCCAAAACAATGGCAATGTTGCGCTTCTCCTTAGTAAACAAATTCAGAATCTCATCTGCCTTCATACTCTCTGGGATGAAGCTCACTGGACGCAAAACGCGTTGCAAACTCTCGGGCCTACGAAACAGTTCAAAAGCATGTACATAACCAATGATTTTGTCAATGTTTTCATCGAAAACCAAGAGCTTAGAATAGCCGCTCTCGATGAACAATTGGTGCACCTCTTTGAGATTTGTATGTACCTCTACCCCTTCTATTTCAGTTCGAGGAATCATGAATTCGCGCGCCTTGGTCTCTGGAAATTCAAGGGCATTTTTAAAGATTTCCAATTCCGGATCAACTTCTTCATCGCCTTCGACCGTATTCGGGACGCGTTCTCTGACGAAGTGGTCCAATTCCACTCGGCCAAAGTCGTTGCTCTCCTCTTCTGCCTCAATTCTAAAGATGTACTTCAAGAAGAATTGGCTTACCCCTAGTAAAAGGGCGCTAGGTGCACGTAAAATCCAGAACATCAAATATGCAGGAACGCTCAATACCTTCATCAACCCTTCCGCGTTTTGTCGGAAAATAGTCTTTGGCAAGAACTCTGCGAACACCAAAATCACCACTGTAGAGATGGACGTTTCGACCAAAAGCACTAAATATTCCAAAGCCGACCACTGCTCAAAATAGGGCTCCATGAACTGGTGCATGTAGTTCCCATAGAGGACCAGCGCGACATTATTACCCACCAAAATTGCCGCGATAAATGCCGCTGGTCGGTCCACCAAATATCCCAATACACGGTAGTTCCATCCACCCTTTTGGCGCTCGAGCTCCACATGAAGCTTGTTAATACTCAAATAGGCCATCTCCAACCCCGAAAACAGGGCAGAGAATAAAATGGACGCTATGATGATGGTTAAAATTTGCACTATTTACCCATCTGCTTTAATCGACCCTTTCTGCGTAGGAAGTACATGAATACTGCTGCACCGAAGAATAGTGAGAATTTTATGGTTCGATTCCAATCGCCCCAGCCCATATATATTTCAACTGCACTTACTGCCGCCACTGCTAGCCATAGCAGCTCTACCACGCGCATTGCCTTATTCATCGTCTACTGTTATTTCACCTTGAACCTTAAAGATCCGGTAATTATTAAATTCTTGATCCGCCTCGAAACCTAATCCAGTAATCAACTGCCCTTCCGTCTCGATGGTGACTTTCTTATCTGTATACAATCGTTCCTCAGCCTTGTCCCAAAACAACAGCTCGGTCAACATCCTTTCCCCCTTGCCGTTTCGTACAATGACATTCCCTCCAATGGCCCATAAATCGCTCTTCTTGTCCTGACGCGCAGTATCCGCCGTCATCACTGTTGAACTCATTTCTGGCCCGTTGTAAAACCGCACATTCAAACCGCCTCCAAAATACACGTAGGGCGGTTCCATATTCCCGTAATCTTGCACCAAAGCAGCATCTATCTCTAGAATATTGATACCGCTATCACTGTAAATGATGTTCGCGTGGCGCTGTTCGTTCAAGGGATAATTTACCAGCGGTGCATTGATTTCTTCCACCACCTTTTCGTCGTTCTTACACGAGGAAAAAGCAAGCAAAACGAGGGCTAAAGAAATAATATTTAGGCGGTTCCTATCCAATTCTATTCCACTGATATTCCTTTCAAATGTAGGCGAAAAAAAACTCCCCGCGGCGCAGCCGCGGGGAGTTCCCAAAATTTTATTTCGCAGTGTTTAGTAGAACTTCACACTTACAGTTTCGTTGATCCAACAACCAATGTTGATCTGGTCACCTTCTTTAAAGCCTAGCTGGAAAGCTACACCTTTATCCGGTACTGCTGCAGAGTATGCAGAGATCAATTTGTTTGCTTTGTCGGCAATGCTTGGGTCGATGCTGCGTGCATAGCTCAGCTTATTAATCGCTGCCCAGTACACTGCATTTTTCTCAACTGCGTTTGAACCACATTGACCTGCAGCATCAGCATAAAGCGTTGCTAGGTATAAGTATGGGTTACCCCAATCCTTGCGCAATTGACCTGCTTTCAAACAGTTGCTCTTCGCTGAAGACATAGCACCCATTTTGTTGTTTACATAAGCTAGACCCATGTAATCATCAGCAGTCTTGCGTAGATCCTCTTCTTGGTCGATGGCCTCTTGGTAGTATTTCTTAGCCATTGCCCAGTCGCTCTTACGAACACCTAGTTTAGCCATTGAACGAGCTGCACCTGCAGATGGCTCTAGCGCGTATAGACGCTCTGCAATCAATAAGAACACAGGGTTATCTGTACAGCTGGTCATTTCACCATCCTCACCTTTACGCTCTTTCTGTAGCATTTTCGCAGCACGCTTCAACCACTCTACATCGTCTTGGTGCTCGTTGTATTTCTCTTCGTTGTAAATCACAGCCAATTTCTCACAAGTAAGTAGCGGAGAAAGCGCTTTCTCGATGTTGCTCTGTACTTTATCGTAGTTTGGCAAGCTCTTCTGGGCACGTGCAAGAGACTTCTTCTCTTTTGAAGTCAATTCAACTGAATCTGATTTTGCTGTGAGGTTCGCAATCAAGTTACTGTACTCCATTGAGTTGTACTCCAATGCTTCAATAGCATTGTTATAAACTACAAAAAGACGATCCACATCCTTAGTGATGTTGAAGTACTTAATGTTTGTCAAGAAGTATGCATTCAGCTGAGACGCAGACATTGATTTACCAGCAACCGCGTAGGCTGCGTCAAAAAGTTCTGCAGCAGTTGCAATGCTGTCCTTGTTGTATTTGATGTACTTAGATGCCTTTTCAGACATTACATAGCCTTCCTTACCTGGGAAGTACTTCAAACGGTTGTCGTACAATCCAACAAGTAGATCAACATAACCCTGACGCTCTGCTGCATCTGTTGTTGCCTTGATTTTAGTTTCAACAATCTTAGGTCCGTAGATGTACGTTGCCTTTTTAGCTGCAGGACAAGTCTGGTATACTTTCAACCAAGGCTCAAAAGCACCTGCATAATCTTTGCTTTGGTAAAAAGAACCAAAGATGTTATAGCTCTCGTAACAAGTCACAGAATCGGCCACCGATTCACCCCATTTGCTCTGGGCGTTTGCGTTTACAGTAAAAACTACTGCAGCAAGAAGGAATACTATTCTCTTCATAATCAATTGTTGTTTATCTATATCTAAATTTCTGGAACCACTTGTCGTTCAAAGTGATACCGAGGTTGAAATTCCAATAATCTTCGCGGAGGCTCGCCGAATTTCCATCCCAACGTTGACCTCTCCCTACACTAATATTCAAAAAGCTTGCCTTTTGTTCACCAGGTGCTAATGATCTGTAAATCACTGGCAAGCTAAATCCTGCATTAATCTCCCTAGAAGTGTAGCCTGTTCCATTCCATTGGTACTGTCCTACTTCTTGGAAAGCCCCTATGCGGTAACGCACCAAAGTGAAGTAGTTTCTGGATCTACCCAAGGCTGGGAAAACATATGCTGGGACCATCGCAGCACCGAAACTGAAGCGCTCACTATTGAGCATGGAAGCTCCAGGATCAGTTCCACCATTGGGCACAAATTTTCTGAATTCACTCCAATTGGTCACTCTATAATCTACCAATAGATCCCAGGCATTAATAGGTGAATTATTGATGTTCTTCGTAAAACCTATACCTACTCCATAGCTCGATGGAAGCACTGCTACTCCTTGCTCGCTAAGGTCATAGAAAAGCGTATCTACTACAGATTCGACGATACCGCTATTTATAAATGTGTATTGCGTTGAAATCTGACGAGCGTTCAAATCTTGGCCCAAGGCATACACTGCCCCGGCGTTTAATCTGTATTCACCCATCTCAAATTTCAACTGCGTACCAAAGTCGAAGGTGAAATCGCTAATACCGGTGCGCACGGAATTACTAACCGATAAGAAATCTGAATCTGCAATGATGGTCTTATTGCTCTCGTCAATTTCACCGAAAATGTATTTCGCGTTGGCACCAACAGAGAACCACTTTACCGGTTGTGCGGCTAATCCAAAAGTGAATTTATCATAGCCACCTTGGCCTAGAGAACGGTATTCAAATACACCAAAGTCGTCAGAGGAATCGGCCACGCTAATGCTATATCCCTTTGCTGCAAGTGGACTTACCGAAAAAGAACCCGCGAAGTATTCATTGAATTTGAAACCGAAGCCGAAGTAATCGAAGTACGTATTAAAGTTTGCCTGATCTATGCCTTCATCCGCTATACGGTGCTGAAAAGAACGATGTGCACCGCTCATCTCGAGGGTTGCAAATTCCATATTGGTGTACCCAGCAGGATTCAACATATTAATGGAGAAACGATCGACATTGGCTATACCAGTGCCGCCCATCGCCAAATAGTTAGGCGTAATCCCAAAAGATGTTTCACCAATACCATTGATGCTTAACGGACTTACGGAGTTTGTTTGGGCTGATGTGCTACCTGGCGCCACAACCAACAACACAAGTGCTGCGGCTGATAAAAGAGCTTTAAAGCGTACCGTTCTCGGCATAATATTCGTAGAGGCGCCCAAGGGCATGTAGTTCATAATTAACGGGTGCAAATATGTAGTTTTTTAGGGGGTTAGACAAGCGCCCGGAGTGACCTCCGCAAATAAGGACATGATTTAATTGAAAACTACTAGAATAGTCAGCAATCATAGCGTCCAATTCTTTCTGAATAGCAACATCTACGCCAGCATTTAAACTACCCGACGTGGATGTTCCTAAAAGACTGGTTTCGGGGGTATACTTCGCAAGAGGCAAACCAGCTGTCATCATATTCATCGCCGCGTAACGCATATCCCATCCCGGAGAAATGGCACCACCGTGGAATACGCCATCTTTCACAACATTGTATGTGATACAAGTCCCCATAGTAACGAGTAAGAAATTGTGATGTCCCTCTAAAAAATGAGCGTTACACAAAGCCCATCGGTCACTACCTAGGGTTTCCATACTCTCATATCGACTTTCTAAAGGTGCTTTATCGAATGTCGACACATAACGAATTCGGTTTTTCAGCCCTTTAAAAATCAATTTATCACCTGAAGCGTAGCCAAAAAGCATACGTTTTGGACGCTCTTCAAGAAATGCTCTGAAATCTTCTTTAGAAAACCTATGTATTTCTTGGTTACTGGTATCCAATAACTTGGCATGTGTATTTCCTAAATCAAAAAGTAATGGGTGCTCCATATTCTACGCTTACCGACCGGCAATTTACCGCCTCTCCACAAAAATAGTTGACTTTTTTTCGTTAACCCTTTCCCAAATCGGGGAACCCACTTATATTTGCCGTCCTCTTACGGAGGTGATGTAGCTCAGTTGGTAGAGCAATGGATTGAAAATCCATGTGTCGGCGGTTCGATTCCGTCCATCACCA
>JAAZVU010000010.1 GCA_018623275.1 Flavobacteriales bacterium
GCCAACTTCTTTTATGCTCTGGTTTATGCCCGTTGAAAGAAAGTCCACCAGTAAATCGGGAATTGTACAGGTTTATTGTTCTTTTTCCGGGTTGTTATGAGCGTTGAAGAAGCAGGATTTAGGTTTTTATTAGTTTCCGTTAAGATATTAATTAATTGGTTTCTGCGTGGCATCCAAATTCAGAAAGATGGTGTTCGCAGTAAACCGCAAATCTTTAGAGGTCTTGACGGTTGGTATGCCTCTAATATCATCACCATTTGACGGATAAATGCCTTTTTAGCAGAGGAGATGCTACTGCTAATCCGATTTAAAAAAGTTGAAAATAAGTAGTTATACTTATTGTGAGTGTTTTTTTTCTTTTGATTTGCAAAGTTATTAAACCAACAAACCTGAGGTTACATCTCAGTGAAGACGCCAAATGGCGTCTTTTTTTGTTTTTAAGGCCACAAGGACCAGATTGACGACGAAAAATTAATATCGGTTTCTTTGGAAAAGCCTGGTACGCCGATTAATTTTAATAGTCTAAGAGACTTAAGCTTAGGTTTATTGGTTTGGTTAAAGCGTTGCCCATGGGCAGCGCTTTTTTTTTATCTATCTAATATTTTTAGGAAAAGTCTCTTTTACGAATACTTCACTAGTTGACCTGTTTATGAATTAAGGTGTTAGGGCTCGATGACCCCGATAGCGTCTAAACCTCTTAAAGAAAACAACTCTATGTAATGATTGTGGCGATGCGTGTGGTATGCACTGGACTCATTATTCTCTAACAACTTATCGGCATCGTATCCTTTGTCGATGCAATCTCTTGTGGCTAACTCAAATGCGAATTGAATTAAAAACCCTTCGTTTACGCAGTCCATGGTCTCTAGAATGATTTCGTCAATGTCAATATCAGGAGCCTTATCGTAAGAGTCATTGATTAGTTTATCCGCGAACGTAAAAATCTCTTTGTCAAAATCCTCTTCAATCGGCGCGTAAGGAGCATTGATAATGAACTGACCACTTGCGACCAATTTGATTAGCATCTTATATTCCTTCGTACTGAGACTTAGTTGATGACTCTCTTCCATATGCATAGTTTCTTGTGGTTTTCTTAATGCTCTAAAATAGTGTAAGCATTTAGAAGAGATTCACATTATTAGAATTACTTCGTTTGTGGTACTTGTGATCAAAAAAAAAAAGACCGCTGTAAACGGTCCTCAATCATTGATAAACAAAGGATAATGCACTAATCAAAATCGAACACCTCCCAAAGTAATGGTTTTACCACGACGTCCTTTTCAACGGTGTTTAAACCAGGTTGGTACTTTACAAATCCGAACCACACCAAGAACCTTTCTATGGCTCTGATGGCATAGGCCCTGAAGAAATTTAATTCAGCCGTAGCAAAGTGCGTTTCTTCAAAATCGTCGAGCAATTGAGGGAAAGCCAATAAATACATCGCGGCATAGTCCAGCGCATCGTATCTCTCGTTTTTAAAAATGTGGAGTAGGTACAGATTGTATGGCCATGCGAGTTGCCCCACTGGTGAAAACGGATAAAGATCATTGTACCCCCAATTGAAGTCTTCAGCAAAGAAATGAAGCAGCTCTTTTAATAGTGCTGATCGATCACGTCTTAGTTTTTCGGACTTCTTCGTTAGCGATAACCTATTGTGACGTTTCTTGATTAACCCCATTTCTTTCGCGGTAATACGGACCGTGGAGATAATGGAACTTTTAGATTCTCGATTCAGCTTACTGATGCCCTTTTCTATGGACTCATCGGGTATGTGACCTTTACCATATAACTCTTCCAATACAAACCTTGGAAGCGCGCCGGTTCGGGTCAATTTCACGACCCCCCTGTTGTTTTCAATGAGGGTCATGAAATCTTCGAGTAGTCGAAAGAACGGTATCTGATCTAAGACATCATCTGCTATGCTTGGTTTGAGCCGAACGACACAATTATCGCTCAGCGGTTGATATAGCAGGCAGTGCATCTCTGCAGGTGTTAGCCCCTGGAAATCATCCAATGGCCTGTTGTTTTCCTGTAGAATAAATGGGTCGAGGTCAATCATTTTTTAGTAGTCGTTTAGTGGGATAACGGGTCATTTAAAATATTGAGTATATTCTCGTTCAATTTAAGGAATAAAATGCTTGTAACCAGTAGTTTATTGTCGATAAACACACCGTTTGGTGTTATTACTTCATGGTACTCGTTGGTTACAGTTCCACCCTCTTTGATCGTGTGATGTATGAGTTGGATTTCATTGTTGTTGTAGATTGTTTCCGTGACCAATTCTCTCATAATTACTAGTTGTTTTTCCAAACATCTAAAAAGCACCTGATACGCTCCAACTTTTGTGAATAAGTAACTTTTATTAACCGAGTTCGCGCCTAGGCTAATTCACATTCTCAGACACATAGGGTCAAAAATTCGACAATTCCCATGTTTAATCGTTATGACCATAACGGTTTGATTCTCCTGGTCAATTGCAAGCCTCAATGGATTAAACGGAATCAAACCCATAACCCTGAATGACAAGACTTTACAAGTGTGGCCTTCAGGTAGTTTTTGGCTCCGCTGGGAGGTGCACAAAGAGGCTTTTGAAAACATTGCCAAAAGTGCCCCTTTTGGCAATGGGTATTTGGAGAAAATTGAAAAATGCAAAACGCTGTATATCAAATAAATGCAATGGAAAAAATCAAACCCATAACCCATTTGGCAATGTGGCAATGTATATATATATATCATTGCCACATTGCCAAGGGTGGGTTTCTGCCAAATTGCCGAGTCCATTAGCGCACTTCCCTTTGGAGTTTATCGAAGCCTGTAATCATTAAACGAAACAGATATGGTAAACTCACTTGAATTGATCCTGGGGGAAATCTCCAAGGCAGAAGTAAAGCTTGGCAAGAATACCGGGCGTGTTGCTTTGAACCTCTTTGAATACCAAGAGGTCATAGAGCTTAGTTTCAATGGTCACAAGTCGTTACAGGCCTATGATCACTATTGCGAGTCGCTACTTCAAAGACTGAAAGACCAAATAGACGAACGACTCGCCGAAGTGGATGCGCGCCAAGTTGTCGTGCAAGACATCAATCTTCTGGTCTATGAGGTCACCTCACAAGAGAAGCGCTATTTCCCTAGAAAATGTCCAGAGGATTGGTTCTTAAAGCTTCAATTCCAAATCCGTCATCAAAAAGAGCAGTTTAGAGACGAGGTTGTCCGTGAATCCATACTCAGGTATATAAAACTACAACAACGGCTTCTAGAGCGTGCCAAAGAGCTTCTCAGACATAGGAAGTCCTTCCTCAAGAACTCCAGTAGGGTTGTATCCGACACCACGAGACGTTCTACCCCTCCGCTCGTATCAGATCATGGGCAAGTAGAAATGTTCCAAGAGCCGGCGTACAAAACGCCCCTGGTATGGAACCGTTCGAGCTCCGATTTACTAGAGGTGTTGATTGCCATACACCGCAGTAATGCCATTTCTCTGACTACAGGCCCTATCGCTCAAAAAGACCTGATTGACCTGTTCTCCCGATTTCTAAACAAACCAATAAAACATACCAACCAAAGTCTCAGTGCCCTTAAACGGCGTAAGAAGCCAGAAACCTCATACACTCTTGAGCTGCATCAACAATACCGATTCTACTGCGATGATGTCTAGGGCAAAAAAGTATTATACTTTCATTATACCTGCGTTATACTATAAAACTATAATTCAGAGCTCTGGGTAGTCTTGCGTCGAGAAAAACGTAAGTCTATGATTCAAAACAATCATCCATCGAAGCAGCTCACGATGCTGCAAAAAAAGGTCGAAGGCCTTGAACGCAAAGTAGGTGAATTAGAGTCCAGGTTATCCATACCGAGGCCCAAGGAAAAACTGCTCAATACGGCGGAAGCCTGCATGTACCTGGACGTGGGTAGAACGTCTCTCTACCGGTACATGGATGAAGGCTTGCTTTCCTACACCATGGTAGGTAAGCAGCGTCGTTTCGCGCTTCAGGAGTTGGACCGATTCATGGATCGCGACCGCAAGGACGCATTACCCTCCATCCTTTAATCGATCAAGTATGGCACTAGACAAACAAAGCATACTTGAAGCCACTAATGGTGGATATGACGTGTTCAAGCATTTCTTGGGCAGTAGAATCCAAGGTAGTGGCAAAGCGTTCAAGAGTCCCTTTTACGACGATACCAAAGCGGCCTGCTACGTGTATTTCGATAAGCGTTCGCGAGTGTACAAGTTCAAGGACTTCGGCAATGCCGAGTACAGCGGCGACTGCTTTTTCTTCGTGGGTAAAATCTTTGCCCTGGCCTGCGAGCATAGTAAGGAGTTCTTACGCATCATGGAGATCATTGACCATGAGCTGGGACTGGGACTCGAATCCAACCCCCAAAAAGTAGATCGCATCATTCGTGGCAAAGGCGAACAGGTCATCAAGGCCTCGAAGCTTCCGAGCATTCACGATGGCTTTGAAACGGCCAAGAGCGATTTGCCCCTGACCACCCGCGAGTTTAATCCACATGAGTTGCAGTTCTGGGCCAAATACGGCATTAGCAAAGTAACCCTAAATCGCTACCATGTCGTAGCTGTGGAATCCTACAAAGGCGTTGGCAAGAGCGGAAAAAGCTACGAGTTCACTTCCACCAACGAACGCCCCATCTTTGGCTATCAGGGGCTTCGTTACACTAAGCTGTACCTGCCGTTTTCCGAGCCTAGGTTCCTGTTCTCCGGAGAAAAGACCGAGCAATACGTCTTTGGCCGTGAGCAGCTCCCCATTCGCGGCGACATCCTGTTTCTTACCGGTGGCGAAAAAGATGTACTGAGCCTGGCTGCACATGGCTTCCATGCCATTAGCATGAACAGTGAAACGGCCCACATACCCAAAAACCTATTGCGTGCGCTGAGCTTCCGTTTCAAACACCTGGTACTGCTCTACGATGTGGACGAAACCGGTCTCAAATCCATGGAATCACTCAAAGCGCAGCACAAGAGCTACGGCCTTAAATCGCTCCGGCTTCCACTCACCGGAGACAAGGATCAAAAAGACATATCCGACTTCTTTGCCCTGGGCCATAGTGCTGAAGATCTTCGTATGCTCTTTATGGAGATGCTGGACCTGGCCTATGAAGATTCTATGGCCATCATGCGTACCTGCGAGATTGACTTTGGCAACCCGCCCACCGAGCCTGAGCCCTTAATCAAAGTCGATGAAGTGACCGTGGGTGCGCCTGGGAACATCATGTGCGTAGCTGGTAGCGAGGGCAGCGGAAAGACCAACTTTCTAGGCGGAATTCTATCCGGAAGCATCAAACCTACTGGAGCCGTGATTGATACCCTGGGTATGACCATTAGAGAGAATAACGAAGGTAAAGGTGTATTGCTCTACGATACCGAGCAGAGTGAATACCAACTTTACAAGAACCTCACTTATATCGTCAATCGCTCGGAGCTCAAACGTCCTCCAAGCTGGTTCAAGGCGTATTGCTTGGTGGGGATCTCTCGAAACGAGCGTATGAAGCTCATTTTGGAATCCATGGACAAGTACTTTTACCAGTTTGGAGGTATTCACAGTGTGGTCATCGACGGTATTGGCGACCTGCTTCCAGGGGTTAATGAAGAAGAAGGATCGGTGGCCTTGATTGAGGAGCTTATCCGCATTGCTGCCATCTACAATACCGTGGTCATCTGTGTGCTGCACATGGCGCCAAGCGGAATGAAGCTTCGCGGACACCTGGGAAGTGAAGTTCAGCGTAAAGCAGCCGGTATCCTTTTGATTGAAAAAGACGAAAACACCGACACCTCGCTGATCAAAGCCTTGAAAGTACGAGACGGCAGTCCGTTGGATGTGCCCATCAAGGAATTTGGATGGAGCAAGGAAGAAGGCAGACATGTTTTCCTGGGTGAAAAAGGTCCGAAGGAAAATACCAAGCACAAATCGGTTGATTTAAAAGCATTGGCTACTGAATTGTACGGTGAAAAACGCTCCATGTCTTCCAAAGACCTCACTAGGCTTATCTCCAGCCACATGGAAATCCAAGATCGCAGGGCTCGAGACTACATCAAGCACATGCGTGAGTACGGAATCATTGAAAAATCCAGCCAATTCCCCGGGTTTTACACCCTAGTTCGAGAAGACTAACTGAAAAATTGCCCGGCAACCCACCTTTCGCCCTCTATTTCCAACCGGGTTGTCGGCCATTTTGATTGAAACCTTGCTTAAACAAGGGCTAAGGATCCTCCGTTTCGGGGGATTTTTGGTTTTGATTCGGGTGTAATTCGAACTTTTTAGGGTGCGATTCGGGTGTTATTCGGTTTTACTCGAAGAAAATGAGACGTTATTTGGGGGTGATTCGGTCTGTGGCATCACAGTTTTGGGCTGATCTAAAAATTAATGGTGCTTTTGACCTTATGTGTCTTGAAACATCAATTCGAAACTAGGTCTTTACGAAAACTATGGCTTATTTTGTCACACTTTGGGCAGGGGAATTTTATGTCAAAGTTGAATTTCAGGGTAAGGTGTATGAGAAGGACATCAATGTAAACGTAAGTGAATACAACGAATCTCAAACAACAAACATAGGTGGTATATCCTATACATCGAATGCAGCGAATCCCACACAACAGAAATCAAAATTATTGGAAAGCTGCCTCAATCGCTCCGTTATTGAGTTTGAGAATTTCCTAAAAAGTGTTCTACAAAATAATTAACAGCAAAAGAGCCCGCAAAAGCGGGCTCTTTCATGATTGTATTCTCGAGATTACTTCTTGAAGTTAGCCACGAGACCAACACCCGATTCTAACGTAACTGTTTTCGTTGCTTTATTCAATATGAGCCTTGCGTTTGGATTTTGTGTGTTAGTGTAGGTACTGGTCACATCACTGGAGTTACTTAGACTCCAATTTAAAATTTTTGAATTGACATCAGTTTGAATAGACTCCAAGGAGTAGGTCAACAGCAACTTTTGTCCGTCCGAACTGGTCCATTGTCCGTCCATTAGCTTGGGGCTTAGATCCACTGTGAAATCGCTGAGCTCCTGTAATTGTTTACTTGGATAGGCTTTGATTTGAGGGTCAACCCCATTAGCTACTTTAAAGAGATTCTCTTTTGTGAAAGTTTCACCAGCACGCAATACTCTTAATGCATTTAAGCCGTTACCGGTTGTAAACTCGCTTTCAGGCAAACCGATGCTCAGTGCAGCATTCCATCCGGTTGCATTCAGAATTTTAAGTTCGATGAATCCTTCAGCAACTAAATTTCCAACCCCGCCAATATGCTCATAATAGAGGTCAGTATTAGTTTTATTTGTCACGGATTGAATACAATTGTACTGTGTATTGTTTTTCCCTTCACTGACTAAAATGTTTTCGTAGGAAACAGAAATTAAATCATTGCTGTAGACTTCTGTTTGAGCATAGGTAACCATGGATGTTAGCATGCATAAGGAGTAGAATAGATTTCTCATTTGTTTGATATTGATTTGTCATAAAAATAAGTTGAATCTATTCCCTGGAGCGTTTGTCTTCGTTAATTTTTTAGTTTTAGTTCTCCTCCTGAATTGAATCTCCCCGAAGCTTGAGCCAATCCTGGCTTCACTTCAATGATCACGTCCACTTCATGGGCGAGTTCGTTACCACCTTTGAACTTTCCGTCCTTGGTGGCATGGAAAATAAATACAAAGCTGGTCCGTGGATAAAGGTTCTTGAGTTTCACCAGGTCGTCCAATTCCATACCGGCACGACTTACACTGTCAATGAATATGAAGTCGTAAGTTGAGACATCTTTGGGTAGTGCTTCTGAGAAATTCAGACGAGCGTGAACAGCACCAATGCGGGTGATTTTCTCTTTTAAGGTGTAGCCGTAGCCTTCTTCAAAGGCCACATATAATACCTCACCGTGGTGAACGGCCAGGTGGTGTGAAAACTCCAGCATGAGCGTAGATTTCCCGCTCTTGGGTTGCCCAAATACCATGGCCGTAAATCCTACCGATGGATCACCTATGAGCTCACGAAACTTGCCCTTGAGTCCGATGGTATCAAAGTCCATACGCACCAAATCGGCACTCGACATCACACTTCCCAGCCCTTTGGATCTACGGGGCGAAGTCTGTGTGGCATATGTTGGCGCCATACCCAAGAGACCGTAGATGCCGCTAAGCTCATCTGACTGTATCTCTGGCGTTTTCTTCTTCTCCCGGATGTAGCGCTTGAGCGACTTGTAGGCTTCGTTCAGGCGTGCGGAATAGGGATCGTCTTTAGACAACTTGCCGTTCTTTACCATGCGCTCCATGGCAGCAATGAGACGTTTCGCCTTGTCTTGCACCCCTTCCCGGCCTTGGATGGCCACGAAACGCTTGAGCAAGGCAATAGAGTCGCGGATGCGCTGGGAGCTGGTGATTTTTCGGTAATGCGCTAGGTTGGCTTTGGTGATGTTGATCTCGGCGGCTTCTCCCATGCGGTCGGCAGCTTTGATGAGCTGGTCTTGCATCTGCATGATCTCCTTGGCATAGGGAGACGTTTTGCGGATGCGCTTTTCCATCATGGCCTTTTGCAAGGAGGAAAGCAGTCTCACTAAGGCAATTCGGGTTTTCACCTTGCCGTGCATGGCCACGTAGCGGCGCAGCAAACGTATTTCTTCGGGAATACGCTCCACGGGTTTGGCCACGGGTTTTTGAGTGCTCTTGCCCGGTGTTTTCGCCTTGGTTACTTTGGTCTTTGCTTTAGTTGGAGTCTTTTTTTTGGGTTTAGGGTCCGCTGAAGCGGCAGCATCATTAGAGGTTATTACGGCATTGGAGTTATTACTTAAGGGCTGAGCAATGGGCTCCTTAACCAGGAATTCATTTAAGGCGCGCAGATAATGGTCCATGCTGGTTCTAACGATGTCATTCTCCTTGTAGGCGGAAGCATTGTTATCAAAAGCCTTTAGCGCCAATTTGTGCCCCTTTTTTAAAGGATCAGGCAGTTTTGAAATGGGCACATTACAGCTTTGTGCGATATAGTTGGAAGGTGTGTAGGTCATAATGATGCGGCATAGTTAAGTGCGTCAAACTCCAACTCATCTCCAGGTTTGGCAGGATTTCCTAATCCTTGTGTTGCGCCATCCAATCCTGCGAGACTCCGTTCACCGTTATCAGCGAAGGAATAATAGCCCTCGTTGGTTGCAATGACGTGGTCTAATACGGAGATGTCAAAAAGCGCGGCGGCTTGCTTGAGTTTTTTGGTCATTCGCCGATCTGCTTCACTTGGGTTTTTATTTCCAGAAGGGTGGTTGTGGGAGACGATCATGGCTTTGGATAAAGATTTAATCGCAACGGCCATGATGAGTTCGATATCAACTTGGGTGGAGTTAATGGTTCCTTTGGAATGTCGGTAGTAGCCAATGATTTGATTGGATTGAGAAAGAAATAGGACAATAAAATGTTCCTGAACTTCCATGCCGTCAAAGAGTACATCTTTTATAAAGTTGTACGCATCGCGAGAAGAGCGTACTTGGTTAAAAGCGATCTTTTCTTCTTTGAAGGTGATGTCAATTTCACGCACGGTGAATTCCTTTTGTAAGGTCTTCATCTTGGCATCGAGTTCATTTAGATCTACGCCGTCTAAGACAATTGTTCCGTGGTGTTGGGGGATTACATAAGGTTTCATAGTCAATGGATGATTTCTATTTGTTGGGTGTAGTGAATGTAGGCGTTCGGGTTTTTCAGGCTCACGCGCTGCATGAGCTTGCGGGGAGAAAAGATCCATAGCCAGGGGCGCTCACGCGCTCCGCGGTAGACCACTTGGACCAGGGTATCTTGATAGCTGAGTTCTAGGTGCTGGGTGTTGCCGATGGCCTTTCCCTGAACGGAGAAGAACCCGTCTCGGTAATCGAACGCGCGCACGTGCACCGTATCGTAGATGACCGAATCCCTCAAGCGCACAGTGGCCGGCGTTTGCACGGTAAATCCTGTGGCGTTTACAGACTGGACTTTACCCAGTCGAACCTTCAACCCTCGAACCTCTGCGGCCAGCTCCGGCAACAAGGCCTCCAGTTCTTTGCTTTTAAGCTGGAGTACTTGGTTTTCACTGGCAAGCTGTCCGTTTTCAAGACGAAGCGTGGTGATCTCTTGGCCCAGGGCTTCACCTGCCTTAAAGATGCGCTGGTAGTTGTCTTTCTCAGTGGTCCACAACCGCCAAAAGGAGAAAGATAGGATCAGCGCAAGCGCCAATCCTATCCCTAAAACCATTGAAATTCTGCGCTGGATCATCTACTGCTTGGGATTGCTTGGTCGTTTGGTTTCCGCCCAGATGTACGTAGACAGCACGGTCATGACCCCGGCAATGCATGTGGTTGCCACCGCTTCCATTCCTTTGAAAATGGCCACGTAGGTGGTCACCACCAAGAACACAGCAGCTGCCAGGGTGATCTTGAGTCGCGTGCGTCTGTCTTTTATCGGCGTATCCATGCTCTTCCGTCGTAGAATTCAATGGTTAGCGTTCCTTCTTGGGCTCGAATGCGGGTATTTCCAAGTTCATTTAAGCGCCCTTGGTTTTGGCACCAATAGAGGTAACCGTTAGCAATGGTCATTATGAGCTCTTCGCTAGGGAAGTGTTGGGGAGCGGCAAATACCTTACTCCCCGTCACTACTTGCTCGGACTGTGTGTCCAGAGCACCCTCTACTTGCTTTACCTTAATTCGATCCATGGTTTACCTACTTATCGTGTTGCGTAGTGAACAGAAATAGTATCTGTTGGCTCTGTGATGTAGGGAACGGTATAGCTTACGTTATTCGCCCCTGTTGTAAATGAAACGGTCTTTACACGAATTCCGTTAAAGAACACCGAGGGCGTAAAACCATCGGCGATGTTCTTGGCGAGTGTTAGCGCTACCGGAACGGTTGCTTCTCCAGACAACGTAGTAAAATCTTCTACTATTTCCGTGAAAGCTAACTCGCGAGCATTGGCTGCATTCAATGCAGAGTTTGCGGTACTTTGAGCTGCAGCGGCCTCGCTGCGTGCCGTGTTGGCTGTACTCTGGGCAGCGTTTGCCTTGGTAACGCCGCTGTTGGCAGTAGTTTGTGCGGCCTCTGCTGCTGCTTGGGCATCACTAGCGCCTGCTACTGCAGTGTCAGCAGTGCTCTGTGCGGCGGCGGCGTCACCGGCTGCTTTGTTTGCCGTACTTTGAGCAGCAGCTGCATCGCTTACGGCTGTGTTCGCTGTGGTTTGTGCAGCATTCGCTTTAGTCGTTGCACTATTAGCGGTGTTTAGTGCATTAGTAGCAGTAGTTTTTGTGCCAGCCAAGTCACTTTCCATCGTATCGAGATCAACAGCTTGACTAACCGAAAGGTGTCCCACCTTGGTTTTCTCCGCATCGGTAAATGCGTTGGTATCGGCATTGCTCTCGTAGGCGCTCTTTACTGCTTCCTTGCTGAGGGCGTTGGTAAAGAGGTCTTCGTCGGCCACCTTGGTAAACTCCGAGGTAGAGCCTTTCCCGTCGGTTACCGTAGTAACGATGTACAGTGCCCACTTGCTGTCACCGTCGTTGCTGACAAATACACGGTCCGATACTTTCAGTCCGGTCAACGCTCCACGTGCGGTAAGCGTAGCAACGCTGTACGCATCTTCTGCGCCGGCTACCAAGTTTTGCACTTCTGCTTTCGAGTAGACGTTTAAGTTACCGCGCGCGGATGCGGCGTTCACATCTGCAAGGTTGTTGGCCTTTTTGACTACTGCGGAGTCTAGGGCTTTGGCGGCCAAGGCACTTACTAAGCCTTCGACCTGCTTTTGTTTGATGAATTCACTCATACTAATTGATTATTAATGATTGGTTTTATGATGTTGGGGTGGTTTTGGGGTAGCGAAGCACCACGCGGTCGGTCATCTCCAGATCAAAGCCACCGTGCCAAAACAGGCGGTCGCCTTCGATGTGAAAGTCACGATCTACACCGTACTGATACAGTACGCTGTTGACCGTGAGAAAGACCGAGTCCGTATCGTTGATGACCTCAGGGTTGTAAAAGACCGTCTCACCGTTGGATTCCATGGACAGCTCCAGAGTGATCCAGTCTATGGTACCCGAAGAGGTACCGCCACCGCCTCCGAGGGAGAAGTCCACGCAGGAAGAGATGCGGTATACTTCATCGCGGATGATGATCTCATCGTTGATACGGTCGCCAATCAGCTCGAGGATTTCCTTTGCTGAAAAGGTGCGCAGCTGTCCGGTGCGTATTTCTTTGAGGGTAAATGCCATTATATCTATGCTACTTTTTCTTCTTGTTTCTTGCTAGCCAAAACCAGGCGACGATTCCTGAAACGATTAAGGCTCCGATGGAAAGGCCTGCCGGGGATTGGATCACTGCAAGTCCTTTTTTTTTACGATGTCACTGATGCTGTTGAAGGTGGAAAGGACGCCTTTGCGGTATCCTTCTCGGGAGTCTCCATTAGATTCCGAGATGTAGGGGCTGTAGGCAATGGCCTGCGCGTAGGCGGTCGAATCGCTGCTTACCGCATGTGCGGTTTTGTACTTGCTCGAAATCAAGCGCGCGAAGTCGTAGAAGCTGTCCTGCTCGGTTTTGTACACCCGAAATTTTAGGGCGTACTGGTTTTGGCCGACGGAGAAGCTTCCGTCCCAAAATTCATTGGGCGACCCTGCGGCGGTGATGCCGAAAAAGTTCTTGCGCACCCGGGCGCCATAACTCGATCCCCAGCCGCTTTCAATGGCCGCTTGGGCCAGGATGATTTCGGGGTTCATCCCAAATCGGTCACCGGCCTTCTTGGCCAAGGGGTAATAGGTGGTGGTAAATTGTTCTTTGGTCATGTCCTATTGGGTTTGAATGTCTTTGGAGGCCAACCAGCGGTCGTGGCCTTCCAGGGTTCGTACCAGGGTAAAATGGGCATCGTGTCCGTCTAGGCTCATCACGGGATAGCCTATGAGCACACTGGATTTCACGTGGCCGATGGTTTGAAATTGCTCGTCCATCACGCGCGTACCTGCTACGGTCACCACTCGCGATCCCGGCGCGGACAACCAACCCAATCCGCTGATGGGCAGGTAGTACTTAGTCACGCCCCTGGTTGCGGGGTAACGCGCTTCCATGGAGGCCACCGAGCTAAATTGATCGGTGTAGCTGGCCGAGGCGGAAATCCACAACAGGCGGGTGACACCTATCTGGGATTGCAGGCTTGTAGGGGCCAGTGGGCCAATTTTGTAGGCCACTTCAATGAACTTCACGTTGTTCTTGGAGTCGTAATGCTGCTTGCCCGTCGCATAGCCGATAAACTCACCGGCCTTGGCGGTTTTGAATATGTTTTTGTTTTCACCGATCTCGTACCAGGCGCCGTGGTAGGACGCATCCGGCGAGGTGCGCACAAACACGCTTTGTTTGGCTACGACCAAGCGCTGTGGGGCGGTATAGGCTCCGGTAGAGGATTGGCCGCTCGGGTTACCGCTTTGGGTATTGATGCGGTTGTTGGAAACCGTTTGTAAGAAGGCGTTGAACAGTGTGGTGGAAAGCTCACTCTGCAAATCCTTCAACAGGTCATCGCTGTAGAGGCTTCGGTAGGCCGTGGCCACCGTGTCGAGGTCTTGAATCTGTGCCGCAATTTGCGCAATGGCGTCTTCGTTCGTGCCGTCGCTCCACATCAGCCAAGAGATTCCGCTGGGGTTCATTGCCGAGCGGAGCCCCATGGCTTGACGCACTTCGGCACGTTCATCGGCCAAGGCAGAGGTCTGCCGCTGGCGCCTACTTTTAATGGCTTTGCCGGTAATGCGTAACCCCACATAGAGTCCTCCCGCGATCAATAGACCGCGGATGACCTTCTGCTGGTTTTCGGATGATATGGGTAGCGTTGGAATCATTGAATCAACAGGCGGATGCGCATTTGTACAATCTTGTTTTGAATCTTCTTGGCGATGGCCTGCCACTCTTTGCCGTTAAAGACACCGGTCGCACTGCTCATCGCATCGGCAATCTGCTGGGCTTCCGCCTCAGAGTTGGCCTTGATCGTTATGGTTTTCTGGTAGTTCATTGGGCGCTTGTTGTTTCAGTGGGTTCGTGGATTTTAGCAAGCAGGGTTCCGATCAGCGCAGGGTTGTTGCTCAGCTCGATAAAGACGAGGTAGAGCTGCCCCAAGGCCTGATCGTCTAGGCTGGCCATGAATTCACTCACCAGTTCAATAATGGTTTCACGTTGGCTTTTTTCTGTTTCGCTGGAAGGGCTGTTTGCGGTGTCTAGTCCGGCAAGAGCTCCGAGGGTGCCTCCCAGTGGTGTGGTGCTGAGCATCTTTGCTAATCCTGGAAAAGCAAGCCCCAGGATGTTGGCGTAGTACTCCACCTTTTTCTTCGCTTCTACGGTTTCCTCAAGGCCATCGAGCTGACGGCGCAAGGCCTCGTTCTCTTGGCTAAGCTGTTCGGTTTCGCTGCGTAGCTGCTCGAGCTCTTCTTGCTTGCGCAGTTCTGCCATTTTCTGATTGAGCAGTTCACCGATTTGTGCTTCACCTAAACCCTGAAATTCCCTGTCTTTATCAATTTTTACAGGATCTACTTCGAATGAAAAGGTTTTGCTCCATAGTAAGGCATCGCTACCAGACCTGAGTTCAACGCGCAACTTATCCGGCTGCTCCGATTGGATGTACTGATGCATCAAGCGGGTGAAGTTCTCTTTCGGCGAGCGGTCGATGCTGTTGAGCTTTTTCCCGCGTCGCGACAAAATGGCGCTACATACCACGTCCTGGTGTCCGAGCATGGCTTGGGCATGGATGGCTTTGCGCACGGTGGCGGCAATGTTGTAGCGTTTGCTTTTTTCGGTGCTCATGGTCTGGGTATTGCTCTTATAAACTCTAATTGGTACACATTGCCCGGTGAAGGGAAGTGCACGGCGATTTGACCGCCAAACTCTTGGATCTTGGTGATCCCTCTGGGCCACCAACTTGAATCAATCTCGAGGATGTTGGTTTCGCTGGCGATTCGGGTGCCTTCCGGCAGCTCATGGGTAAGCAGGTACAGAAAGCCTCGATTGGCCTCGGTGTAGAAATCCGTTTTCAGGGGATCCAACACCAGGGAGTACACGTCCAGGTAGTAGTCGGTGATGCCTCGCGTGGCGAGTAACCGTTCGATGTATCCTATGGCCTCTAAGGAGATCATACGCGGTAACAGTGAAAGGTGAAACGAACGCTGTAGGGCTGAAATATCGTATCCTCTTGAAGGTCGCTGGTGCGCGGCGGCGCATCCAATCGCTGACGATCCAGGTCATGGTAAAACCCGGTGATCATACGCGAGGTGCCCACCTGGACAGCCAACGGCAAGATGCCGAGGCGATGCTGTGTGGCGTCGGAGAAAGCCTCCTGGCTTACCCAAGGCACAATAAAGTTGACCGGATGGATTTTCTTGCCCTCAAACTCCAGTGAGTACTCACCAAAGGCGGGGATTACCGGCCTATCCACGGGAAAGCGTCCCACTACTGTTGCCTGTAAGCCGAAGCACGCACTCACATCGCCAGGAAAGCGAAAATCAATCGGTACGACCTGCAAGGGTCGAAACACCTCAATCGTCTTATTTAACCTCCGAATTCCCTTCACGACTCTTGCTCGTTGACCAACCACAAAAAGACTTTCGCCTCGTATGGATAGGTGGCTCCTTGAATACCCGCATCGCGGTAGCGCCCTTCAAAGGCGTTTCCGGATGCTTCGATGTACTCCTCAAAGAGGAAGAACTTTTGGTTGGGAGCAACACCCTGCCCGCAGGTCAGTAACCTGACATCGTGATCGTCGTCGAATACGTCGACGCCTCCCACTTTAAGGCTGAGCGTAGCTCCATACTCCAATATGGGTTCTGGTAAGGCCACGAAAATCCCACGGATACGGCGGTAGCTCTTATCGGTCTCACCGGTATAGCGGACCGATGCTCCCGAGGCTCCGACACCAATACGAATCAGTTGAAACTTGTGATCTTTCATGGCTTATTGCTTTAGTCTTATGCCTTGATGATGACCGTACCGCGTAAAATGGCTTTCACAAACGTGCCTGCCGGTGCGTTGGCACCCCACTCAAGGTTAAATTCAATAGTTTGCTGGTCTTTAATCAGCTTGGGATTGTCCAACCTGTAATGTCCCACTGGGATCACCTGACCGGTAGTGTTGAACAACTCAGTAGATGCATTTTGAATGAGCGTCGCACCGTTGGCGATGAATTCAAACTCACCGTTGCGCAGGTAATCGGGAACGACCGTGAAATTCACGTCCTTCGCCGTTTCGCCCTCGCCGGCGGTTCCTGCCAAGAGCGTCAGGCCGTTGAGTAGGAACAGGTTGCCCTTTTCTAATTTCGCAGAGGATATATTGCTCATACCCACGACTTTATTGTCGTCGTCTTTGAGCAGTTTCTGTACTCTACTTCCTGAGATGTCTTTGACTACGTAGTACGCCGCATCGACCGCTTGTAAGGTTTGACGTGCCAATCCTTCCTGGATCTCTTTGGGCAGCATGTGCAAGCGTTTTTCGAGCTCGCCGCGCGACCCGCGAGACGGAGCTTGATTACGCTGCTTTGCAAAGGCGCGAATGGCCTTGCTAAAGGTTTTTTTGGCCTGAGGCGATGCACCTTCCAGGGCCATGAGCAATTCTTCGTCGCTCACGGCGCCGAGAAGTTGGAATTCGCTCTGAGTGATTTCTCCTAAAGTCATCATGTTGATTCTGGGTTTGTAGGGTTAAATGATTTCAAATTCGGCGTCTTGGTAAGCACTTACCTCTTCGCCAGAGACATAAGCGTTGGATAGATCTTCTACCGGGCGATAGCTTCCGCTAGAAAGGGCAGGTAGATTGGGCTCGTAAGGCTCGATTGTGCGCACCGGCTCGTGGTACACGCTCATGGCCTCTCCAAGTCCTGCCACGCCGCCGTCAAGGCCAGCGAGCAAGTCCTTTTTCAAGACCACCTTCACGGTAGATACCACACCAGCAGCTCCGAGGCCTGCCGATACCATTTTCAAATCCGGGTTTTTCAGCTTCAAGCTGCCCAGTACGCCGGCACCTAACAGTGCCATGGGACGGACGAGCTTCTTGGTCTGGAATCCAGGGGTGGTTTCATCGACTTTCAGCATGTTATCAATGGCCTTTCCGCCCATTGATCCGAGGACCATGCCTCCGCTGATCATGGCCAGTGAGCGCAATTCGCCCATCATAGCCTGACTTGATACTTGTTTGCTTCTCATGAGATGGTTATTTAAGATTCAGTTTGGGGATGGAGGAACGGCGCGATCTACTGCGAGCAGCGCTCGAGGTTTTTCGTGTCGTCCTTCGCGTTGTTTTAGAGGTTCCGGACAAGCCAGAGGCACGGGTTTTCTTTTTGGGTCCCAGCATCATGTAGGCGCCCAGTGCGATCGCACCGGCACCTATGGCCGCTACCGCGGGGTTCTTCTTGACAAAGGCCATGATGCCTTTGGCCTGTCCGCTAGTGCTCATGGCCGCTGGGGTCATGGATTGTTCTGACATATAGGGAACGGATGATTGCACCATGGGAGATGCTTGAGTTGGAATGTTCATTTGAGCCGGCGCACCGCCTGAGCGTGCTTGCGCTGATGCGGCTTCGGCTTCCAGATTGTTAGTAGAGACGTCTTCACCTTCAGTAAATAGACCGGCGTCTTTCAAGATTTTCACCGCCGCTATAATCAAGGGGGTTGCTGCGGCTATGGAAGCGCCAATGGTGACCGGTTCACCCAAACTACCCAAGTCATGAGCATCGGGTTCTACCGCACCGCTTAATCCTCCGGCCTTTCCTTTGAGAATGGCATCACGAAGGGCATCGCGCTTGCCTTGAAGCTTGTCGGCATACAAGGCTTCGATCTTTGAAAGTGCTTGCTTGGAGCGTTGCCACTGCTGCGCCGAAAAGCCTTTTGCGGCAGCTTGTTGCTGGCTCGCATACGCCCATTTTAACTTGGAGCCCATGCCTTTAAGGTTGAGCTTCATGGCCGCCAAGAATCCCAATCGAGCCGTCACGCTCAAGGGATTGTAGCGGATTACAGCCTTGGCCACTTGGGTCGCTGTGCTCTTCGCACCAGTGCCCACATTTTTGACCACATCGCCAACCCTACGAAAAAAGCCTCGTTTGACCCTTCCCAAATAATCGTCTTGCCAATAATCGTCGCCTTCGAGAGAGTTGAATCCGTTTTGGAAGTTCAACTTCTCTTCATTGCGCGCCAGCACGTCCAAGGCTTCATCGCGCTTGTCGGTGTACCAGTAGGTGATGGCATAGTCCAGCATTTTTAGGAATGCTTGGGGATCCTCGATATGGGAGATGGTCTTTGGATTGGCCGCTACTGCATTACGCGTAGCGACCAGGTAGTTGTACATGGCGTCCATTTGTTTGTCGGAAGGCACTTCTCCCAGGTCGCCCAATTCAGGCATACCAAGAAGGACCTCATGCAAATTGTCATTGCCGGGACCGCTCAAGACGGCCACATCTATTCCGGATAAATTCATAGCAAAATCTTTGTGTTCTGAGTATGGTTTTTCATAGTTGTAGTTAGACAGCACCGGGTCGATGACCAGGGTTCCTGATCCGTTGGGAACCACTACGTACACGTGTTGGAAGTGGGTACCGCCGTACTTGGTAATACGAAAGGAGTGCGGAATATGGAGGTTGGTCAAGATGGAACTGGCGAAAATGGAAAAGCAGTCGCAGTCGATGCCGCTCTTGCGGTCCGACCAGCTGCGCGCCGGTCTTCGCAGTTGCTCCAGACCACGTTCATCCAGCTTGTACTGAATGTGGTGGTACAGGAAGTTCCAGGTGTTCTCGCAGGTCTCATTCAGGCTTTTGCCTTTCAGCACCGGCGCAATGCCCTTGGTGTCGTCGATGTATTTCCAGACCACACGTTTCATCAAGTCGACCGTATCGCCAACCGCACCGTCTTCGATGATGATGCGATCCTGGGCTTGGGGTTTTGGGAAGTACTTGTCGTACTCGTCGCCCGGACGAATCACCCGATAACCGCTGGTAATGGATCCTATTTGATAGCGTTCTTCCATTAGGCGATCTTTTCAGGTGAGGATTGATAAAACAGATCGTTCACATACACCGTGTAGTAGTATTCCATGGGTAAGTCCAGGGCAGCTGGTGATTGGCCTGTCTTGCCAATCAGCGATGGAATACGGCTAACCAGGTTGGAGATGTATGGAGTAAGCGACGTCCAAGGCACTTCCACTTCGATCGTACCCAGAGCAGAACGCGTTTGGGGAGCGATGGTGAAGGTTTCGGTACTGGGAACGCTGCTGGCCGCAAACTTTCCACCGGTGGTAATGGTCACTACCGGCTTGGAAACTTTAAGGCTCGTGTTGGTGGGGTTGTCAATGGAAATGTCGGTGGCCAGGGAAAGTCCCGTCAAGGTGACCTTGGTAATGCGCGGGTTAAGGGTACGCACCACCGAATACACGTTGAACCGGTTCAAGCCAAACGCTCTGAAACCGAGGTACAACAGTGTACCCGTGATCCCTATGGCCAACAGATTTTTCATTGGCCGTCAGAATTGCGATTACGGAAACGTTTGAACAAAGTATCCCAGGCTACTTTGACACAGTAACCCACCGATGCAGAGACAACGGCGTAAAAAGCGACGTCAATAACGCCGTGTAGGGAAATAGATGAGAGAGAATGCTGCTCGGCGATGGCGCGGCCTACGCCGCCTACCATGCCCGAGGCTGTGGTGGCTAAAGAAAGACTATGATCATGCTGCATCTTACGGCTATTCACTTGAATGTGAAGCCAAAGATGTGAGGGTGCTAGAGCCTAGGGGTGGTTAAGAGTGGTGAGGGATTGCTAATGATTGTATATTGTGGTGAGGAGTGGTCAACTAAATTACACATTTAAATAGTTTAATAAATTAATATAGTATGTCAAAAAAACATAATAAACCAGTTGGAAAATTAAACCCAAAAATTATTAGAGGAGGAAAGGCAGAAAGCGCTCCCAATAGGTTTATTTTTCCAAACACGAAAAATGAAATTGAGAAAAAAGTAGCATCGACATTTTTAAATCTTATATCAAAGAATGAAAAATATGATTTAAGCGTCGGCTACAGGTTAATAGAAAACCCAGAGAACAACCTTGACTTCTTTGTCGAGTGTCCAGAGTCCTTTTACCTTGAGTTAACTGAGATTACGCCACCAGGAAAAATGAAAGGCGGCTATGAAAAGTTATCATATGAGCATAATATTGGTGAACACCTTGAAAAAGTTTTGAGTCTAATCCTACGGAAATCAGATAAATACTTAGGATTAGATACGAGCGTAAATCTTCTGATGTATATAACTGATGATAGGTCTCTACCTAGTCCAAGTATGGAAAAGGCTCTAATGTTCATGCTGAATCAAAACGATCATAAATTTAAGAACGTCTATGCTTTCTACCCTTTACTGGAGAACGACGGACCAATTATTCAATTTTATCCAAACAGTTTTGATAATATTTCATCTGAGGAAATTGATAGGATTAAACTTATGAATGTGAAGAATTTAAAAATAAAATAACTGTGTACAAACACCAGGATCAAGGCTCACCAATCACAGCAACGATTTCTTTGACCATTTCTGGCGTAAGTAAGCGTGTCTTTTTGACGTAACCCAGATTATGAAGCTTGTCCATTAAGGTCTTATTCCTGGTGATCCAAATGCGTAGTCGGTTGGATGCGCTCATGGGAGTAGCATCGGGAAGGTAGAGCTGGGCAAGCTCACCGAATCCGTAGGTTTTAACTCTGAATTTATCTTCGTACATAGTATTATTTATTGCCCGCAGGTAATACTCCTGCGGGCTTTGTAGTTCTTAACTCCAGTTCAAGACTATCTTTCCATCCAACTGTTCAGCCAAGACTTTCATGTCTTTGTTGACCTTGCTGTCCACAATCCTTGCATAATGCTGAGTGGAGGTGATGTTTTTATGTCCAAGCATTTTACTCACCGTCTCAATAGGTACACCATTAAGCATGGTGACAGTTGTGGCGAACGTATGCCTTGCGATGTGGTAACTCAATTGCTTCGATATTTTTGCTAAATCCGCTATTTCTTTCAGATAGCCGTTCATCTTCTGATTGCTCATAATAGGGAGCACAGGATCTTCAGGCATGAGCTGATCGAAATAGGGATTGTACTTCTGAATGATTTGCCAGGCCACATCCAAAATCGGAACGTAAACCACGCCACCAGTTTTCTTTCTGCGGGTTTTAATCCACTTACCGGAATCGGTGATTTCGATTTCCTTTCTAGTGAACTTCTTTACATCGGCATATGACAGGCCGGTAAAGCAAGCAAACAAGAAATAGTCTCTGACGCGTTCTAAGCGCTCAAAAGGCAACTTAAGACTCATCATGCGATTCAATTCCTCTTCGTTTAAATATGGGCGGCTAACTTCCTTGAGAGATAGACCCTTGTTAACAAACGGGTCCCTGATGAGCCAACCTCGTTTAATGCAATCTTTGGTGATCTTCTTGAGATTTTGAAGAAACTTAATTGATGTATTATGGCTACAGCCCTTTTCAGTTTTCAAAAAATGCTCAAATCCTTCAATCATGCTGTGGTCAATCCGCTTGAGGCTTACGTCACTCACTCTGTAGGCTTTTTGCAAATAGGCCTGGAAGTGATTACGAGTCGTTCGATATTTCTGGAAATTAGCATATGTGGTTTCTTTACCAAGTAGGGATCTAAGACGTTCCACATAGTCATCAAATACTGTGATGATGGTTTTGGGCCTTGCTTCGTTAGTTCCCAGAATGGCATCTTTCAGCATTTGGGCTGTCACCTCGGCATTCGTCGCCAACAGTTCATTGTACATTTTGTTGGCCCTCAACTTGATCGCTTCAAGATAGTTGTTGAACACTTCGGCTTCCTTAGTACGTCCTTTCATTCTCGTCCTTTTGGAATCCCACTTTTGAGGAAGAACGTGACGTTTCACCGGAAACCTAGTCTTATCCCCATTAATGTTAATCTTTAAGAAAATAGGACACTCGCCGTTCTTCTTTGGTCTTGTTCTGCTGATTAAAAACACCAGCGAATAACTTGATCTTTCGTTGTACATCTGACTTAACGTTAATTAAGCCCTCCATTTCCAATTCAAAAGTGGTAAACTTAGACGAAAAAACCTACTCGTAAATCACTGAACATCAGTACCATTATGTTCTTTTTTGTCCCATTGCTGGGTTGCTTTTTTTTACATTTCAAAAAAGCAACCCGCTAAGCAACCCAAAAAGGGGGCATTTTGGAGCATTTTGGCACACCGGTTTGGACAAAAAAAATGCCCAAAACGTTGGTTTTGAGCATTTTGGTACATTTTGGCACCCCGGGCTTGCGGAGAGAGAGGGAATCGAACCCTCGGAGATTTTGTATTTTACCGGTGTCATGAGTTTTTAGTCCTTCTCTCAAAGCCTTATAAACATAGGGCTTAACGATTATATGTGCAATTTTTTGATTGGTTATTTATTTACCGAACACTTGGATTTTACCAATTATTAGGTATTGAATGAACCTTATATGTGTTGGAATTACACGTGATTCCAAACGTGTGTTCGGTAAATACCGAACATTTTGCCTTACAGTAGCAGGCCTTCATGTTTGAATTTGAACTTTTAAATTCTAAATATGATGCATGGTAATTCAAAGTATCCATTAGAGCTCAAATTTGCCGTTTGTTGCGGTGAGGAGCTAACACACTTTTCAAAAAGTGACATTCGCAAAATTCCAAGAGCAACGCTTTCTGAATGGCGAAAGACACC
>JAAZVU010000078.1 GCA_018623275.1 Flavobacteriales bacterium
ATGAAAAGAGCACATTTACTTTTGGCCGCATCCTTGTTGGCTACGGCTTCATTCGGTCAAAGAATGAAGAAGGAAAAACTAACCGTAAAGTATATCCAACCACCAACCATTCACTTAGAGGATGGTATGGGATACCACAGTGAGGTAATCTTGGACTACAAGGCGGAGATTGATGCAGAATTGGCCGCAGCAGAAGAAGAATACCAACAAGCATTAGCTGAATATCCAGAGAAAGAGGCCGCTGCAAAAGCAGCACACGATGAACTGGTCGCGAACTATGAGCGTGAACTAGAAGAATGGAACAATAAAAGTTCGGTGGGTAAAATAATTGAAAAGCAGGTTTTAGAAAACTCAAAGCCACAGCCACCTCGTCCGTATTACCCGCCATCAAAGCCTTATAAACGTCAGGTGACTCACCAAAAACTATTCAATGAAAACCAACTTGCAAGCACTTACTGCCGAGTAGAAGGTTTGAATGAAGATGCAAATGGCGTTGGTATAGAGGTACACCTTTTTGGGTTCGAAAACGACGATCCAGTTGCAGAGAAGAAGGAGTTTAAAGAGTACAACAGCAAGACCAAGCAAAGTACTACCATCATCAAATCTCAATGGGTCTTTAACTACCGTCACAGCATGTCACTTCGCGTGGTTCATCCGAACGGCAGCATTATTCTTGACGAAGTACCTAATAGTATTTCAGATTACAAAAGATTTGAGAGTCCATTGGAAAAACGTAGCTATCCAGGCACGCGCGCTCAAACTTTTATTGACAAACTACAGGGCACAGCTGTAGAAGATAATCTTGGTACTATCCAATGGTTAATCAACGACAAGCTAGGAACTACCGAGCAAGCGCGTGACGCAGAGGTCATTTATGTAAATAACAAGAAAGGTGGTTACGACGACCTTGAAAATGCCATGTACGATGCTAAGGAAGGTTATGGCATGTTGCTCTCTCGTCCTGAAGAAGCAAAAGCAAAACTCATGAGCGCAATTGAGGCATGGGAAGCTGCTATTGAAGAAGGCGATTGGAACGATAAAAAAGCGCGCATTAACAAGAAGGTCATTCCTGATTTGTACAACAACGTAATACTAGCGTGTACACTAGTAGGTGAATTTGACCGTGCCGACGATCACTACAGTGCATCATTGCGCTTAGATCTAGCCAACAGAGATGAGAACAATTTGAAAGAGCTCAAACTCTTAAACGACGACTTAAGAGTACGTTACCAGAAGTAATCTTACTCTTTAATTCTGTGAAAGCCATCCTCTTCAGGGTGGCTTTTTTTACACCCCTATTTCGAGCCTACGCCATTCAACAGGTGTAAGCCCAGTAACTGCTTTAAACACTCGATTGAAATAACTCTGAGATTTAAAGCCTGCATAAATCGCACTTTCGGATAAGGTGATTTTAGGTTTTCGCAATATCCTTTTTGCCCTGTTTACGCGCTCATTGTTGATGAACTGAATAGGCGTCATTCCCAATTCGTTTTTAAACGCTCTAAAGAATTGGGCACGAGATAAACACGCACGCTCAGCAAGTATATCTATCTTCAAATCAGAAGTAATGTTCTTTTGAATGAAGTAAATAGAATGTGCCAACCGATTGGTCACTTGTAACTTTTGAGCGTTATCCATTAAAAATTGCCTAGCCTTCGTTTTAAGCAATTGTGCTACTAATTCTTTGGTGATATTCGCTGCCCTTAAATCGCGAAGTCCATGATCGGTATGAATCATGGTTGAAAACAGAGAATTTATGGTTCCATTTAATAGTGGATTATTGTTTAAATGAAAATTATGCTTCGTCCATGACCACTCCTCTCCTTCAATTTTTAATTGATTTTCATTTAACCATAAGCTCACCTCTGAGATTAAGTCCGGGCATATTTCAAGGGCCATACATCGTGTAGGCTCATTAGAAGATGCCTCGGGAAAATCTATAGTCATAGGCTCTGAGGACGGCATCGCTATAGTCTCGCCAGGAAAAAAATCAAAGGGAGCTTTGTTTGCTAGGTGCATCACTTTTTTCCCTTGAATCATGCTAACTACAACAGGGTTGTGAAAAACAAGATCAAAGTCAAACGCGGCCTTTTGTGTCTCAAATACATTTAATTCACTGCAAGCGGAGCTGTGTGACGTCCTATGCTCTACTTCAGATTTCGGGGAAGAGAAAATCCTATGCTTCTCTTTTAAATTAATGGCGTCTAACATTTTACATGGCGTGGTTATCTCTCTAAAATACAAAATTTCAGAAGGTAACAGACCCTACTCTCAAAATGAGACTATTGTACAAAACCATGCGACTTTTATAAATGTATTTACGCCCTTTAATTACCAATTTAGGGCTGAACAAAAAAAATAATCATTTATGAGCACTCACAATCGCCCAGAATTAAAGCCGGAATACGGTAACTTCATCGGAGGGAAATTTGTCCCAGCAATTGATGGACATACATTCGATGTGCATACCCCTATTGATAATTCTGTTATCACTAAAGTTCCTAGAAGTAATTCTAAAGATGTTGAAGCTGCTTTAGACGCAGCGCATAACGCATTTGAGAGTTGGAAAAACTCATCGGTAACAGAGCGTAGCAATATGCTCCTAAAAATTGCCGATGTCGTAGAGGCCAACCACCATTACCTAGCGGCAGTTGAGACCTTGGATAACGGAAAGAGTATCCGCGAAACTATTAATGCTGATATCGCCTTGGTCATTGATCACTTTAGATACTTTGCGGGTGTAATTCGTGCAGAGGAAGGAACCATCTCAGAATTGGACGCAACCACAGTAAGTGTAAATATTAAAGAACCAATTGGAGTAGTTGCCCAAATCATCCCTTGGAATTTCCCACTACTTATGGCAGCATGGAAGATTGCACCAGCACTTGCCGCGGGGAATTGCGTGATCGTGAAGCCGGCAGAGCAAACACCGGCGGGAATATGTGTATTCATGGAATTAGTAGGACACTTGATTCCTGATGGGGTTTTGAATATCGTACATGGCTTTGGCCCTGAAGCTGGTAAGCCGCTTGCACAAAGCTCTAGAGTACATAAAGTTGCGTTCACTGGAGAAACTACAACGGGACGTCTAATCATGCAATATGCTTCTGAAAACCTCAACCCAGTGACTATGGAGCTTGGTGGTAAATCACCAAACATCTTCTTCCCATCGGTTATGGATGCAGACGATGCATTCCTGAACAAGGCTGTAGAAGGTGCTGTAATGTTTGCATTGAACCAAGGTGAGGTATGTACATGTCCTTCGAGAATACTCGTACATGAAGATATTTATGAAGACTTTATGAAAAAGGTGGTCGAACGCACCAATGCGATCAAAATGGGTAATCCATTTGACGAAGGCACTATGATGGGCGCACAAGCCTCTGAGGATCAATACAACAAGATATTGAACTACATCGAGATCGGAAAAGAGGAAGGTGCAGAGGTACTTTGTGGCGGCGCTTCGGCGGATTTAAGCGGAGATCTTGAAAACGGTTACTACATCCAACCAACTATTCTAAAAGGGCACAATAAAATGCGTGTGTTCCAAGAAGAAATTTTCGGACCTGTTACCTCTGTAACTACTTTTAAAACTGTTGAAGAAGCCATTGAAATTGCAAACGACACGTTATACGGCCTAGGAGCTGGAGTTTGGACACGTGATGCACACGAGGCCTACCAGGTACCTCGAGCCGTTGAAGCAGGTCGCGTATGGGTGAATTGCTACCATGCATATCCAGCTCATGCACCATTTGGGGGCTATAAGCAAAGTGGTTTCGGTAGAGAGACACATCTAATGATGCTGAACCATTACCGTCAAAACAAAAACATGCTTGTTTCTTACGACAAAAACGCTTTAGGTTTCTTCTAGACTACCTGAATTCCTAATACCAAGGCGTCACTCCATGTGGCGCCTTTTTTATAACTTAAAGCTTATGAATAGAGTCGATTTCACCCCCGCTGCAAAAGAGCTTATGGACGAGCTTCGTACCTTTCACGGTCCTATAATGTTCCATCAAAGCGGAGGATGCTGTGACGGTAGCTCGCCAATGTGTTTTGCATTAGATGACTTCAAAGTTGGAGAAGTCGATGTGTTTTTAGGAGAGGTTGATGGCGCACCATTTTATATGTCCTCCTCACAATACGACTATTGGAAGCACACTCACCTAACCTTAGATGTTACACCAGGTAGAGGCTCATCTTTCAGCATTGAAATTCCGACTGGAAAGCGTTTTCTCATCAAGAGTAGATTACTCACAAACCAAGAGATAGAAAACTTGCCCGAGGCACCGAGAGGTAAACAGCACTAGCTAGTATAAAGGCCACTGATTCAGTGGCTTTTTGTTTTTCAAACCACTACTTTTGCCGCTTCTAACACTCTAAATATCATGAAGCAGTTCTTCAACAACTTTGTTGGCAATCCTAAAAATGACATCCTTTCTGGCATCACCGTTGCCCTTGCATTAGTACCAGAAGCTGTGGCTTTTGCATTTGTCGCAGGCATTGACCCGCTCGTTGGTCTTTACGGTGCCTTCATGATGGGATTAATCACATCACTATTTGGGGGTCGTCCAGGAATGATTTCAGGTGCCACAGGTGCTATGGCCGTTGTAATGGTTCACCTCATTCAGAAAGGGAATGAAGTTGGAGCTGGATTGGCCATGGATAACCTGGGACTGAGCTGGCTATTCATCACGCTTCTGATTGTAGGCTGTATCCAGATTCTAGCAGGTTTGTTCAAACTAGGAAAATTCGTGCGCCTTATCCCTCACCCAGTAATGATGGGTTTTGTCAATGGTTTGGCGATCGTCATCTTCTTGAGCCAATTAGGCATGTTCACCCGAGTTATTGACGGTAACAAAGAGTGGATTCAAGGAACCGAACTGTATACCATGCTGGGCTTAGTAGGCTTAACCATGCTTATCATGTGGCTTCTACCTAAATTAACCAAGGTGGTCCCTGCAGCACTTACCGGTATCATAGTGGTAGCAGCTATAGCTATAGGTGCAGGTCTTGATGTAAGCACTGTAGGCTCTTTCATTCGCGAAGGTGGCGGTGAAGGACTACAAGCGGGCTTACCCACTTTACAACTAGAAATATTTAATGTTCTCAATACCGTTCAAGGTCACTGGGGAACTGTGTTTTCTACCGCATTTCTTCTAGCAGCAGTTGGACTTATAGAATCATTGATGACGCTCAACCTGGTTGATGACCTTACGGAAACTAGAGGCTCTGGAAACAGAGAATGCATCGCTCAAGGAAGTGCTAACCTCATCAATGGTCTCTTTGGTGGTATGGGTGGTTGTGCCATGATTGGACAGAGCATCATCAATGTAAATTCTGGTGGTAGAGGCCGACTATCTGGTGTAGTGGCTGCATTAGGTCTTCTATCGTTTATTCTCTTCGGTGCACCATTGATCGAACAGATTCCTATCGCAGCATTAGTTGGAGTAATGTTCATGGTAGTCATTGGGACATTTGCATGGTCTAGCTTTAGAATTATCGGAAAAATTCCAGCAGCAGACGCCTTTGTTTTAATCGCGGTTAGTGCTATTACTGTATGGCAAGATTTAGCGATTGCAGTTATCGCCGGGGTAATCATGAGTGCACTCAAATTCGCATGGGACAATGCTGTACGAATCAGAGCTCGTAAACGCATCAAAGCTGATGGCACCAAGGTTTATGAAATATGGGGACCATTGTTTTTTGGTTCTACCCAAAGCTTCTCTAGCAAGTTTGATGTCAAAAATGATCCTGCTAAAGTTGAAATCGATTTTATTGAATCAAGAGTTAGTGACCACAGTGGTATTGAAGCGCTAGAACGGATCATGGATAAATATATTGACGAAGGAAAAGATGTTATTCTCACGCACCTAAGTCCAGAATGTCAAACGATACTCAAGAAAGCGAATCCCAATTTCAGCAAATACATTCAAAGCTCTATCGAAGACCCTCGTTACCATGTCGTAACTGATTTAATGGACGCCGAGGTTTAGAACTTTATCATGCCATAGGCGTGGCCAATGTGTTCTATCATGATTGGCAGTTGGTCTTCTGTAATTTCGGCATCAATACAATAAGCTTAAACTATCAATTCAAGATTTTGAACTGCGAATGTTCAAGCATTTGAAGTTGATGCATTGAAGCAGTTGGACGATAAATTCGAACCGTCACCCCTATCTCCTCTGTGTTACCCACTTCGCATTGATAGCCTAAGTAATCTAAAATCTCTTTACTCAAATGAACTCCAATGCCTAAACCTCTAGATTTACTTATTACAGGATTCCCATACTCTTGAAAATCGACTGAATTCATACCTCCACCTTTATCGGAAAGAGTAAATACCAAGGTATCTAAGAAGGTAATTTTCAATAATGGAGATGAATCGTATTTAAGTGCATTTGAAATGAAACTATCCAAAGCCATTACCAAACCAAATTCTACTAATTCATCCTTGTCAACCTTGGAATCTATGGTTATCTGAAGCGATTCATATAGACTAGATAACTCACTCACTAATTCGCTCACGGGTAACTTCTTTTCACTTTTAAGTGCTTTCCTGTTATCCAATAATGTATTTATCGTTAGTTCCAATTGTTTTAAAGGAAACTCAGTTTTTTCAAGTTCCACTGTTTCCTTACCACGCATCTTGGCCAATTCATACTGCATCACAAGTGTCGCAAGTGGCGTCCTTATATTGTGCGCCAGAATGCTGAACAAATCATTTTGAAAGTTGATTTGATTGTCTTTTTTCGTCTGACGTTCCAAGTTTAGCTTTTGATATACATCTGAAATGTAAATTAACGCCGCTAATGCTGCGACCATGAATAAAGCGGTAGCTACACGGCTTACCATAAAACCTGAGCTCGTCCAGCGCTCCGTTTCAGTCAATGCGGTTTGATAATAGGAATTGTACGCCAAGATCAAAGCCAGATAGGGTATTACAATATTCTTTGATGGTTTCACTTTAGTTTCCAAAATGGCATAAT
>JAAZVU010000011.1 GCA_018623275.1 Flavobacteriales bacterium
GTCGGGATGACAGGACTTGAACCTGCGACCACACGCCCCCCAGACGTGTACTCTACCACCTGAGCTACATCCCGAATGGGGCTAATGTAAAATGAATTCGTGAATTACACGTGTCCATTCATCATTGCCTATATCCCAGCGCAGGCCATGTCCTACATTGGGGTAGACTTCCTCTCTGTAGTAAGATCCAGTATGGCGTTGCATGGCACCGCGTGCTGTTTCTACAGGGGCTACTTCATCCTCTTCCGCGTGCATCCAAAGAAGCTCGCCAGGATAATCCTCCATGTTTTGACCAAGGTCAAAATTGTATTCAGTGATCATCGAAGACGGTAAGCTAAGTCCTGTGGCATTTTGAATGATAACATCTGCTGAACTCTGCGGTACTTCCATGATCAATTTCTCAACGGTAATTCTTGAACCGCCGGCCGCGGCTGGCCCTGCTGGGAGTGAGCCCAAGGAATTGGCCATAACTACCATTCTATCTGAGGTTAGGCCGCGATCCTCCATCCATTTCAAGACTGCATCGTAATCTGCCGCCATTGTTGCAGCATTTTGAGTGGAACCAGTACTCTTTCCATACCCGCGGTAATCATACATCACCACGCCGTATCTATGCTGCTGGCCAAGGTTAGCTAATACTGCTACCGTTGACCAGAATCCGTCCATCGACGGGCCGTTGCCGTGCAAATAATAGATAATCGTGTCGTTCTCCAATTGTGAGAAGTCGCCCAAGAACAATCCATGAATCGTGTCCTCATCAGAAGGCACAGTAAACAAATGAATTTTACTTTCATCAATCTGGTAGGCGGCATCCAAGTTGTCATTGGAGAAATCGTAATCGCCATCTCCACCAAAGAACATTGCCGAGCCTATATCTGCACAAGAAGCCATTCCTAGGCTTATTGCCATTAAGTAAAGAATCTTCTTCATAGTCTAAAAGTTTATCGCTGCACCCCAGTAAAGTCCTCGACCACCTAGGCCCAATGTAGAAGGAACATATGCTTGAGGGACCTGAATTTCACGTGTAGGATTCACAATCTTGTATTCAGCTTGAAGTTCAAGCCACTTGTAGCGCAATCTGTAACCGGCGCCAAAGGAAGGTGCCAGAATTTGCCCTCTTCCATATTCGGCTAAAAACCAAGTAGGGTCTACCCAGCTGTTTGCACTGATATTTATAATATGTGGACCTTTTTGCCAGAACATATTAGCACCAGCCTCGGGGTAAATACGTGTTGCAAAATCTCTCGAGCTTACAAATAGATTACCGCCATAGCTGTAGCTAAAACCAGGGGTAAAACCTTGAGCAGGGCGTATTCCTTTCACTACCCCTCCGTCCAGCTGTATAGCTCCGAAAAGTGCTGAGCTTAATTGCGCAGCGCCATAAACAGTGGTGTTTGCGCTCACCCCTTTGGCGGCATAAACCCCTAATAACGGTAAGCTTCCCGTGTTGATTTTTGGCCGACCTAAAGTGGTACCGACCTGTACCTGTCCTTCTTCTAGAGGAACGACAATTTTAGTAGGCGTACAACTAACGACAAAGCCGACTAAAAGGACCCAAATTGATTTTTTCATAAATGGTTTATAACTCATTAACAAAACTTATTTAGAGATAGCTTCGATGAATAGATTTTTGAACCAATTCCACCTAAATTTGAATCTCCAAATTCAAGGATACTATGGAACAACACGATTGCATCATTATAGGTTCAGGTCCGGCGGGATATACGGCCGCAATATACGCAGCTCGCGCAGATTTAAAACCCGTTATGTATATGGGTCTTCAACCAGGAGGCCAGCTCACCACAACAACCGAGGTAGATAACTTCCCAGGCTATGCGAAGGGCGTTGATGGTAATGCCATGATGGAAGATCTCAAGAACCAAGCTGAGCGCTTCGGAACTGAGGTACGTTTTGGTTTGGTGACTAAGGCTGAACTCAACAAGGAAGAAGGTGGTTACCACACACTAACGATCGACGAGAGCACACAAATTCAAGCACGTACAGTAATTATTTCTACGGGTGCATCGGCTAAATATTTAGGCCTTCCGGCAGAGGAGAAATTTATGGGCTTTGGTGTAAGTGCTTGTGCAGTATGTGATGGTTTCTTCTACAAAGGACAGGAAGTGGTTGTAGTAGGTGCAGGTGATACTGCTGCTGAAGAAGCTACTTATCTCGCTAAGCTTTGTCCAAAAGTAACCATGCTAGTACGCCGCGGTGAAATGCGTGCTTCTAAAGCCATGCAAAACCGTGTGATGGCTACTGAGAATATTGAAGTACTTTGGAATACAGAAACTGTAGATCTCTTGGGAGATGACAAAGGTTTGACTGCGGTTAAAGCGAAGAACAACCAAACTGGAGAGGAAATTGAGATTCCTGCTACTGGTTTCTTCGTTGCAATTGGCCACAAGCCAAATACGGACATCTTTAAGGGGCAGATTGATATGGACGATACTGGTTACATCATCACCAAACCAGATTCAACCGCAACTAACTTCCCAGGAGTCTTCTGTAGTGGAGATGCTCAGGATAAAATCTACCGTCAAGCGGTAACTGCCGCAGGAACAGGCTGTATGGCAGCTCTAGAAAGTGAAAGATATCTAGCGGCATTGGGACATTAAGTTCAAACCGACGATTAGAACAATCCCTTGTGGCCTAGCTGCAAGGGATTTTTTTTATGGCAACGGGATCCAAAGCCCTGAAGGCAACCAGTTCTTCTCTAGAGTCAAGAATTGATCTACACCTTGCTGGTAACTTACATTGGGCACCTCCGTCCCTCGGCATAAGCGTTGCCTACTCTGCTCTTCGCCATTTCTATAACTGTATAATATCCAATTATAACCGCTTGGTACATCCTCAGGCTCAAAGCGAAGCGTCCAGCCCTCCCACTGGTAGTCCAAATCTGATAAATCATACAACGTAGCGCGAACAGTAAAGAGCGGACCATCAAAATACGGATTCCCCATTCCCATTCTATTAAAGACAACAACTTCTTCACCATCGAAAGGATAAGATTTCAGGTTGTACTGGCTCAAACGAATACCGGGGTGTGCAATAGAATAGCTCTCTTTTCCTGTGGCCAATTCATATATAGACGCATCCTGATAAGCATCTAGGAAAACTACCTTCTCATCCGAATCTATCTTACCAATTTCCTCTCTAAAATGCTCCTGCAGGCCGAGCTGCGCACTGACCTGAGGAATCCAAATGATCGTGTGTAACCCTACTAAAACAAAGGCTAGCGCTCTAGTGCGTTTTGAATCGGGAAGTTTCATTGAAGGAACGATCCACATAAAAACCAATAGCCAGTGTAGCTCTGCGCTACCATTATAGGCACCCCAACCAAACAAGATTAATGCACTAAATATGAGAACCTTAGACCACAATTGAAGTGGTCTAAAAAACAATACCAAAGGCCACCAAAGCAATGCCGCAATTGCTGTGAACTCTAGAAGTCCAGATACACTTGGCAGCGCAAATCGACCATTAAAATGATAGTTAAACGTCACCCATTGGTGATCGTATTGCCAAATAAAATATGGAATAAGTAGGGCTGTTGAAATAGCAATAGAAACATACAACGTCCACTGCTTGCGCATACTCCAATATCCTACAGCAAGAGCAAGAACGAGAAGTATACCATGGAACTTTGAATAGCCTAGAGCAGCTACACATACTCCTAAAATTGCAGCATTAACTATATACGGAGCATTGGCCCATTTTTTAAATGAATGAAGGACTAGAAAACCAGAAACCACCATTAATGTATCTGGTAATGCACCTCCTAAAAACAGATGCACCCCTGGTATAAAGAGCAATTTCTGTAACGTCTTCTCCTTGGCTATAATGACCAACAACAAAGACAAGACTAGAAAAGGGACCCTAAGGGTAGTATCGGAGGTCAGATGTAGCAACCATGCAATGAGTGGCGGATGATCAAAATACCCCCAAGCCAATTGATCAGACCAACTATAGTAATAAGCTTCATCAGCCGTAATAGGTAACAATAAGGCATTCCCTAAGAGCAGGAATATGCTTAATAAACGGAATTGATTATTTCGAAGAATCTCCTTCACTACTGCAATGTAGCTAAAAGGAGTTTATCCACTGAAAACACCTTTCGCAATCAAGTACGGCAGAAGAATGTAGAGCACCACCCCTTTGATCAGAAAAAACATGAAAAGACCAAAAGCAACAGGCATACCTACAGTTTTAATACCTTCTTTTAACCCCTTTTCACGAAAGACGGCAACATAGCCTTTTAAAAAGGCGGGGGTTAGTGTGAATTTTCTCTTAGCCAAAGGTTAGTTGTTTAAAGATCTTCAAAATTACTGGTGAACACCTTCCGCTATAAGCCGGATTCTGTACCCTTGCGGGCCCTTATCATTTATCTAGCCCTAATCTCACGATTAGGGTCAATCTGCCTACCCCTCGTGCAGCAAGCTCTCGACGGATCGCCGAGTCCAAAGGAACACGATATACATGACATTTCAGCGCGTGAGGTTTACCAAGCCACTTCAGTCACCTGAAGTGCGGTGGGCTCTTACTCCACCCTTTCACCCTTACCCGAAGGCGGTCTACTCTCTGCTGCACTAGCTGTCCCTGACGAATCAGGGCCTTCCCGTTAGGAAGCACGCTATCCTATGCTGTCCAGACTTTCCTCTTCTAAACGAAGCGATAAGGCACGGAAAATACTATTCACCAATAATTTCAAAGATCGGATGGCAAAGTTAGTGCTTGGAAATCAAAATCTGTACCTCAGTGGCGCCATATCCGCCATCGGCAAAATCTGCGAAGTAATAGTTCAAACCGCCCATTCTCGAAAGCATATGATGTACTTCATCTTTCAAACGGCCACTACCCTTTCCATGGATGATCAAAACCTTTGAAACCTTTCTTCTTTTCGCCTCATTGACAGTTGCCCTGGCCTTGTCCAACTGATAATTCAAGATTTCATATTTCGTCCAACCAGAAGTACTTTCTATCAGTTCATGGCTGTGAAGATCAATGATTAAACGATCTACTTGCTGTGCCGCTGGCTGAGCAATCTTTCTCTTCTCGTCCTTCACTTGAATATGATCTACTTCCATGGTTTGAAACGGTATCAATTCATGCTGTTCATACCCGTGCTCAAATCCGAAAGTATCTTCCACATATATAGTAGTTCCTTCTACCCTAGTGACCACTGCGGATCCCGCAGCATCCTTGAAACGAACTCTATCTCCTTTGCTGTATTCCATATATTAAAAAACCCCGGCCTGCGGCCGGGGTTCAAAGTTATGCTAAACTAATCTAGGATTACTCTACAGTAATGCGCTCTGTTAGCGTGCCTTCATCTGTTGTGAATGTGATGAAGTATACACCCGCAGACTCATTGCTGAGATCAAACTGGTTGTTGTACACACCGTTCACTTCTACAACATCAGTAGAGATCACCTGACCCACCATGTTCACGATAGAGATCTCAACATCTTTCGCTTGCTCAGTTGCAAACTCAACGTTGAACAATCCGCGAGTTGGGTTCGGGTAGATGCTCAATGTACCGTTCATGAAGTCTTCATCAACACTGATCTGATTCACATCGAATGTGAACGTTGCAGTATCTGAAGAACATGGACCGTAAGCGATCACAGTTACTGTCTCACCAGCGTTGTTCGCAGTGAATGTTACAGTACCTGAGGTATCCATTGAAGTAGTTCCGTTAGAGAACTCTACAGATACACTATCCGCATTCATTGTACCTGAAGTACTCCATGAAGCAGTCCAATCAGTCGCCGAAATAGTAGCATTTGCAGTATCAACTGAAATCATCGCTACTGGGTCTGGGTGAATACCAATAGTGAACGTAGTGTCTTCACGATCACAACCGCCTACAGTGATTTTCCAATCGAAGAAGTACGACATGTATGTATTGTAATTCACTTGACCTGTAATAGCTACAGTACTATCCGAGCTATAGTAAGGATATACCCCTGAGCCAACATATTGCTCTCTCCAAGTGCCAGCAGCGTTACCACGGTATAGAACATATGTTCCAACTCCTACAGAAGCACCGATCGGTACACGAACTGAATCATAGTTTGCTGCAGTAGACCAGCTCACCGTAGAAGAGTGCAACGTCGTACCTGTAGCATAGTCATAGACAGTTATAACTTCTGATCCAGTAGTAGCAAATGGATAGATCGTCACACTATCAATGGTTACTGCCTGAGTAGTGGTGAAAATTTGACCCTCTACACCAGAATAACCACCCGTAGGTACAGCCATATTCATCGTTTCCTCAGTTTTTACTGAACTCACAGTAATTGTAGTATCCATGGTCAATCCACTCAACGTTACTGCAGAGTCGGCTGGAGTCATTGATAGTGTATCATTGCCAGCCATCCATAGTAGCATTCCTGATTGTGGATGAGTTGGGACCATTACTGCATCATCACCAACACAGACAAGGTCTGGGTAGGATACTGAGACTTGCTGAGCATCAGAAACCATTACTGAGGTACTCAACGTATCGTTATCTGGACGACCGTCATTTGTCAATGTTGTATAAGCAACAATAGACATCGGACCACCAACATAGTTACTTACATAGCCTAGCATGATCGTGTCTTTACCACCGAATGGTATCGACAAACCAGTTGGAGTTGCCGTCAACGTTTGACCTAGTACATCTGCACTTACTGTTAAAGTAGTCAATGTGTTGAAACCGAAGTTACCGATCTCTACACTTACCATCAAGCTATCGTCACCACACACACCGCTATTTGGGCTAACCAACATAGTCAATGCGGCATCGTCGTTGATTACATCGTACTCATCAGCACCCATATCAACTACTGTTGAACCAGACATTGGACGAGTATCTCCGTCGATATCCGTAGTAATACCTACTGAGTTATCACCGGCGTCGTTTGCTAATGGACCAAATACGTGCAAGTCATTAGGACCAGCGAAGATTGGATCACCTTCAACAGAGTTCATATTGTTCAATGTATCCAAAGCTTGTAGTGCACCCAATGAATCTGGGTAGCTGAAGGTTGAACCATCGTACACGTAAGCGAAATCTGAACCCGTTGCGTGGTACAAGTTATAATCTACACTTGCATCTGAACGGTAACCGTAGTAGGCGTAAGTACTACCCTGGAAAATGTTATTTCTAATATCAACATTATCCTCGTTGTAGTAATCACGGATTGGGTAATCAGCTGTAGCAGTGTTATGGTATACACCTAAACTATCAGCATAGTAGATAGCCAAGCCATAGCTACTTACATCTAGCATGTTGTTGGAGATCTCTGAAGTCATGCTTGCAGCGGCAGTAGAAGACGTGTAGTACGCCCAAATACCTCTATATGCATCTGTAACATGATTCTTATTCGCTTGTAGACCATCTACCTGGTATGGGTAAATACCGTAAGCGAAGTTAGAGCCAAATCCACTCATCATGTTCTCAGAAATTTCAACGTTTGTACCGTAGTATACATAGACACCGTAGTAGTAAGCATCACTAATTGTGTTGCCTGTAATCGTGATGTCTTCATTTCTCGCCGAGAATGAACCGTAAATACGTACACCATAGTAACCACCGATCAATTCGTTGTTGGTGATCGTTAGATCTTTCTCAACTGTCGTAGAGAAAGCCGATGTTGAACTAGCAGAAGCTAAGATTGGGTTTGATAGTGACGATGTTGTCACTCCAACCTCGATAGTATTACCATCTATAGTAATGTCTTCTGTTCCATTCAAACGGAAACCCTTACTACCTGGTGCGTAGATATATAAATCTTCGAAAGACATATGCTTGGCACCGTCTAGTACGAACGCTGCATCAGAACCTACTGTAATAGTATCTGCTCCAGCACCACCTTTAAAGGTAATCGTATTGGTTGCTGAAGAACCGTTGATTTCACCAATCGCTTGAGATGAGCTGTGCGCACCTGCTTGGAATTCGAAGGTTACTGCACCGCCGATACCACACACGTTCAATACACTCATCACACTATCTAATGTAGCGAAGTCACCTGTTGCACCTACGGTGTAAGTACCTGCAGCCAATGGACCAGTACATTCTGTAGTGAATGTAAATGGACCGTACCACGTACCTGGATTACACGCATTTTCTACGTAGTAATCGTAAGTAGTATTTGGGCTCAGACCAGACAGTGAGTAAGGCGCTGTAATTGAAGATACCGTAGTACCTGCCTGAGCACCTGTACCTGTACCTTGGATAAATCCTGTAGGACCGTACTCCAAGTTGAATGAATTATTTCCTGTGTAGCTCCAAGATAGATCTGCAGAAGTATCTGTTACGTTGTTCTCCATGAAGTTATAAGCAACACACGATGGCAATGCCTCAACCTCTACACTATCTAAGTAGATGTAGTTGTAAGAACCGTCAATAGAATAGAACAAGAACGCTGGACGCTGAGCACCCGATGGCACTACGTTTGAATCCAAGTACACGGAATACTGTTGGTAAGTATTCGAAGAAACGTTCATGTTTTGAGCAACAGCAGCAGTCTTGTAATCACCCATCGTACCAGTAGTAGCAACTGCCATCTGACCTTGATAGAATGTTGAAGACAATCTCGCCCAGAACTTCAATACAGCTCCGTCTGAAGCCAAGTTCTCAATCATTGGCAACGATACAACCACTGTATCACCAGCAACGTTACTTTGACGGTTGTACACATAACCTGTACCAGCATAAGCCGAGCCCCAAGTCGAAGTAGAACCGTATGAGTATGAGTTACCAGGGTTAGCATTTACGCTATAAGTCCAACAATCCGGTAAGTTCGGATTCGTTGAATTACCGTAAGTAGTTGGCTTGTTCTCAAATCCGTCTGCAAATGGAATTGAAGTAGGTGAACATGGCATATCCAATGTAATTGGACCGTACCATGGAGAGTTCACACCCATTGCAGAACATACAGACTGAATGTAGAACTCGTAAGTCTCGCCGTCCATGAGCATGTTGCTCGACCAGCTCGTTCCTACGATAGTATCATAAACACCTGTTCCTTGAGTAAAGCCTGCAAGACCATAGTCAACTAGGTATTCATCTACCACTGAGCTATCGCCCCAAGTAATTACAGCAGATGTATCAGAAGTTGCAGTAGCAACTACATCATATACTTCTGGACATTGAGGAGCCTGACGTACAGTCACTTCATCAATGTAACCACCGTTACCACCGTAAGTATAACCAGTTGCCTGGTAACCGAATGCTACAAGCACTACACGAGCTGCATTCGAAGGTACACCGTCTAAATCTACCGTGTAATCATCGTAAGTTGAAGTCAATGCTAAAGTATCAGCAATGTATAACGTTGACATATCACCAGTAGAATCTACTGTACCAATTGCAACTTCATTACCGTAAGCAGCTGATGTACTTATGCCTTTCGCATTAATCAATACTTGTTGATCACCGTTTGACAAATCCGTCATCATTGGTAAGATCGCGGCAATGGTATCACCTACGTTACCACCAGCCCAAGAAGATAAGTAGTTTCTCAAGTACAAGTAAGAACTGTCCGTTGCTTGGTTACCACTCCATGATGAGAAGTCAACATTTGCATAAGTACTAGAAGATGTACTCTGCTTGAATAGATCCCAACAATCTGGCATATCTGGGTTAGATGAGTTACCAGAACCATCGGAATAACCGAACGTTTCAGTTAATGGTGAAGCAAACCAACCACATTCTGTCTTGAATGTAAATGGACCTACGTATGCAGAAGTTCCATCGCCAGTAGACGTACAGTTCGCACGTACGTAAGCATCGTAGTAAGTGTTCTGAGTCAAGCCTGTAGCAGTAACGCTAGACGTAGACGACGTGTAGGTCGTACCAGTACCTTGAGCAAAGCCCATTGGACCTACCTCAATATCGAATGCAGCTGACGAGGAAGACCAAGCAAGTGTTGCCGATGTTCTTGTAGCAGAGGTCAATGAAAACGCAATTGGTTCTGGACATGGTGGGATATCTAAGAAGTTGATATCATCCAAATACAAATAATCGTATGCACCATCACAAATCATCATGAAGCCCACGCGTGCTTCACCAGTCTGCGCTCCATCTAGATATACCGTGTATTTCTCCCAAGAAGTGCTGTTCAACTTAATCGTGTCGATAATTCGAATAGAACTTACGTCGCCATTTGCATTAGCAAATGTTAAGTAAAACTCGCCATCATAAAATGAAGAACCTGCTCTTCCGTAGAACTCAATCATCTTAGTCGCTGAATCCAGGCCTTGAATTTCCGGAGTCATCGAAATAGAAGTGTCTCCTATGTACGATGCACTTGAACCTGAATTCATGTAGAGTGAGTTCGAACCTGAGTAACCAGGAGACCAAGTAGAAGAGTATGTGTATTGATAAGTTGCAAAACTACTTCCGTTCGAAACGCCTGTATAGTATTCCCAACATTGTGGTAAAGACGGATTCGAAGAACTACCGGCAGCGGTCGCATCGAAATTCTCTAAATAAGGAGTGGCCAGAGCCGCACAAGGCGAGAATGCAGAGGCCTTAACAGCATAGCTCGAACTAGTAGCAGAACAGTTACCTGTAACATAGAAGTCATAATTCGTAACTGGTGTTAAACCTGTGATTTCCGTTGAGTCAGAAGTAACTGTTAAAGTTGTTCCGTTACCTGGAGTAAAGCCTGCAGTATCGTATTCGATCGTGTAAGAGGTATGCGCAACATCACCATCCCACGACAAACTAACACCGTTCGCTGAAGTAACTGCCGAAAGGTTGGTAACATCATTACAAGAATTCTTAACACGGATACGAACATCATCAATGTAGGCATATCCTGTACTTCCATCTGCAATCATCATAAAGACAACACGAGAATCTCCAGTACCTACACCAGCAGTAGTAGATAAGTCCACAGTGAACTCGCTGTAAGTAGCACTAGAAAGCTCCAGAGTGTCGACTACAGTAATAGACGATGTGCTTCCCGCAGAATCTGAAACACCAACGTAAACTTTATTTACGTAAGTAGACCATGAAGATGTTAGACCTCTTCCGAAGAATTTTACTTCATAGTTACCCGCTGATAAATCAAACTTAGGTGACATGAATGCCGCTGAATCTCCTGTCCAAGTTGAAGAAGACGATTTGTACAAGTACAAGAATTGCGATCCACTGTTTGAATAAAACGTAGAACTTCTAAGGTAACCATAAGGATACGCAAAAGAAGTAATTGCGTTGGACTCGTAATACTTCCAACAAGGCGGCTCACCCGGGTTTGAGGACGATCCTGTGGAATAGGATTCGAAATCCTCAGAGTACGGGCCGGTAAGAACCGTACACTGTGCATAGGATTGCGTTGTAAACAACACAGCCGACAATGCAAGTGTCAATCTGAGTAATAATTTTTTCATAGCTATCAAAGCATTTTTAGTTAAGCAAGCCCCTAAGATTGGAAAAGTTGTCTGCTAATGCAAAGAATTTGACCTGAATTTGGGTCTGTCCTGATTAGGCTGTAGAGGTCTTATTGACAGGTAGTGGTTATCCCCCGCGATGCTCGGCAAAAAGTTATTAACAATATTGATGCTATCAATTGTAATCCAATGACTTAGAAATATGAAGAAAGGCATCTAGAACACGTTGTTGCCTTGGTTATGTTGAGTCGTTTCTTGCTGATATTTATGGATTTCTCAACATTTTGAGCAAAAAAAAATCATATGCTCAAGAGAAATACACCAAAATTGTCGTCAAATCAACAAAGGCTTCGTGTTCAAAACACACCTAGTATTTAGAGAGTAATACTTGTTAGAATTGGATGGAACAAAAAACCCCGGACGCTTTCGCATCCGGGGTTTTGCTTTTCTCGTGAACCCGGCAGGATTACTGTGTGATCATGCACGGGGCACACGGATAAGTGATCTACAACCCCTACCCCCACTGTCGTGGGGCAGATGTTTTTTTTTCATTTAACACTTTATGCTCAAGCAAGCTTGGCAACAGGTTCAAATGAAAAAACCCCGGACGCTTTCGCATCCGGGGTTTTGCTTTTCTCGTGAACCCGGCAGGATTCGAACCTGCGACCGTCTGCTTAGAAGGCAGATGCTCTATCCAGCTGAGCTACGAGTCCAAACCAGTTACCGTGGTTGGTAATTTATAAAAATTGCTTTAGCCGAAACAGGATCCCGAAGGATCCTGTTTTGGCTTTGTCGGGAAGACAGGACTCGAACCTGCGACCCTCTGGTCCCAAACCAGATGCGCTACCACCTGCGCCACTTCCCGAACTTAATGCAACTTTCTTCGCGGAAAGACTGGGACTCGAACCCAGGGGACGCGTTCGCGACCACAGCTTAGCAGGCTGCTGCATTACCACTCTGCCACCTTTCCGTTAGGGTGCGCAAATTTATACTAGAAATCTTTTTGCGCAAGATAATTTGAGGAAATAATTGCAAGTAATTTACTCTTCCGCATCGGGGTAAGAAATTCTCACGTGGTAAACGCCTCGTATAAAGCGTTTAAAGGCCTCACGGATGGTGTTAATTTCTTTCATAGTTATTTCTGCATTGTCGAATTGACCGGTAGATAATTGGTGCCCAATGACCCTATCGATCATTTCTGAGAGGTTCTTTTCAGTCTTATCCGGAATACTTCGTGTGGAAGCTTCGACCGCATCAGACATCATAACAATGGCAGTTTCTTTAGAGAAAGGCTTCGGTCCTGGGTATTGGAACTGGTCGAATTGATCGGCATCCGGATGATCTTCCTTGTATTTGCGATAGAAGTATTCTACCCGAGAGGTACCGTGGTGTGTACGGATGAAATCTATAACAATATCTGGGAGCTTGTACTTCTTGGCCAATTCTATTCCGTCGTTAATGTGACCAATAATTATTTCTGCGCTCTCTAGGTAGCTCAATTCTTCGTGTGGCGAAGTCGTGGAGCTTTGATTTTCTGTGAAGTATTGCGGGTTGGCGATTTTCCCTATGTCGTGATACAGGGCGCCCGTGCGTACCAAGAGGGTGTTCCCTCCTACTATTTCGGTGGCAAATTCTGCAAGGTTGGCTACTTGCATGGTGTGCTGGAAGGTACCTGGCGCTTCCTTGGAGAGACGTTTTAATAATGGGCTATTCGTGTCGCTCAGCTCTAAGAGAGTTAGATCGCTAACTACACCGAATGTGCGTTCGAAGAAGTAGATGAGCGGAAAGATAAAGAGCAAGATGAGCGTTCCGCCCAGTGAATACAAGACCGGCAATGCGCTAGATGGGGTCCAATCGGCCTCGCGAATGAGGTGGATGGATAGGTGCACCAAAAGAAGCACCAACATGATTTGGAAGGTACTTTGAACCAATTGGCTACGCTTATAGATGCCTCGGATTAAGAAGAGGGTAATGAGACCAGCGGAGAATTGGACCGTGATAAAGGGAACTGTGCCGCTCACAAAAGGCATTAAGGCCACCAACATAATGGTATGCGTGAAGAGCGCTAATCGATCTGAAAAGAAGCTTCGGATGATTACAGGCACCATGAGTAGCGGTACCGCGAGTGCACTTAAAGAGGTAAAGGATTCCAAGAGTAATGCAAGGACTACCCCGGAGGTGAAGGTGAACATATATAAGTTCAAGGACGAACTGTGTGCAAGAACGTTGCTGTAGTGTAGTCTAAGGAAGAAAGCCAGTCCTGTGAAAACCAAAACTATATACAGCGCTGCACCTAGCTTGGACAGTGCTCCAAGATCACTGTTCGTGCGGTCGTAGCTGCGTTCTAAAGCGCTGAGGGTCTCAAATTTTTGTTCGGTAATTGCCGTCCCTTGGGTGATAATGGTCGTTCCCTGAGTAATGAGTCCTTTGTTCGAAGAAAGCAATGCTAGTTTCGCTTGCAACGCGCTATCCGTTTTTGTGGCGTTGAGCGAATAGGTTGGTGAAAGAACCAATTCTTCCTGAAGTCCATATTGCGCACTCAATGACGCTGGTGTCCAGGCATTTGCAAGTTCCAACTGAGTCCCGTCAGTGAGGAAGAGTCGGTGGTTTACCGCAGGTTTGTTGAGTACCACTCCCCTTTTCTGCCAATTCTCTAGCTCTCCGTGGAGCGAAGAATCTATGTTGGTATTAGTAAGCCACTCCCCTGTTCGGTAGTGATAATCGTAATACAAGTCCTTGTTCTCTATGAGAGACAATCGATCGGCTTCGAATTCTTCTGCTGTCTTTGGCAGCACAAAATCTTGAGGAGCGACAAGGTCTTCACCAAGCCAAATTTGTCCTAGACGATAATCATATTGAAACTGAGCACCGCTGGGAATACTGAGGAAAATTAGGATACTGGCTATTGCGGCAATAAGCGCATAATAAATCCATTGTTCAGATATTTTAAACCAATTCGGTGCTTTCATGTTAAAATTGCCGTTTCTAGGGACCAATTTAGTAGTTTAGAGGTGTGTTTTTAAACACAGAACCAAATACATTACAGAACTTATGAAAGAAGTAGTCATCGTTAGTGCTGTTCGAACGCCTATTGGCAGTTTCGGAGGTGCATTGAGCGGGATTAGTGCGCCAAAACTAGGCGCAACGGCCATCTCTGCGGCCATTGAAAGAGCGGGAATTCAACCAAAGGATGTAGAAGAAGTACTCATGGGCAATGTGCTACAGGCTGGGATTGGTCAAGCACCAGCACGCCAAGCTGCGATTTTTGCGGGAATTGGTGACCACGTACCTTGTACCACCATCAACAAAGTATGTTCTTCAGGGATGAAGGCAATAATGATGGCAGCTCAGAGCATTAAAGCCGGAGATGCAGATATCGTTGTAGCCGGAGGAATGGAGAATATGAGTGCAGTACCTCATTATTTAATGAGCAGCCGCAACGGTGTGAAACTGGGAAATACACCATTGGTAGACGGACTGGTAAATGACGGTTTGACGGACGTGTATAACGACCAACACATGGGTCTGTGCGCAGAATTATGTGCTTCCGAGCACAATTTCAGCCGTGAAGATCAAGATGCCTTCGCACTAGAGAGTTACAAGCGCAGTGCGGCCGCGTGGGAAGCCGGCAAGTATGCCAATGAAGTTGTTCCTGTTGCTGTCCCACAGCGCAGAGGAGATGATATTATCGTAGATACTGATGAGGATTTCTCGAAGGTGCGACATGATAAAGTACCAACGCTAAGACCTGTGTTTAAAAAAGACGGGACTATCACAGCTGCAAATGCATCTAACATCAATGACGGAGCTTGTGCTATGGTTATTATGAGTGCGGATAAAGCAGCTGAAATGGGCCTTATACCTATGGCTAAGATTACTGGGTATGCAGATGCCGCCCACGAGCCGGAATGGTTTACTACCGCCCCTGCCAAAGCATTGCCAAAGGCGTTGGCTAAAGCAGGAATTAGCCAAGATGAAGTGGATTTCTTTGAATTTAACGAGGCCTTTTCTGTAGTTGGTTTGGCCAACATGAAAATTCTTGGACTAGACGCTGCCAAAGTGAATGTTAATGGTGGTGCTGTAAGCATCGGCCATCCACTAGGTGCTTCAGGTGCTCGTATAGTAAACACCCTACTTTCAGTGCTTGAGCAAAACGACGGTAAAATTGGTGCCGCAGCCATTTGTAATGGTGGTGGTGGTGCATCTGCACTAGTTATTGAACGACTTTAACGATACCTCACTATCATAACGCCCCGGTAGCAGCATGTTATCGGGGCTTTTTTTGTGCATAAATATTGTGGTGTCTGTAGACGCCCAAAATTCACTTCGCTATTTTTGAATTATGAGCACAGCCAAATACGCATTCGCTTTTCTTTCCTCTACTCCCATGAGAGCCGAACCTTCTGACCGCAGTGAGATGGTCAATGTTGTACTTTTTGGGGAGGCATTTGAGATCGTAGAAAGCAAGCCAAAGTGGGTGAAAATTCGACTTCAACACGATGGTTATGAAGGTTGGATTGACCCTCAGATGTGTAAAGAAATTAGTGCCGAGGTATTTGAAGGACTGCGTACAGCACCGAAGTACTTCCAGGGCGCAGTGGCTGGTCAAATCACCGATGAATGTGGACAAGTTTTTTCTTTAACCAAAGGCGCTTGTTTACCTGATTTACAGGGGTCTAACTTAACTATTGGCGAGAACACGTTCATGTTTGACGGCATGCTGCACGAAAGCAAAAGAGAACGCGAAACACTCAAGAAAACTGCCCTAGACTATTTAGGGACACCCTACTATTGGGGAGGCAGAACGACCTTTGGGATTGACTGTAGTGGGTTTACGCAGATGGTTTACCGTATGAATGGAATTTACTTGCCTAGAGATGCCTCTCAACAAGCCAAGAAGGGCATCACCTTGAGTTTTTTGGAAGAGTGTCAGCCGGGCGATTTAGCCTTTTTCGACAATGCTGAGGGCAACATCGTTCACGTTGGAATTGTCCTTGAAGATTATAAGATCATTCACGCCTCAGGTCGCGTGAGAATAGATACTCTTGATCATAGCGGCATCTATAATGATGAGTTGGGTAAGCACACCCATAAATTAAGGGTGCTGAAATCTGTTGTTGATTAGCGGGCGAGCTCTTTAACAATATCACCCACCGTCTCCCAGAAGCTATCAAGACCTACCAGCCTTTGCTCGTACCAATTCATGATTTCTGGCCACTGATTTTGGTCAAAAAAATAGGCGCCTTCCAGTGTAACGGAAATGCGTGAAATAGTCTCTCCACTACCGTATAAGGTGTGTCTCTCAAAAAGAGGTTCTTCCCCCCACTCTGCGGCTAATAAGCGTCCCAATTCAGTGAACTGATCAAAAATGAGCTCCCGAATTTCCTCATCCTTGAATTGGACATCAATAGCCAAAGCTACCTTGGGCATAGTTAGCATGCGGAAATACACTCCCTTAACCCCAGTTTTATAAGCTTCCCATTTCTTTCCACCTCCACCGACACTTTTGTGTGAACTCATGTGACGCGTGAAGCGTTGAAAGAACAAAGTATTGAGTTGTTTTTTTTCCTCTCTGCTAAACATTTTTGAACTTTAGGTCGATGGATGCGCAATATCGGAAACTTGATGGAACTCCCGTAGGTGATTTAGCCTCGTACGTGAAAGCGTATTTGAAGGAACATCAGGGCGCTATTTTAAGTGTGGGCACTGATTCTCAAAACATCGGCGGCTCGAGCGTCTATGCGACAGTAGTTGCCTTTCGCCATCCCGGAAAGGGAGTGCACTATATCCTCACTAAAAAGAGAGAGCCCATCATCAGCGACATGATTACCCGACTTTTTAAGGAAGCAGAAGACAGTATTAAGGTCGCAGAATACCTCAAGGAGAATGGTGTATATCAGCCCATTACCATAGATGTGGATTACAACGAGAATGAGGAATACAAATCGCACAAGCTCATACCCATGGTAAAAGGCTGGATTTTAGGTCTGGGGTATACGATGAATACCAAGCAAAACATTCAGGTAGCTTCAGTTGCTGCGGATCATTTACTCTAAACTGTGTGCTGGGTCACACCTGCTCTATAGCGAGCCTTCTATCTTCGAGCAAAACATTAGAAAATGGGACTATTAAGCATGCTTTTCGGCGGAGGCAAAAAATCCGTTCAAATCAAAGAGTTGTTAGCTTCAGGAGCAATGATCGTTGATGTTAGAACTCCTGGAGAATTCCAAGGCGGTCACGCGAAAGGCGCTGTAAACATTCCGGTCCAGAGAATTGGTAGCCAAATGGCGAAGCTCTCTAAACAAAAGCAAACCATTATCCTTTGTTGCAGAAGTGGCGCTCGAGCTGCAGGTGTTGCGGCACAACTTCAAAAAGAAGGCATTTCTTGCATCAATGCAGGGCCCTGGCAAAAGGTTGCAAATCTGCAGTAAAATTCTGATTAGCTGATAATTGTCAACGCTTTTGGCTGAGGGCTCTACTACTTTAGAGATATGAACCCTTAATAGTCATAGACATGAAGACAATTGTAGTACCCGTAGATTTTACCGATCTCTCAAACAAGGCCATGGACTTTGCCATAGGTCTTGCACATAGTATTGATGCAGGGTTAATGCCTGTTCATAGTTATGCCATTCCTCACACTGGAGAAACCTTCTCCTCGACCCTTACGGAATTGCTTCAAAAGAATGCTGAAGAAGCTATGGAGGAATTGGTAGCAAAAGTACCTAGCAACATTCCTTGTCAAAACATGGTCACTGCATATCCATTGAAGGAGGCGCTTCAAAAGCTTTCAAAGGACAAGAGTAACATATGGGTAGTCATGGCCACAAAAGGAGAACAAGATTGGCTTGATCATCAATTAGGCACTAATGCCAGTCATATCGTGAATGCTTTGGATGTCCCTGTCTTCTTGTTACCAGAAGATGCCGAGTTTGCATTTCCGTTAAAAAACGCTCTTTTCGCCACCGACGGAGAGCCTTTGGAAGATTCAGTTAAACTTAAGTGGAAGGATATAAAAGAATCTCTACAGTTAAATGCACAGGCGATCAAAGTGGTTAAAAATGCGGAGGATGTCGATGCAGGCATCTTTGAGGAAATGCAATTGCACGAGATCTATCACAAGAATATCATCGGAGGAATTACGGAGAGTGCTGAGTTCTTGAATGGCGATTTGACTGTTGCAGTACACCACAAACGCAATCCTTTGAAGAGTCTATTCCACAGCAGTGCCACGAAGCGATTAGCATTGACCCATAAAAACCCTCTTTTAGTACTTCATGAATGACGCTCTCTTAGAGATTCGATTGACGAGCCCTGCTAGAAATAGCGGGGTTTTTTATGGCTCACATAAGACGCTGGCCTCATGGGCAGCATGTGGTAGCATTAATTCGTTTTGAAAAGAGTATCCTCTATGCGTCAAAAAGACCCCTAAGGCAAGTACTATCAGAGGCAGGGCCCATTTTGGCATTTTCACAATTCCAACAGAAGAGGCGATGCGACCAATAAGGGATTGAAGAAATTGGACCCCAAAAAGCGCTGGTATGGTGCCTAACAAAAAGACCAACATGAGTGCCGGTACAAACACAGCACTCTCAGAAGCACTGGCTACTGATGCCGCCATCCACACCATTCCACAAGGGAGAAACCCATTAATGAGTCCAAAGAAGAAAAACCTTTTATACCCAAAAGTACGACCTGCTAAGGATGAGAACCTCAGCAAAACAGCACTCCATGATTTAGGGAAAAATAATTCTACCAACAAGTACATTGAAGATCCCATTACCAAGCTGATGCCGATCATCATTGTAGCGTTACTGGAAAATTTCTGAAGTGGCAAAGCACTGGATAATAGCCCGAAAAGTAGCGCTATTACAGTGTAGGAAATGAACTTTCCCGTGAAATAACTGAGATTTGAAGATCGATTACCTTTCCCTAACCAGGTCGCTTGAACAGGACCACACATCAATACGCAGTGTCCGCTCGAACCTAGGCCAAGGAGAAAAGTAGTCGCTATTAACCCTAGTATTTCCATGGCCTGCGGATCATTCCTTTTCTTCCCTCATGGTAAAAGGTCAATTCTAGATTCCAGTACACACCCATTTTTAATTCCGGGTTCAATTGGATTCTTACTCCTGGTGAAGCAAGCTGAAGTTTAAAATTATGGTCGAATTCGCTCTTAACGGGATGCTTTAACCTACAACTAGCTGAATCTGGGACAAAGGGAAGGTTGAGTAGATACTCATCTCCCGTTCGATGCCAGCTTGTATCTCCAATCAGAGTGTTTGCCCATTGCTCGGCAGCAAGCACCTCATCATAAACGACACTCTCCTGGTAGTAATTCTTGCTCTCGTAAACATAATCGTTTTTCATGCTTTTGTACACGGCATATGCCATGGATAACATGAATAGCAACAATGCCAATACGATCCCGTGTCCCCAATTAAATTTCATCGTTTCTTTCTTTTTCGCGGCCCTAAAAAGTTTGTCTTCACAACCTCAACCACCTCATTACTAGAATTATACACCCCAATCTTCAATTCGGTCTTTTCTGCGCTCAGCGCTTGTTCTGGTATGCGTATAATTAATGCTCCATGCTTGATTTCTTCTGGGCTCAAAGCAATGATGCTTCCTCCTGTGGTTTCGATGGCACCGTTTTGATCAAGAAGTTCGAAATTCAGTGATTTTGCCTCGTCGGTTTTATTGATTAAGGTGAAGTTGTAAATATTTTCAATATCTCCCTCGACCCGCTCAAACAGTTTACCCGGCATACGAAGCACTATGGTCTCTACCTCACTTCTAGTGAGAAGAAGGCTCGTAACAATGGACAATAGGACTGCCAGGATTCCTATGTAGGCATATACCCGTGTGGTGAATATGGTCTTACGCCCCTGCTCGACACCGTTTTGAGAATCGAACCGGATCAAACCTTCCTGCTTGCCAATCTTGTGCATTACACTATCACATACGTCTATACAGGCTGTACAATTCACACATTCAAGCTGTGTACCGTTGCGGATGTCTATTCCCGTGGGGCATACCTGAACGCAGAGACCACAATCGACACAATCTCCTTTCTCATCTTGCTCCTTGCGTTTGCCTTTTCCTCTTGGTTCTCCTCGGATCCAATCGTAGATAATGACTAGCGAATTTCTATCGAGCATGACACCTTGTAATCTTCCATAAGGACATACCACAATGCAAGCTTGCTCCCTAAACCAGGCGAAGACCAGATAAAAAACCAAAGAGAAAATCACAATCGCAGAGAATGTCCCAAAGTGCTGCATAGGTCCTTCCTGCAAATAAAGCTTCCAGCGATCGACACCAACCAAGTACTGCAAAAAGACATTCGAAACTGCAAAAGAAACTAGGTAAAACAATATGTTTTTAGTGCTCTTCTTCCAGATCTTCTCGAAGTTCCATGGTTGCTTTTGAAGCTTTATCTGGCGGTTCCTATCTCCTTCTATCCAATATTCTATTTTGCGAAAAACTTGCTCCAAGAATATAGTTTGTGGACAGATCCAACCACAGAATATGCGACCAAAGGCCACTGTAAATACAATAACGCTGAGCACACCCGATATCATTAGGAGCACAAATATGAAGGTATCTGCAGGCCGGAAGATCTGACCAAAGAGGACAAATTTCCGTCCCAATACATCCAATAGAAGTAAGGGCTGGCCTCCTACAGTCATCCACGGCGCAGTGAAAAGAAATACCAAGAGTATCCAAGCGACGTACTTGCGTGCTAAAGCAAACCTTCCCGTCACACGTTTTGGGAAAATTCTATTGCGACGCCCTTCTTCGTTAACCGTTGCTATGGTATCTCTAAAGCTTTCTTCTTGGATCATACCTCCCTACTCTACAGCAGCAAGCTCATCGCCTGCTGGAATGTACAACTCTCCTTCTGCTTCCTTTGGATTTGCTGGAGTCTCTCCCTGTATACTTAGGACGAAGCTCGCAACTTCCTGGAGCTCCCCGGGACGAAGATTGTCCTTCCAGGCAATCATACCCATAGTAGGCACGCCGTATTTAATGGTAGTAAACACATCCACTATCGACCCGCCGTGTTTCCAATAAGGATCGGTAAGATTGGGACCTACACCACCACCTCCATCGGCTGCATGACACACTGCACAGTTTTGGGCGAACAACTTAGCACCGTTATTCAGCGCTGCTGCATCCGTTAGGTATTGTACATTGTTTTCGTCTACCAAATCTTTGGCTGTGGCCAAGTATTCTTTGATGCTCTCCTCGGCCTCTTGCATTTCGATAGCGTACGATTCTGCGCTCAAAGGCTCAAGCTGAAGGACGTGGTAACGCATCAAGTAAATCACAGCGAAGACAATTCCTAGATAGAACCCAGCCTTCCACCAAGGAGGTAGGTTATTGTCTAGCTCAATGATCCCATCGTATTCGTGGTCGGTCATGATCTGCTCTTCGTTTTCTACTGGCACGGCATCTGTCATCTGAGCGTAGAAATTTGACCACCAGCTCACTCTAGAAGGAATTTCTTCCTCTGATAGACCAGCTTCTTCAGCTTGCTGTCCCAAAATCATGTCCTGCAATTGGTTCAAATACGAGAACATTCGCAGTGCTGAGATAAAAATGAGCACAACAAGAAGGAAGATGAGCCAATTCGTTCCATCGGCCAATAAATCGACAACGGCTTCATCAGGCATTCTCATGTAGGCCATCGCCCCAAACAACGGTAGGGCTGCGATGAGTAATAGGGTGAAAAACTTCTTATTCATGTTGGTCAGTTTTAGATTCTGTGTGGTCTAGAGGAATATTGGCAAAGTGCTCTGCGTCCGATTTTGGCATCATCAATGTGTAGATAAGCCACCCCAAAAAGAATGATCCGAATAGTAGCAAAGCGAGCATTGGGTAAAAGGCAGCATCGTCCATGCCCAGCATACTGTGTTTGATAAACTTCAACATTATTCAGCGGTTTTAATATCTGTTCCCAATCGTTGCAGGTAGGCAATCAAGGCGATAATCTCATCCTCTGGGAATGCTTCAATATTCTCGTCCTTATTCAAGTTATCTGCAATCTTCTCAGCCTGGGTCTGGGCAATAGTGGCAGCATTTTCTGCAGTCTCTGCGGTATATGGCACACCCAGTGTGATCATGGCTTCTATCTTTGGTGGAATCGATTCGAAATCCAAAGCATTTTCAAGTAACCACGGGTAACGCGGCATGATAGAGCCTGGAGACATAATTGTAGGGTCTTTCATGTGGTAGTAATGCCAACTGTCCGGGTATTTACCGCCAATGCGGTGCAAATCAGGACCAGTACGTTTAGACCCCCATAGGA
>JAAZVU010000012.1 GCA_018623275.1 Flavobacteriales bacterium
AGCCGGGCTTTTTTATTTCCTTTTACGGCCGCCAGTACCGTATTTTTTAGCCTTGTTCATGCGCTTTTTAGCGCCTTTACCAATGTTGTAGTCCTTGGTGTTTTTCGGCTTCTTTTCATGAAACGACGGTCCAGGTTCATCGCTCACGCCGTTCTTTCTTGGGCTGCTCTTACTCATCGAAGCTCACTACTACCTTGTCGCTTGTAGCGTGTGCCTGGCAGGTTAAAATGTAACCGTCCTTCACCTCATCGTCAACAAGTGCGTAGTTCATAACCATCTCGGCAGATCCTTCCAAGACCTTAGCACGACAAGTACAACAAACTGCACCTTTACATGCGTAAGGAACATCTGCGCCAGCATCCAAAGCTGCATCCAAAATGAACTCCTTACCTGTTGCTTCAAAGTGCGTTTCCTCACCGTCCAAAATCACTGTTACAGCAGAAGCTCCAGACACTGTAGAAGTAACTTCTTTCTTCGCTGCACCTGCTGAGGTCGTGTTGAACAGTTCAAAATGGATTTTCTCTTTTGGTGTACCAAGCGACTCCAAGGTCTCAGTAACGCTTTCAATCACGCCTAAAGGACCACACAAGAAATGCGCGGTGGTACTACCTACTTCAAAGAATTTCTCATTAAACGCCTTGACCTTTTCTCCATCGATACGGCCCTTAGTGACGTCGCTACCTTGATCCTCACGGCTTAGAATGTGGTGTACTTCTAAACGATCAACATAGGTGTTCTTAAGATCCTCCAAAGCATCCTTGAAGATGATGCTATTGCTGTTCTTATTACCGTAAAACAAGGTAAAAGTGCTGCTTGAGTCGCTTTCTAAAACTGTTTTTGCAATAGACATTATAGGCGTAATACCTGAACCTGCAGCCCAACCCACAACATGAGAAGCCGAACCAGTAGGTTCCCATTTGAAGTTCCCCATAGGAGGCATAGATTCTAAGATCATGCCTTCTTTTAACTCGCGATTTGCATACGTTGAGAACTTTCCGCCTTCAATTTCTTTTACTGCCACGCGTAATTCTCCATCACTTGGGGCTGCACAGATTGAATATGAACGGCGCACCTCCTCACCGGAAATGTCCGTTTTTAAGGTGAGGTATTGGCCCGGTAAAAAGGTGAATTTATCCTTGTTTTCTGCTGGAACATCGAAGGCAATGCTCACTGCATCCTCAGTCTCTCTGCGTACTTCAGAGATAGTTAATGGGTAAAATGATGTATCTGTAGATTTGACCGATTCCGCCATTAGCGACGGCTTTTCATCTTTCTTTTTCTTGAAAAACTTCAACATGTTTCGTAATTTGAAGGGTAAAGGTAAGCCCCATTTTTAAACCATAACAGGAGATACCTTGTTGTGTTTTAACTTTGTAAGCAACCAAATACACAGAATATGGGAACCAACGTTTCTTTAGAGGATAAATTCCAAGCCTACGTGGACGCCGAAAACAAGGTAGAGCCTAAGGACTGGATGCCTGAAAAGTACCGCAAAACCCTCATCCGCCAAATTTCTCAGCATGCCCACAGTGAAATCATTGGGATGCAACCTGAGGCCAACTGGATCACCAGAGCGCCATCGCTACGTGCAAAATTAATTTTGCTCGCAAAGGTGCAGGATGAAGCGGGTCACGGTCTTTACCTGTACTCTGCAGCAGAAACACTGGGAGAACCAAGAGAAAAAATGATTGCCGACCTACAAAGCGGCAAGGCGAAATACAGCTCCATTTTTAATTACCCTACCCCATCATGGGCGGATATGGGCACTATCGGCTGGTTGGTTGATGGCGCTGCTATCCAAAACCAAGTGATGCTGACAAGAACCTCTTACGGTCCTTACGCTCGTGCGATGGTAAAAATCTGTAAGGAGGAAAGCTTCCACCAAAGACAAGGGTATGAGGTCGTGATGAAATTGGCCCAAGGGACTCCTGAACAAAAAGCAATGGCTCAAGAAAGTTTGAACCGTTGGTGGTGGCCTTCGCTGATGATGTTTGGACCTTCTGACGATAACAGCCCAAATTCTGAGCAGAGCATGAAGTGGAAGATCAAGCGTAAAAGCAATGATACCCTTCGTCAAGAATTTGTAGATAAAACAGTTCCACAGGCAGAATACCTAGGTTTGACTATTCCTGATCCAGATTTAAAATGGAACGAGGAGCGCGGTCATTATGACTTCGGTGAAATCAATTGGGCTGAATTTTACGATGTAATTAAAGGTAATGGCCCTTGCAACAAGGAACGTATCGCTCACCACGTAAAAGCGCACGAAGAAGGTGCTTGGGTGCGTGAAGCTGCCAATGCCTACGCTAAAAAACAAGCAGCACGCAAAGAAGGCGACGCCTCAGCTGCTTAATACCTAACCGCTACCGCTATGAGTGAATCAAATTGGAAACTTTGGGAAGTCTTTCTCAGAAGTAAAAACGGCCTATCCCACAAACACGTTGGAAGCTTACATGCTGCCGATGCTGATATGGCCATTAAAAACGCGAGAGACGTTTATACAAGACGTTCCGAAGGCATCAGCATCTGGGTGGTTCCATCGGAAGAAATTACGGCGAGTTCACCTGATGAAAAAGATCCTTTGTTCACTCCTTCTGACGATAAGGTGTACCGTCATCCAACGTTTTATGACATCCCGGACGATGTCGAGCACATGTAAGCCATGGCAGGAGGTTGGTTAAACGGAGTAAAACAAGATTTTACAAAAGAAGAGGCGCTCAAGGAGTACTTCTATTTCCTTGCTGATGATTCACTTGTCCTCGGACAGCAACTTAGTAAGTGGTGTTCCAATGGACCAGTTTTAGAACAGGATATTGCCATTATCAATACTGCTTTGGATCATATCGGTCGAGCTAGATTGCTCTATCAAGAATTGGCTCGATTAGAAGGTGGTGATACCACAGAAGATACCCTCGCTTACTTCCGCGATCATTTACAATTCAGAAATGCGCTGCTCGTTGAGCAACCAAACGGTCACTGGGGAGATTCAGTAGTGCGCAGTTTCTTCATAGATACCTTCAACTTCTACCTCTATGATGCACTCCGTAGCTGCAACAATGAAGCCTTACGTGGTATCGCAGAGAAGGCTATCAAAGAAATTGCCTACCAAGCACAGTGGAGTGCAGAATGGGTGGTCCGTCTAGGAGATGGTACAGAAGAAAGTCACGCTAAAGTTCAAAAGAGTATTGATGACCTCTGGATGTGGAGCGGTGAGCTCTTTGAAGAACATCCAATTTTTGAGGTTTTAAAGGACGATCTTCCAGCCTTTTCATCTTTCAAAGATGCCTGGGTAAAGAAAGTGGCAGAAGTACTTAAAATGGCCACCTTAGTAATGCCTTCGCCAGAGCTCTGGATGCAGACTGGAGGACGCTACGGTATTCATAGTTCCCAGTTAGGCTACATTTTGGGTGAGATGCAAAGCTTGGCGCGCACCTATCCAGATGCTACTTGGTAATCTACTAGAAATCAAGCCTTGTTGATTTCTTAACATTTTTTAACCCTTCAGTTTAATTTTTGGCACGTGCTTTGCAACATCGTTGGTAACGATAGTTATCGTACGTGTTTTTGTGTTAAGCGAGTGAGGGTTAGAGTGGGGACTTTAACCCTCTTTCTTTTTTAAAAGGAATGCTGCCGCAAAAAGAATGAAGCTCACTACAGCCATAGATCCGCTGATAGAAGCTTCAAGGAAATCGGAAAGAAAATACCCTCCCACAGAACTCAAAAGTCCTTGCAGGATAATCAAAGCAACCATCCATCTTAAATCCTTTGTTAACAGATAGGCTGTTGCCGCCGGTACGACTAAAAAAGCAATGACCAGGATGGCGCCGACACTTTCAAAGCTTACCACAGTTGCTACAGACGTGGCCGCCATCAAGGCATAATGCCAAAGAGCAGTTCGAATGCCTACACTTTTCGCATATTCTGGATTAAAGCTGGTTAGAATCCAACCCTTGTATCCAGCCCAAAAAACCCCTTGAATGAAAATGAAAAGGGCCGCTAAGGTCCATACAGCATTTGGTGCACTAAAGCCCAAATAAGTGGATTGTTGTAAGGGCACAAAGGCCAATTCACCGTGAAGTACACAGTCTGCATCTATATCTGCTTGACCCGCAAATTTGGTTACGAGAATAACACCCACAGCAAAGAGGAAGGTGAAGATTGTTCCCATGGCAGCATCGCCTTGCATTTTGCCTTTTGAAGAAAAGAATTGGATCAAAAAAGTGGTTAAAACACCCATGATAATAGCACCTAGTAACAGTGGTAATGAGGCTCTTGAACCACTGATGAGATAAGCAATAACAATTCCTGGGAGGACGGCGTGAGATAGGGCATCGCCCATCATACTCATCTTGCGCAAAAGCAATAGATTTCCTAACATCCCTGTAGAGGAGGCTACCAAGAAACCGGTTATGATGATCCACACTGCGTCCATGTTATGCTAAATCTGGATCTGGTATAATTTCGTGAATTTCAAGTAGCGGATTGAACCTTGAACACAAGCCCAATTCTCGTAAAATTTCACCTTCAATCTCTGGGGTCAAGAAGTGCTCCATTGTCTCTGCCTCGTCGTGTACCAAATGTACACTCATTTGCATTCGACGCTGAAGATAAACCTCCCATATTTTGTGACGTCGATCTATATCTGCACCGTAATTACGACCACTTGAGCTAAGGGTGTAACCACCGTGTACTTTGCGAACGAAGCCCTTGTTGGTTAATCGGCCTATGGTTCTGTTCCATAGTTTGGATTCAAAGAATTGTCGTTCGTTAATCGTCGCTCTTGTAAATAGCTTGCCCTTCCCACGCACTTCGCTTTGAACGGCGGCTTTCAATAAATTCTCTTCATTGATCCTGCGACGAAGTTGAAGCTTGTTCCAGCGCTGGTACACTATGCCCTTCTTCGGAGCAAACAACATGGAGATAAATGCAATAATGCTCACACTTACGATGGTCCAGGGTCCGGTAGGCATGTTCGTTTGTGAATAGCTTACAAAAGCACCTATCCAACCGCCAAGAGAACCGAAGATTCCGCTAATCACTAGCATAGGGATTAATCGGTCCGTCCAAAAACGTGCAGCGGTCGGAGGAATGATTAATAGCGCACTCATCATGACAATACCTACGGCCTTAATACCAACACTGATTGTTAAGATTGTGATTATACTGATGAGGGTATCAGTCTTTCTGCGACTAATACCAATACTTTGTGCATAGTCCGGATTGAAGATGATGGCTTTAATGCTCCAGTAACTGGCTATAATTAACCCTAAAACCACAAGGCTCACAATAGCAAAAGCTACACTGTCTTCTGGGGTCATCGCAGCCGCATTTCCAAAAATGTAATGATCTAAACCGCTTTGATTACCGGTATAGCGCGACTGAATCATAGTCAGTAGAACAATACCTAAACCAAAGAAACTTGACAATACTATAGCAAGGGCACTATCGCCTTTAATTTTGCTTTGTTGAGTGATGTAATCTACCACCCAGATACTCATCCAACCGCTAATTGCAGCACCTAGTATCATAACCGCGGGATTCTTCACGCCACTTAAAAGAAAGGCTATCAAGACTCCCGGCAACATGCTGTGTGCAACCGTCTCTCCTACGAGGGTTTTCTTGCGTAAAAAATTAAAACTACCCACAGTACCACTCATACCTCCAAGAAGTACAATAGCAATGACCACGTAACGAACGTTCGGGTCTTCTAAGCTGAGGTATTTGAGTAGTAAATCCAATTATTTGAGGTATTCAGCGATGGTCTTTGCGTTGAATATAAGCATCTTGAAGTAGGTATTTTGGTCCTGCTCACTTCCTAACGAATCACTTAATAATTCTGGTCCAATTTCAACTTCAAACCCCTTTGAAGCACAGCCGCGTTGAACACTCTCCATGGCCTGTGGACTTACAATATTTTCAAGGAAAATAGCTGGAACTTTAGCTTCAACGATGAAGTCTACCAAATCTGTAATCTCTCTCAATCCAAACTCACTTACCGTAGAAGCGCCTTGCAATGTTTTTACGCGCAAACCATATTGACGTGCAAAGTAGCTCAATGCATCATGGGTGGTAATGACTAATCGCTGCTCCTGTGGGATGGTAGAAATAATGCTATCTACTTCAACAGCAACCTCATCCATTGCAGTGAAATAAGATTCCATATTCTCCAATAAACCAGCGCTTTCTTCAGAGTAAGATTGTGAAAGCTCACCTACGATTGTTTTGATAGAGTTCTGAGCTAGAGCTTTATCAAACCAAGCGTGAGGATCAGTAGATGCTGGGAAATTTGGATCGCGAATAATTAATTCATCCGGGAAATTTTTTGCCGCATCGATGATGAGCTTATCATTCATGTGCTCGAGCACTTCAATTATTTTTCCTTCCAAATGAAGCCCGTGATAGACGATCACATCTGCATCTCGCAAAAGGTCGAGATCTTTTTTTGATGGCTTATAAACGTGAGGATCGATACCTACTTTCAGCAGTGGAATAACTTCTATCTGATCTGTTGCTACATTACTAACCCAATCCGTCATAATGCTGGTAGTACAAACTACTTTGATCTTATCATCAGCAGTATCTTGGGTTGGAGCTGCACAGGAAAATAGAATTAGTCCAGTAAGAAAGGAAAGGAGGTATCTCATCTTATTTTGATTTATTCTAAATAACAAAAGTAACTCGTAGAGTTGTTCAATACCCTTTGAGAAAGTCTTTTTTTATCACTGCTTATTCGCCGGCTATTCATTGTATTTTTAAGGTGAATCTATAACCCAATACATGGAAGCATTTACACCTTCTCAGATCTTAGAATCTTTAAATCTTACTGGAACTATCCACGGAACCTCAACTGGTCAGCAGTGGATGGAAAGTAGTGATACCGTTACCTCAAACTCACCTATTGATAACCTAGAACTAGGTAGCGTAAGTATTACAACTAAAGAGCAATACGATGCAGTAGTAACTGCCGCATCTGAGGCCTTTAAAACGCTACGCAGTATGCCGGCTCCGAAAAGAGGTGAGCTTATACGCCAATTCGGAAATGCCCTTCGCGAAGAAAAGGCAGCACTTGGTGCCCTAGTTTCTTTAGAAATGGGAAAAAGCTACCAAGAAGGCCTTGGTGAAGTACAAGAAATGATTGATATCTGCGATTTTGCCGTGGGTCTATCTCGCCAGTTATATGGACTTACCATTAAAAGTGAAAGAACAGACCACCACATGATGGAGCAGTGGCATCCGCTTGGAGTAGTGGGTGTAATTTCTGCCTTCAATTTCCCTGTTGCCGTGTGGTCTTGGAATTTTGCACTAGCCGTAGTTTGTGGTAATACCGTGGTTTGGAAAGGCAGTGAAAAAGCACCATTATGTGCCGTTGCCTGCCAACATATCTGGAATAAAGTTGCCGCTGCAAACGACCTTCCAGAAGGAATTTCTTCGATCATCACTGGTGATTACACTCGAGGTGAATGGATGACACACGACGAGAGAATGCCACTAATCTCAGCCACAGGTTCTACGAGAATGGGAAGAATAGTTGGTGCTCAAGTTGCCTCAAGATTTGGAAAATCAATCCTAGAACTAGGCGGTAATAATGCTATCATCATCACCCCTACTTGTGATTTAAAAATGACTGTTACCGGTGCGTTGTTTGGTGCAGTGGGAACATGTGGTCAACGATGTACCTCAACCAGAAGACTTATTATCCACGAGAGCGTTTATGATAAAGTGAAGAACGCATTGATTGAGGCGTACGGCCAGATTAAAATTGGTAATCCACTAGATGAAAGTAACCACGTAGGACCACTTATTGATCAAGATGCAGTGAATGCCTTCTTAAATACCATTAAAAATGTACAAGCTGAAGGTGGAACAGTGCTTTACGGCGGTGAAGTACTTGAAGGTGGAATTTATGACGACGGATTCTATGTTCAACCTTGTATCGTAGAGGCTTCAAACGATTATGAAAGCGTTCAGAAAGAAACCTTCGCCCCTATTCTTTACCTATTGAAATATGAAGGTGAAGTTGAAAATGCTATTGCTATTCAAAACGATGTCAAGCAGGGTTTATCGAGTGCAATTATGACAAGTGATGTTAGAGAAGCTCATATTTTCTTGAGTGAAAGTGGCTCTGACTGTGGGATAGCTAACGTAAATATTGGTACCTCAGGAGCTGAAATTGGTGGTGCTTTTGGTGGAGAAAAAGAAACTGGCGGTGGCCGTGAAAGCGGATCAGATGCCTGGAAAGCATATATGCGACGCCAAACCAATACCTTGAATTATGGTAAAGATTTACCGCTTGCCCAAGGAATTGAATTCAACATCTAAGTAATGATAACAGAAGTAAAAGTGGGGACAGAAGAACTTTCTGCGCCCCCTTTTTTTTTCGGTATAGGCAGCTGCTTTGTTAGTAACCTCGATTCCTATTTGAACGATTGGGGATATGGGTATCAATTCAACCCATTAGGCACTTCTTTTAATCCTATCAGCATCGCAAAACAGCTGCGCTGGATTTTTTGCAATGAGGAATTATCGCCCGCTTTTAATCATCAAGGGATCTTTCATCAGCTAGATGCAGCTAATAAGTGGCAAGATGAAAGTGAAACTTTGCTTCAAGAAGCTATTGGTAAATCACGGAACGAAGTTCTCCAATACCTAAATCAACCTGGAAAGCAACTTGTATTAGTTATTTCTCTAGGCACTGCCCATGCTTGGTTTAAAGAAAATCAGCTCGTAAATAATTGCCACAAGCTGCCTGGGCAATTTTTCGAGCGCAGATTATTGAGTAAAGAGGAAATAGTAGCCGAGTGGAAAGCTACCTTATCGCAATTACCGGAAAATTTAAAAATCGTTTTCACGGTGAGTCCTGTGCGTTACACACGAATAGGACTTCAAGAAAATTTCTTGGGAAAATCTATTTTACGAACAGCTATAGAAGAACTGTTAGTATCTCCTCATGCTGTGTATTTCCCAAGTTTTGAAATTATCAATGATGAGCTCCGAGATTATTCCTTCTTCGAATCTAATGGCACTCATCCTAATTCAAAGGCAATAGAGGTAGTTATGAAGCGATTTAAGACATTTTTACATCTTTAATAACCTTGGCCTTAGGATAGATAATTTCAGTACTGCAGCGACGCTAATTGAATCTGTAATTATTCCGTCCATCACTTGCTGGTACAATTCTGAAAAATGGATCTTCTCAACAGTCAGATTTTCAGTGTCTTCAGGCTGACTTATACCTTCAGTAAGATCTTCTGCAACATAAACGATGGCTTTTTCATCACTCACACTATTACTTAAGTGCATCTCCAACAAAGGTGTCCATGTATTAGCACTATACCCTACTTCTTCTAACAACTCGCGCTTTGCACTTTCTAACGGATCAATACCGTGCGGACCTCCACCCTCAGGAATTTCCCAGGAATAGCTATTTAAGGGAAACCTGAATTGACCTACACGCCAGGTAAATCCATCCTTATCGATGGGTAAGATGCCTATAGCAAGATTCTTAAAATGAACTTCTCCATAGATGCCATCACTACCTCCCGGAGTAACAACTTCATGATGACTAATCTTTATCCAAGGATTCTCATAACTGACCTTTGAATCTTTAATTATCCAATCTCCTTTATATATAATAGAATTCATTTTAAAAGAATATAGTAATAGTAATAGCGTGTTGATAACCGTGATAACTTACGCTCTATCTAGGGTAAACTTATGACTTATCAATAGTTGTTATCTATTCGAAGGTACTCTAATCTCTTAGTTTTAAAGGTTTAATTGTACTTATCCACAATGTTGAATAGTTTATTACGATTCAATTGTTGATGAATAGTTATTACCCCTCTTGTTAATAGCTGTTAGTCTCCTGTGTATCGATTTTGAACAAGTAGGTATAACTATGAGGGGTTATTCAAATTTTATTTTCCATATGCACGAATCTTGGAATAATCCAAGGGAGAGTTTTGAAATCCTGTTCATAGGTTGTTCACATTAATCACCATGGTTATTCACAACATTTACGACCTTTGTGAAAACAACATACGTTATGAAGATTGCTATTGGAACGGACCACGCAGGGGTAGAATTAAAAGCTGAACTAGTAAAAGTTTTAGAAGCACACGGTGCTGAGGTTTTGGATCAAGGTCCTTTTTCCAGCGAAAGTGTGGATTATCCAGACTTTGGTCATAAAGTTGCCTCATTAGTATCTGACGGTACCTGTCCATTAGGTGTAGTAATATGTGGTTCTGGTAACGGCATCAACATGACGGTTAATAAGTACCAGAATATCCGTGGTGCTTTATGTTGGTTACCAGAGATTGCAGCTTTAGCTCGTCAACACAATGATGCGAACGTTATTGCTATCCCGGCTCGTTTTGTAAGTACTGAAGAAGCGAAAGAAATTCTTACTGCATTCCTCATAAATGAATTTGAAGGAGGAAGACACGAACGTCGCGTAGGTAAAATTGCTTGCAGTTAACGCAGGTGATTAAATTCTAACTTCCCTTCATAACTTCTCATATACACTTGAGGTGTTATGTCCTTTAGACTTTCTAGATATCTATAGGAGTATCCTTGTATTAAACCTGATACAGGATATGGACTATTGATATTTTCATAGATTTCAAGAGCATCAAAGTCTTTCTTATAAGCAGGAAATACAGGGGTACTACCCCCTAGTGCTAATCTTAGGTGATCATTTAAACTTCCTTTGAATAGTGGGAATAGAATAATTTCTGCGGTACGAGTATTCATTGCCCAAGTGTAGATATGTAAGCATTCTAAACCAGAGCCAGCAATTCCTTTTAAAGCTATTTGGTTATTGATGTGATTGTAAACCTCTAATCCTTGTAGTCCTCGAGTTAAGGAATTGTCCCCGTTTAATTTATTCAGGATATCCTCGTTCGTATCAACTACTTTTATCACGTAATACTTCTTACTTAGATACCTGATGATAGAATCGTTCGATTCTAGATGGTCATCCGCAAAATATAGTAAGGCAGGATTTTTTGATTTTCCCTTTACCTCAAACTCAAAGGTAGAATAAGCCGTTAGATCCTTGGAAGTACTACAACTGGAAATACATGAAAGAAAGAGTACAAATAGAACGCTTTGTAAGACGTATTTTTTTACGTAAATCATTGTATTTCAGTTTATTAAGTGTATTTATTCTAGGTACTCTAGGTATTTTTTTAGTGGCTATAAATCTATGGTTCCTCCCAGATTTATTCCTTATACAAAGCCTTTTTAAAGGTTTTATTATTCTAACCTGTATTATTATAGTCTTAGGTCCCTTAAGATATCTATTACTAGGAATCTTTAACTCTAGCCTTTCTGATAGATTTATAGCAAGGGCCGTCGAAGATTTTGATGGGGGTTTATTCAAACAAGCCTTAGATCTAAGAGATAATGGAAGTTTGGGTCTTTGGTCCTCAAAAATTGCAACGAGGAATAGTAATACCGTTTTAAGTGATGTAATAACAACATTGCGTTTCCATTGGTCTTTCAGATTTTTACTTATTGGAACTATAATTTCCTTTTTAGCTTTTTTAGTCTTTTATAAACCAATTGAAACAAGTACAACTGAGATTGTAACAGGTAACCTTAGGTCTTCACTAACTCCACCTGATATACCGGATACACTATTTGTAGATATTTATGATAAGCCAAATATCCAGGCATTTAAGAAACTAGGCTATGAGCTCAAAGGGCTGCCGGAGCAAGTAATAAATAATTCGCTGCATCAGTGGAAGTATAAGGGCAGAGATATGAAGAGCACTTGGATTATCTGTGACTCTATTATTAAAGTCAACTCATGGTCAGCTCTAATTCAATCGCCAGAGTACACAGGATTGAGTACTTATTCAGTTTCAGATACCATTAAAGCAATTATTGGTAGTAAGGTCAAAGTTTCATTCAAAGGTGTATTAACGGATTTTCTACAACCTGATGTTTCACGTGAAACACTGGATAATGGTTTTATCCATATTTCATCGGTAATGGAAACTTTAGTGTTTAAAGGTCTCGATCAATCATACTCTATTCCAGTTGAAGTAAGGCAAGATGCAGAACCAATTATCGAAGTAGTTACTAATTCATATGATTCTGTTTTAATAAAAGTTTACGACGACTATCAACTTTCTGGAGTATGGATTAATGAAAGAAAAGCTACTAGTGAAGTGTTCAATGTTTATTGGGGTGATGATAAAAATATAAATGTTGTTGCTGTTGATAATCTGAATCAACGTACCTCAAAGCAGGTTAAACGACCTCAACGAAGTCTAGATGAACTGCGTACAGATATTAATAGTGGTATATCGTCCAGCTTTGAAAAATTTAGTGAGATAAGAGAATCTAGACGGTCCTCTGAAACAAAAGAAAACAAGCTTAAGAAGAAAGATAAAGAAGATAATGCGAAGCAGAAATTAGAATTCCTTAGAGAGCAGAATAAAGAGTTGGTGGATTCTACGTTTGAAAAGGAATTGGAAGAGCTGTGGGAAATTCAAAAGTTAATTGATGCATTAGAATTGGTTTCACGTGAAACAAATGAGGCTTTAGATTCATTAATTAACGAAAGTTTAGAGGAATTAGAGGATAGTGAAAAAGAAGAGGTTCAGGACGAATTAAAGGAACTAAAAGATTTAGACAAGGAAGGGCAAGAGCGCGAAGATCAAGCCAAAGAGAGTGCTAAAAAACTCAAACAACTGCTAGCTGAATCAACTGTAGATATTCAGATTGATAATATTGAGAGAATAAAAAGATTGCTCAAAAACTCCTGGAAAACTAGTGTCCAGCAGGAGGTAAACAAGGCTATTGAATCGGGTTCCAAGTATCGAGAGCAACGATCATTGATCCAAATACAGAAGGAAATTTCAGATTCCTTAGGTGCACTTTTGATTACAGATCCAATGCTTGGGATGGTACTTAATGACGTAAGTGCTTCTATAGATGATGCTGTGAAAGAATTAGAATCGGCAATTCTTTTATCTAAAAATATACAGGTGAAAACTGCTTACATGGTTACAGCGCTCAATGACCTTAATGCAGTGCTCTATGATATTTTGGAAAGTGAGAAAATGTCTCTTTCTAGTGCCAAGAAGCAATGTAAGAAAGGCAAACCAGGGAAAACGGGTAAACCAAGTAAAGGGAAGGATGGTAAAAAACCTTCGCCCAAACCTGGAAACAAGGAAGGTAAGAAACCTGGTAAAAAAGGTGAACGAAGAAAACCTGGTGAGCAAGGGACTAAACCCGGTGAAAATGGAAAAGGGACTAAAGAACTACTGAAGGAACTAGATAATAGGTTGGGCGATTTTGAACTTCCAGGTGGTTCAAAGGAGCGAGAGGTTTTGGAACAATTGAAACGTGAAATTCTCTTTGGAACTCCAAGAGAAAATGAAACACAAGAGGATTTTGAAAATAGACTTTGGGAGAGTTTAAAATCTGAATTTGATAAAGAGGAGCAGGGTAACGATCGCAAGTCGAATTCGGGTGATGAAAATACTTCTGGTAAAGGGATAGAGATTAAGGTTGTACCGTCGAATAATAGGGTAAGCGACTTACCTTTGCCGGTATTGAAAAAGAAGTAGATTGAATCCTGTTGAATCACATATTTTAGAAGCTTTTCAAGATTTGTATCCCGACTTTAGGTTTGGTGATATATACATTCATTGGATGAATGATGAAGAGCTTTTAGAAGTGAATAGAAAGCATTTGAATCACGATTACTATACAGATATTATTACGTTCGATTATACGCGTCGAAACAAGATTTCTGGTGAGCTGTTTATCAGTGAAGATAGAATAGCAGATAATGCCAAGCAGAATGGTGAGCCTTTGGAGAGAGAACGCAGCAGAGTAGTAGCTCACGGTATACTTCATTTGATTGGTTTTGGAGATAAAACTGACGAAGAGAAGGTAGTTATGCGTTCAAAAGAAGATGAAATTTTAGATCGATTGTAGGATGGTTCTAGATGAAAAATATGATGTAATTGTTGTCGGAGGCGGACATGCTGGCTGTGAGGCTAGTTACTGTGCGGCCAAGATGGGTGCGAAAGTGTTACTCATTACGATGAACATGCAAACTATCGGACAAATGAGCTGTAATCCAGCAATGGGTGGAGTAGCTAAAGGTCAGATAGTCAGAGAGATAGATGCTTTAGGAGGAGGTTCAGGTACCATTACAGATAAGAGTATGATTCAGTTTAGAATGCTGAATAGAAGTAAAGGACCTGCCATGTGGAGCCCACGAGTTCAAAGTGATAGAATGCTCTTTGCACAGTATTGGAGAGACTTGCTTGAGGAAACAGAAGGGTTGAGTATGTTCCAAGATATGGTTACTGGCATGCTAGTGTCCGACGGTACCATTCATGGGGTAAAAACAGCCCTTGGAATGACCTTCGAAGCACATACTGTAGTCCTTACTAGTGGTACTTTTATGAATGGTTTGATCCACGTTGGTGATCAAAACTTTGGAGGTGGTAGAGCTGGTGAAAGAGCAAGCACTGGAATCACTGAAGAGCTTATTCAATTAGGCTTTGAAGCAGGACGTATGAAGACGGGTACTCCACCGCGAATTGACGGTAGAACTATCGATTTTAATGTTATGGAAGAACAGCCTGGTGATGAGGATCCGGGTCAGTTTAGCTTCTTGGGCCAATCAAAACTAGAGAAGCAAAGAAGTTGTTGGATTACCCACACTTCCCAAGAGGTGCATGATACTTTGAAGAAGGGATTTGATCGCTCTCCCCTATTTAATGGTGCTATCCGCGGTACTGGTCCTAGATATTGTCCTTCTATTGAGGATAAAATTGATCGATTTGCCGAGAAAAACTCACATCAAATTTTCGTTGAACCGGAGGGTTGGAATACAGTCGAAGTTTATGTCAATGGTTTCTCTACAAGCTTGCCGGTAGAAGTACAGTACGAAGCGTTACACAAAGTAAGAGGTTTTGAAAACGCGAAGTTCTTCCGCCCAGGATATGCCATTGAATACGATTACTTCCCTCCTACGCAGCTAAAGCACACACTAGAAACGAAGCTAGTAAGTGGCTTGTATTTCGCGGGTCAGATTAACGGTACAACGGGATATGAAGAGGCGGCCTGTCAAGGTTTGATGGCCGGTGTAAATGCAGTTCGTGCTGTACGCGGGGAATCGCCATTTATTTTAGGTAGAAACGATGCCTATATCGGAGTATTAATAGACGATCTCATTACTAAAGGCACCGAGGAACCGTACAGAATGTTTACCTCTCGTGCCGAATACAGACTGCTTTTAAGACAAGATAATGCTGACCTACGATTGACTTCGTTGGGATATGAAATAGGCCTTGCCGGCGACCAAAGAAAGAAGTTGCTTGAGGAAAAAATTGAGCTTATAGGTTTGGGTAAAGCTGCTTTAGACAAGAGTTTACCGTTGGATAAAATCAATACGGTTTTAAAAGCTCAAGAAGAAAAGCCAGCCAAAGAGAAAACCAAGACCAATAAATTAGTAGCTCGACCGAACATTAAGCTTGAGAATTTTGAGCCGTATTATTCAGGCGAATCTTGGTGGACCGATGAAGTTGTTGAGCAGCTGGAAATTGATATTAAGTACGGCGGTTACATTGCGCGCGAAGAGGAAAACGTTGCGAAGATGAAGCGCTTGAACGACAAGGAAATCCCTGAAAACTTTGATTACTACAAGGTAAAAGGCCTTAGTTTTGAAGGAAGAGATAAGTTAGTTGCCATACGTCCAGCGACCATTGCACAGGCCAGCCGTATTAGCGGAATTAGCCAGAGCGATATTCACGTGTTGCTCGTTTACATGGGGCGATAAAGGAAGGACCTAATTACGCTATGAGAGAAGAGTTGAAACATTGTCCTGTTTGTGAGGCAACGTCGTTTGAAGAGATGGTAGGCACTGTAGATTATTCTACAAGTAAGGAAGCATTCACGATTCAGAAATGTACAGAATGTTCACACCTATTTACCAGCCCAAGGGTGGTTGAAGATGAAATTGGACCGTATTACGATAATCCAAATTACATCAGCCATACGAACGAAAACAAGAGTCTATTCGGACAAGTATATCAAGTGCTTCGTGGCGTTAATCTGAGAAGAAAACTCTCCTACGTAAATGCTGTGTTTACCGGACAAGGTACTGTTTTGGATTACGGTTGTGGTACGGGTCAATTCTTGGAAACATTGGTACAAAGCGGAAAAAACGCGGTTGGTGTGGAAATCAACGATAACGCTCGTGCCGCTGCTCAATCTTTCGGCTCGGTGAGTGCCTCTATTAAGGGTGTAGAAAAAGGTGTTGAGGTCATTACCATGTGGCACGTTTTGGAGCATATCTATGATCTCAATGGATTGCTTGCAAGCTTCAAAGAAAGATTACTTCCTGGAGGTCACCTCATTATTGCGGTTCCGAATCCTGAAAGTCACGATGCTGAGCATTATGGCAAATATTGGGCGGCGTGGGACGTGCCAATTCACGTGCACCATTTCACAGAGGCGAGTGTTTCTAAGCTGTTGGGTAATCACGGTTTTGACTTGCAAAAAGTCGTCCCGATGAACATGGATAGTTATTACATCTCATTACTTTCTGAACAGTACAAGAGCGGTACAGAAAATAAAAAGATGGGACACTGGATAAAGGCGCTCTACAGAGGTTTTGTAAGCAATCTGAAAGCTGGGAAAACCAACACAAGCTCAAAGATTTACGTCTTTAAACTAGGTTAATTATTGTCCCCTAAATGCGCGATGCAACTGGTAACTCGCGTGTGTGAGCGAGGTTTTCAAATGAATGTTTCGCTCTAAATCTCTTAGACAAGACCCAAGAGTTTTGGTAATCAATTGCGCACCGGCAGGAACTACAGCAGTGCTCAGTTTTTGAACGTTTATGGCACCTAGATCTGTTGCTGAAGAATCTGTGGCTTGCACATTGTGGTAATAGCCACGTTCTAGGAAGTGCATCGATCTGGTAATTAGCGTCTTTACTGCCTCTTTAGGCAGTGCGGCCAATTCATTTACAACCCCAGTAATCTCTACAGGAGCCCCTTTGTAGCAGGTACGCATCCAGTTGGCAAAGAGCTCTATCTGGGTGGTGCTTGGATCATTTTTGGCCGTGATTGCAGCACCTAAGTTCGGTGCAAATACCATATTTAATAGTGCCTTCAAGTTCTCAGCTTCTCCACTAAAGTGCTGCTCAAACGCTTCAGCTGTAAGTGGTTTACAGTGCCACGGTGCACAACGCGAGAGAATAGTGGGCAGCAACCTTCCTTTGTTGTGGGTAACAAAGATGATGTAGGTGTTGTCTAGAGGCTCTTCGATAAGTTTCAAGAGCTTGTTTGAAGCGCTTACTTTGATGGCTTCTGGCATCCACAGGAGTAACACCCTGTTTTTTCCTTCGGCCGCTGTGAGGCTGAGCTTGTGTTGCAGGTTCTGAATTTCCTTTACTGGAATTTGAAGCTGTTGGTTTTTTGTGGCAATGGTTTGTTGCCAGCTGTTTGGGTCGAGAAATGGATTCTCGATGAATGCCTGGCGGAATTGGACTAGAAAATCATCTGAAGTTCCAGTAGCCCCTCCTGAAACGATAGGGAAGGTTAAATTCAGATCGGGATGCTCCAGTTTTGCAACACGAGTACAACCACGGCACGTTCCACATCCAGTTTCGTGCTCACACAACAACAGTTTTGAAAGCTCCAAAGCTAAAGGAAGGCCGTCCTCTCCTCGCCCACTGGAAATGAGGTTGGCGTGGTGTAACTTTCCTGTGGAGGTAGCGTGTTTAATCTGCTCGAGCAGGTTGTTATTGTTATATGTTCTAACCATGGATGTTACCGTAGAATTTCGCTTAAATTAGCCGACCAATTCAACACTCAAAAATATATGAAAAGCTTCGACTTCTCAGGAAAGAATGTACTCATTCGTGTGGATTTCAATGTTCCACAAGACGAAAACCTAAATATCACGGACAACACTCGTATTAAAGCGGCACTTCCAACAATTATGAAAGTAATTGAAGGTGGTGGTAAAGCTGTATTGATGAGCCATTTAGGTCGTCCAAAGGGAGAGCGTGTTGCAAAGCTCACACTGTCTTCTTTGGTTGACGAGGTTAGTGCATTAACAGGTACTAAGGTGCACTTTGCTGAAGATTGTATTGGCGATAAAGCTGCCGAGGCTATTCAAGGAGCATCGAACGGTGAGATTGTGTTGCTAGAAAACTTGCGTTACTACAACGAAGAGACTTCTGGCGATAGAGAGTTTGCGGCTTCATTGGCAGAGCTAGGTGATATCTATTTGAACGACGCATTTGGAACGGCGCACCGTGCACACGCTTCTACTGCAATCATTGCAGAGTTCTTCGACGAGGAAAACAAAGGCTTCGGTACGCTAATGAACGGAGAGGTAGAAAGCATCTCTAAAGCATTAGGAAGTGATAAAGCCTCAACAGTTGCCATCATTGGTGGTGCTAAAGTGAGCTCAAAAATTGGCGTTATTACTAACATGATTGAAAATGTAGGCACTGTTGTAATTGGCGGTGGTATGGGCTTCACTTTCGTTAAGGCCATGGGCGGTTCTGTTGGTACTTCACTTGTAGAAGATGATAAGCTCGATTTGGCAAATGAACTTATCGTAAAGGCGAAGGAGTTCGGTTGCAACCTTATGATTCCAACAGATACGTTGATTACTACAGACTTTGCAGATACTCCTGCGGAGCGTGTGTGTCCAATTGGTGAAATCCCAGAAGGATACATGGGTCTAGACAACGGTCCAGAAAGCATCACTAAAGTAGAGGCAGTATTGGCCGATGCAAAAACCATTATCTGGAACGGTCCTATGGGCGTGTTCGAGTTTGAAAACTATGCTGGTGGAACAAAGCGCGTTGCTGAGGCGATTGCTAAAAGCACTGCGAACGGCGCATTCTCTTTGATTGGTGGTGGTGATAGTGTTGCCGCAATCAACAAATTTGGTTTTGCTGATAAGGTGAGCTACATCTCAACAGGTGGTGGCGCCATGCTAGAGTTCTTGGAAGGTAAAAAGCTTCCAGGTGTAGCGGCGTTAAGCTAAATAGCCAGAGAGGATTTCACTGAAATCTACGAGAAACGGAAAGTATTGGGAGTCCAGTATCCATTCTGGGTGCTGGAACCCTACTCCGTTCTTAGCCGTGGTATACGCATAGGTCAGTATAGTCAGCCATAGTACAGACTTCACTGCGCCAAAGACACCTCCGAGAATTCGGTTGATTCCCCCAAGGAAAATGGTCTTTAGAATCTTGTCCACGAGATTGCCTAGCAACATTACGGCACTGTAGATGATAATAAATACAATGATGTAGGCTACTGTGGGCAAGTAGTCAAATTCAAAATGATTGCTTAAAAGTGCTGTGGCGCTGTCGTGATAAACGAACGAAATGATCACAGCGAGCAAAACGGCGGCAATTCCAGCGATTTCTTTTACAAAGCCTTTCCATATACCTTTGACAACAAGAAACGCTGTAAAAAGCAAGATAACGAGGTCTAATCCTTTCATAGAAGCAAAATAGTGAGAAGCGAAGAATTAAAAGCCGATTGGCACAACCTTCTAGACAAACTTACGCACCAGTTCCCTGGTGACGGTGATATAGATTTAGACGGTGTGCTTCTTTTGATAGGCACTCAAGAATTACAGATGGGTTACATTAAAATGAAGAAGGACGTGAAGATCAACGTTCTCCATGTAGCCATCTGTACTGTACTAGAGCCTTATGGCTACTACGAGTTTGAGAAACGAGACGACGAAGGGTGGCCGCACTTCAAAGTGCTCAAACCATTGCCGACGTTGAAAGCGGGAGAACAGGCCATTCTGATGAAACAAGCCGTGGTCAATTACTTTAAGTCCAACGGATATATTTAGAAAAAGAAACCCCCGAGCCGCAGGCTCGGGGGTTTTTATTTGAATTGGTCCAAGGTATTAACAACCTGGATCTGAAGGATCGTAAGGAAGTAGAATGATCGAAGTTTCTACCGTTTCGTTTGCCTCGAGCTTCACGAAACCACAACCAATGTGGGTAAAAGGATTGCCTCCACGTGTGCCCAAGATTTTGAATACAGCTTCGTAGTCGTACTCGAACTCAACCATACCGTCTAGGCCTGTTGTGTCCACCATATATGCTTCTTCACGGTGTCCTGGAACATCAACAGATGCTTCAACTACAACGTTTTGGATTGCAACTCCATCAGGGTTAGTCACCTTGATTCTAAATGCATAAGTGGGGTTATCAATACGACAACCGGTAAACAACAATGCGCTAAGCGCAAATAGGAAAACAATCTTCTTCATTATTCTACACAACCATTAGGGTCTCCGATAGGGTAAAGTACGACATTTACGTCAATTGTCTCCCCTCTTACCAATCTTACGTAGTTGCAACCTTCGTAAACCATCTTCCACGCTTTGATATCGTGGTAAGCTTCAAAACCCGATTTAAACACTACCTGACCGCTTACATCGGTAAAATTATACCATTCGGTAGAGTTTTGAATAGGCGTAAACATCTTTACTGCAGCGTTCTGCACAGGGATGCCATCCTCGCTCGTTACCGTAACGCGAACAAAGTATTCGGTTGCCTCTTCTTCACATGAAGAAAAAGTAACTGCAACTAGTAGTAAAAGAAATAAGCGTTTCATGCTTGTAATTCAGTAATTTCGCCAAATCTACAACAAACGAATCGTATTAGACTAGGCAGTTATGCTTGAAAATGTTCAAAACCTCCGCGACCAGATTGAATCTATCTCCTTGACTAACAAAGAGGAGGCAGAACAGTTTAGACTTCAATTCTTGAGCAAAAAAGGGGCCATCCAAGATTTGTTCAAGGAATTTAGGAATGTTCCTGCTGATCAGAAGAAGGCTTTTGGTGCGGCTTTGAATGAATTAAAGCAATTGGCAGAAGGCAAGCACAAGGAAGCTCTTGAAGGCCTAGAGAGTGCCGCAGCTACTGGTGTAAATGGCGATATCACTCGCCCAGGTATCCCGTTTGAAATAGGGTCCATCCACCCTATCAACGCGATTAAGGACGAGATTGTAGATATTTTCAAGCGCATCGGTTTCAACGTGAGTGTGGGTCCTGAAGTAGAAGACGATTGGCACAACTTTACCGCACTTAACTTCCCTGAAGAGCACCCTGCGCGCGACATGCAAGACACTTTCTTTGTGCAAAGAAACCCAGACTGGGCACTCCGCACTCACACATCTTCCGTGCAGGTGCGCGCTATGGAAAGCAATACGCCTCCTATCCGTACCATTAGCCCGGGACGAGTTTTCAGAAACGAGGCTATTAGCGCGAGAAGTCACTGTATCTTCCACCAGATTGAGGGTCTTTACATAGATAAGGATGTAAGCTTTGCTGATCTTAAGCAAGTGCTTATGTACTTCGCTGAGGAATTCTTTGGCAATGCAAAAATTAGAATGCGTCCTTCATATTTTCCATTCACTGAGCCTAGTGCTGAGGTAGATGTTTGGTGGGGACTGGAAACGGAAATCGACCACAAGATCACTAAAGGCACTGGATGGCTTGAAGTGATGGGTTGTGGTATGGTTGATCCAAACGTTCTAAAGGCAAGCGGTATAAATCCTGAAGTGTACTCTGGCTATGCGTTTGGTATGGGTATAGAGCGCATTGCAATGAATCGTTACCAAATTCCAGACATTCGCTTATTTACAGAGAACGATAAGCGTTTCTTAGAGCAGTTTAAAACAGGCGTCTAAGGCTACGGGAAATAGATGGCGTCAATTTTATGCGCCAGCTGATGATCCTTTACTGTAATGGAATTGCCTTGGTCGTGGGTCACTGACCTAAGTGTCACCTTTGTATAACTAATAGAAATATCGGGGTGATGATTATTGAGTTCTGCTATTCTACCAACCGCGATGACAAAGGCAATTGCTGCAGAAAAAGTAGGCAACTCAAACACTCTTTCTAGAGCTCCCTTAGTTACATTCCAATTATGTTCGTAGTTAGTGGGTGTCATCCTTTTAAAGATAAAAAAAGCCCGCATTAAAACGCGGGCTTTTGATTTAAATAAAAAGTTGCCTCAAACTATATGGCTGAAATTTTCAGCATGTTTGTGAACCCTTTCTCTTCGATAGGCATAGAAGCAATTTTAACCACGAGGTCATCGGCTTCTACAACGCCGTTTTCTTTAAGGATACCCTTAATGTCTTCGAAGGTTTGATCTGTACTTTCCATACCGTCGTAGTAGAACGCCTCAACACCCCATACAAGCGACATTTGGTTCATGATTTGACGATTGGCAGTAAATACTACAATCTTCGTTTTAGGACGGTGTCCTGCAATTTTTAAGGCAGTATATCCAGAGAAGGTCAAAGTTAGAATGGCTGCAGCACCAACTTGGTCGGCAATCTTAGCGGCATTGTAACAGATCGTCTTTGTGATGTAACGCTCATTTTTGATTGAAGGCGCATTTTCTGTTAGCGGCTTCACATCAAACGTAGATTCAACATGAGCGACGATGCTGGCCATGGTTTCTACCACCTTCGCAGGGAATTTACCTACTGAAGTTTCACCTGAAAGCATCACTGCATCGGCGCCATCACATACAGAGTTTGCAACATCATTTACCTCGGCGCGCGTCGGGCTCTGGCTCTCAATCATGCTTTCCATCATCTGAGTAGCGATGATACAAGGCTTGGCCTTAA
>JAAZVU010000079.1 GCA_018623275.1 Flavobacteriales bacterium
AGAGGATAATGTGCCTTCAAATACAGGCTTTGGTAACTCTCTACAGCGTACGATGCACTGTGTCCCTTAGCAAAGGCATAGCCCGCAAAGCTCTCAATCTGCCGCCATATCTCTCGGGCCAATTCGTCCGTATAGCCCCGCTCCTTACAATTCTTAAAGTACTGCTGTTCAACGCGTTTAAACTCGTCTCTTGACCTGAATTTCCCCGACATACCACGGCGTAAAACATCGGCTTCTCCCAAGGTTAAACCAGCGAAATAGTGTGCTACTTTGATGACATCTTCCTGGTAGACCATCACCCCAAAGGTATCCGGCATGATCTCCAACATCACTGGATGTGCGTTTTTGCGCTTTGAAGGATCGGTAAAGCGAAGAATATACTCACGCATCATACCGCTGTTACTCACACCTGGCCGGATAATTGAACTTGCAGCAACGAGTCCTAAATAGGTATCTACCCGAAGCTTAGTCAACAACATGCGCATGGCTGGAGATTCTACGTAGAAGCATCCCGTGGCCTTGCCGTTCCTCAATAAATCCTTGACCTTTTCATCCTCTTTGAATCGTTGTAAATCTCTGATATCAAAAGGTTCCGCATTTTTATGGTTCCTTCGTACCAGCGCCAACGCATCTTGGATTTTACTCAGTCCCCTCTGGCTCAAGATGTCAAATTTGTGAAGGCCAATATCTTCGGCAACGACCATGTCAAACTGGGTCGTTGGAAAGCCTTTGGGCGGCATGAAGGTCGCTGTGCGGTAATGTATGCTATCGTTCGCGATAAGAATACCCCCCGCATGTATGCTCAAATGACTTGGAAAGCCCTGTATATAAGTGCTGTATCGCAATACAAGGTGTGCGAGTTGGTCTAGGTCTCCGCTGTTGAACTTGCCTATGCTGAGCTTATCTATCTCGTGCTTTGGAAGACCGAACACCTTCCCTAGTTCTCGTACCACCGCTTTGTACTGAAAGGTATTGTAGGTCGCTAATAAGGCGGTATTTGGAAAGCGCTTAAAGATATATTGAGTAATATCATCACGGTCGCGCCAAGAGAAATCAAGGTCGAAATCTGGAGGTGAAGTTCTATAAAGGTTGATGAAGCGCTCAAAATACAAGTCGAGCTCGATGGGATCCACATCTGTGATTTTAAGAAGGTAGGCAACTATGGAATTGGCTCCACTCCCCCGCCCTACGTAGAAATAGCCGCGCTTTTGGGCATAGTTTACGATGTCCCAATTGATCAAAAAGTAGGACACAAAGTTCTTTTGCTCAATGAGTTGCAATTCCTTTTCTATCCTTTCGCGTACCTTGAAATCAGCCTGTGGATAGCGGTAAATTAACCCGTCGTAACACAGCTTCTTCAAAAGTTTGACGTCCTTTTCACGAGACCCCGTGTACGTCTGAAGGTTTAGCGCGGGGTCTTCGGGCAATTCAACCTGACAGGATTCCAATACTTGTTCCGCATTGCGCAGCAGCCACGGGTACTCCTTGTAGGCAGACTTTAACTCTTCGTCATTTAGATACAAATCCGTTGGTGGTGCTTGCTTGTCTTTTTCCAGCTTGCTCAATAGGGTGTTTTCATCGATAGCACGCAACAAGCGGTGCGCATTAAAATCGCGCTTGCCACGGAAGGTGGCTGTGGGCAAAGCTATGAGCTTGTGCTGGTAAGCATGAAGCTTATGGATGTGTAACGAGCTGATAAGCTCTGGCACAACGCCGATGAGTTCGTTGTTCTTTAAGGAATGAAGATCAATGGATTCGTGGTTCTTGTAAATGATCCAGGTATCTGGTAAATCAGTCACAGGGGCGCGGTCGGGAAACTTTACTTTGTGGGCCAAATGCCACGACAGGTGGTCATTGATCTGCTTAAACCCTTCCCAATTACGCGCTAAGACAACATATTTCTGCTGTATACCGTTTCTGAAATCTACACCAATAACGGGACGCTTGGCAGGATTGTCTTTTAGCAAGTACAATGCTGTCATACACGCCGATGTATTGTTGATATCGGTAAGGGCCATGTGTGTCCAAGGCTGTGCCTCAAAGAAGCTTACCCAATCTTTAGGGGACACGGCCCCATAACGCAAACTGTAGTAACTGTGCGTATTTACGAGCATTGTAGAAAATTAAGTACTGTTTAGAAACCGAAATCTAGCTTGCGCTGCCGTGCCTGAGTCATTCCCATTCCTTGTAGACTGAGGTGGGAATAGATCTCATAATCGTATTCAGGAATAATGCGCTGACCTATGGGTTTGAGGAGTTCAGGGCCGTTGCTCCTAGGGTTCTTTATGGCCGCTGAAATAGGATATGCATTGAGCTCCTCTGCAGGGTAAGGCTGAAGCACATCTGTCACCTCTGCCAATGGTGTAGTGGGGTCTAGCCAAATACTCTCGTCTTCTTCCTGAAGGATTACTGGAGAGCGGTGGTGAGAAATAGCTGCTGTAATCTTGTTGCTCACCGTAGTGATGATGGCAAAAGAGTCGATCATTTCACCGGTATCTGGATTCACCCAAGTATCGTAGATGCCCGCAAAAGCAAAGGGGCTACCGTCTCTCTTGTACATCACATAGGGCTTGGACAAGCGCTCAACCTTAGGTCCTTCGATAAAAGCATCTGCCAAGACCAAGCAGCGCTTCGAGCGTATGCTTTGACGAAAAGCCGGTTTAGTGGTAATACCCTTGGCACCGCGGTAGGAAGTATCGTTTTCTTTGTTGTGGTCGCCTTCCGATCGAGCATTGAACAGGTGGAACGGTTTCTTTGCCCAATAAGGCGTAAATCCGAACTGGTAGTGTTTGATCACATCCGGACGTTCTTGAGTAATGACTGGTGCCGCGGTACCAATACCTATGTTAGTATTGGGTGCATAGAGGTCTGGGCGCTCTACAATAGCGCTAAAGCGTTTTTCAACGGCCTTGATCTTACTGATATTTACGTATCTACCACACATATGCGGAATATTAAGTTAGTTCTTTTATCGATGTCTATTGGCCAATAACGGCGGCGGTTCTCCGTTGAACGGGTTAGTACGACCTATGGTCTTGGCGCCAAGGCTTACGGCACGCAGCACCGAGCGGTCGCCAAAGCGCTGACGGATGTGGTCCATGGCACCGTATAGACGGCTCAGCTCTTCACTTTCTTCAAAGAGATTCATTTGGTAGCCACCGCCCACAAGGTGCGAGAAGCGGACACCAACTAATCGCACTAAAAGACGGCGCTCGAAGAGGCGCTTAAAGAGCTCTTTCACCTTAGGTATGAGTATATGATCGGCCGCTGTGTAAGGAATACGTGCTTGGAGCGTGTGGGTATTAAAATCTGAATAGCGGATTTTAACGGTGATGCACGAAGTGAGTTTATCTCCTCTGCGAAGCTGGTAGGCTAGGTTTTCAGCCATTGCTACAATGATACCTTCAAGCTTTACAACATCTATAGTGTCTTTAGCAAAAGTGCGTTCTGTAGAGATGCTTTTGCGTTCCTGGTATGGGATCACAGGACTTTGATCTACGCCTTGAGCCTTGTGCCAAATAACAGAGCCGTGCTTTCCCATAACACTTTGCATCATCTCTAGCGGCATTTCCTGCAAGGTTTGGATGCGTCGCACACCCAGATTGCGTAGAGTCTGGTAGGTCTTCTCTCCCACCATTGGGATCTTACGTACTGATAAAGGCGCTAAGAAAGGACGCTCGAGACCTTTTTCTACATAGATTTTATTGTTGGGCTTAGCTTCGCCTGTAGCGACCTTGCTCACTGTCTTGTTTATGGAAAGGCCAAAGCTGATGGGTAGTCCGGTTTCGCGAATTACAGTATCTCGAAGCTCGCTTGAGAATTTGAAGGTGCCGAAGAAACGGTCCATGCCTGTAAGGTCGGCATAGAATTCATCGACAGAGGTCTTTTCATAGACGGGAACCTGCTCTTTGATTACGTCCGTAACTAGGTTAGAGTATTTGGAGTAGTTCGCGGAATTCCCACGGATAATGATGGCTTCGGGGCAGAGTTCACGAGCCATACGAACGGGCATGGCGGAATGGACACCGAACTTACGGGTCTCGTAACTACAAGCGGCAACCACGCCTCTATCCCCGGTTCCACCGATAATGATGGGACGGTTATTCAACCTTGAATCCATCAATCTTTCGACGGAAACAAAGAAGGTATCGAGGTCCATATGTAGGATTGAACGTTCCATTTGGGCAGGGTTTGGACAGTCCTCAGGCAAGTCGAGCGGCCCAAGAGCCGCTCAATTTGAAGGAGAAAATCCAGTAAAATCGGGATTTAATTAGTTGTCTTTCAGCTGATTCATTTCCTTTTTCAAATCTGCCATCATGTGCATGATCTGCGACATGTCTTGATTACTTCCTGCGGCAGGTAATTCGAAACTGGTGTACCCCACAGCGCGCCATACTTCAACAAGGCGATCTACAGGAACGGTATATGGTGCGAACTGAGGGTTGTCCGACTTTAGCATGAGTTCACCGATGTGCAAGTTGTTGATTACACGTTTGTACACTACCCCTTCGTCCTTAGTAATGAGGACATAACATTCATCATTGCGAATGGACTTCCAATCCTGAATGTATTCGGTAATGACATACGATCCAGGTTTGATGGGAAGCATGCTCTCGCCGCGAATCTGGAAAACGCGGTACGTACGGTCCTGCGGGAGTTCAGGGAACGGCATAGAGAAACGAGGCAGGGCGCCGATGTAATCTGCGTCGCCATAGCCCGAGAGATAGCCTGCAGAGGCTTTAACAGGAACAAGCGTACCCAATTCTTTCTCTTCTGTACCATCAACAATAACAGGAAGTATACGCAGCTGTGCACCGCTAACGTCCGCCTTAGGGATAGATCCAGAACCGCTAAGGTCTTTGTTTACGAAATCGTCCAAGCGCACCTGGAAATACGCAGCTAAATGCTGTAGCGTATGCAATCTAGGTTCCGCCCTTCCCTCTTCATATGCACCAATCATGGCGCGCTTAACACCAATCTTCGTTGCCAACTGCTCTTGTGTAAGCGCTTCCTTCTTGCGAAGAAATTTGAGGTTGTTTTTTACGTAATTCATAAGACCTATCTTTAATCGGTAGTTTGACAATGCTAATTTAATTAGATTTCTAATATTTTCATCATTACAAGCCTTCTTTTTTCTGAAAATGGACCTAAAAACCGCTCTAAACCAGTTCACTATTGACAAAGACCATGTGTATCAAGGATGGATACAATGGGCGACCGAAGATGAAAACAAGCTTAGTGAAGTCATGGAACGCGCTTTTAATGGAAGTGAAAAAGAGCGCAAGAGGGCGAATTGGATCCTACATCACGTCAGCGATAGACGGCCTGAAGTGTTCTATGTGAAGGAGAAAATAATGATTGAACAGCTACAGCATACCATTACAGACGCGGAAGTGAGGTTCATACTTCGCTATTATTCGAAATATAGATTGCCTCGGCACGAGGAGCGCGAAGGCAAATTATTAGACTATTGCTTCAAAGTGTTGATGACACCCAGCGAGGCAGTGGCACCGCGGGTGTACAGCATGAGCATCATTCATAAGCTTGTTCTACGGTACCCGGAATTGGCCCATGAACTTGCGGAAAGTATTGAGATGGTATTGGAAAATGGGAGTGCCGGAATGAAGAATCGAGGCCATAAAATTTTAAAAGACCTTCAAAAGCGAGATTTAATCTAGCGGAAAGCCTGCCATAGCATTGCCCGCGAGGAAACCGCCAGTCCATGCTGCTTGGAAGTTGAATCCGCCTGTAATGCCGTCTATATCTAGGATTTCGCCCGCAAAGTACAGGTTTGAGACCACCTTGGAAGAGAATGTTTTGAAGTTCACGTCCTTCAGATCTACGCCGCCAGCGGTGACAAATTCTTCTTTGAACGTACTCTTGCCCGTGACCTGGAAAACAGCACTACAAAGTTCGCTCGCTAAAGCCTTCAACTGTTTTGTAGAAATATCGCCCCAAGTCGCAGTATTCGCTATTCCAGCCGCAGCTACCATGGATTTCCACAAGCGCAACGGAACTTCGTAATGGGCGTGGTTGCCAATTCTCTTTTTACCACTCTCCTTCTTCTCCTGCATGAAATCTGCAACGACCATTTCTTCGTCGCGGCCAATCCAATTCACCAAGATGGGAAAACGGTAAAATCTATCGTTAAGCTCACGAGCGCCCCATGCACTTAAACGCAACACTGCAGGTCCACTCATTCCCCAATGCGTGATCAGGAGCGGTCCAGAGGCCTCTAGATCCGAGCTCGCGATTTGGACTGTAGCGTGTGGTAAGCTGATACCACTAAGGCCTTTGATGCGAGGATCCTTGATATTGAATGTAAACAATGATGGCACTGGAGGTACAATCTTGTGTCCAATTTTCTTCAATTGGTCCCATATAGCCTTTGAAGAACCTGGAGCAACCATGATTTTATCTGCTTCGAGCGCTTCTCCTTTAGTCGTCAGAATGTGCCAAGTACCGTCCTCTATTTGAGTAAAGGCCTTCACACCACTTCCAGTGCGCACCTCTACCCCTGCTGCTTCTGCCATTTCAATGAGGCAATCTGCGATAGTTGATGAGGAATCGGTCACGGGAAAAACACGGTTGTCCGCTTCTATTTTTAATTCAACGCCGCGGTCAGCAAACCACTCCATCGTATCGCCCGGTTGAAATTTATGGAAGGGACCCAAGAGTTCCTTGGAACCACGTGGATAAAACGTGGCCAATTCTTTCGGATCAAAGCAGGCGTGCGTTACGTTACAGCGCCCGCCACCACTGATAAGCACCTTGCCTAATACATCCTTACCCTTTTCGAGCAACAGGACATTCACCTCCGGATTCGCCTCGGCGCAAGCAATAGCTGCAAAGAATCCGGCGGCACCGCCTCCTATGACTACAACGTTATTCATGCGCCAAATTTACGCATTAGATAATGATGCCCTTTGATAAAAAAAGAATTGGTTTGTTTAA
>JAAZVU010000080.1 GCA_018623275.1 Flavobacteriales bacterium
ACAAAGGGACGCAAGGCCAAATCGGGGACTTCTTCAGCCGTGTAGGTAATTTCATTATCAACGTATTAGAAGCAATCTTCGGGTTCATTTTCAAGTTCTTCAGTGTCATTCTAATCATCATAGGTAGCGTCATCGGCTTCGTACTTTTTGTCGCTTTGTTTGGTGTTATAGCGAGTACCTGGAATATTGGAGGGTTCGATTTTATTACCATTGACGGCGCCGTAATTGGATTTAATGCTGCGGAAGCAGTTTTAGGCAACGGTGTGGATCTTACCCTAATGCGTGTTGGGACACTGCTTACTCTGCTCTTCCCTATTCTCGGGCTCATTGCTTTGATAGCACGTGCAGCAGGGAAACCGCTAGCCAATGGTAGAATTCTAAATGTAGTTGGTGGAATTAGCTTTTTTGTAGGGCTTGCCTTCTTACTCTATGCTGGTGGCCAAGTAGCCAACACCTTCAAGGTAGGCGCTACTGAGATGAGTACCATTGAACTTGAGGGACAGACCTTCGATCTGAGGGCCGATCTATTGGAAAGCCCAGAGGGTTTCTTGTTCGAGGTGGACGACGAAAAGCTGCGTATCGAAAATGTGAGTTTGACGATTAAGAAGTCATTTGATTCAACGGCCACTTTAGTGATGAAGCACCGCGCGCGGGGAAAAAGCAATTCTGATGCTCGTAATCGCGCGGGGCAGTTTAGCTACCCTGTAGAGCAAACAGGAGAAGTCCTCAGCCTGAATGAGTATTTCACCGTACCTAAAGAAGCTTTGTATCGCGGTCAAGAATTACGTACCACACTATTTTTGCCAGTCGGTACTGAAATCTTCTTAGACCCAAGTGTAGAAAACCTCATCTACGACATTGAAAACGTGCATAACATGTGGGACGGACAAATGATCGGTCACACCTGGAAGATGGAACGTCGCGGTTTGGTTTGCTTGGATTGTGAAGATGTAGAATACTACAACACAGAGGAAATCGAAGAACAGATTGAAGAGCTCGAAGAGAGTTTGGAAGATGATATTGAACGTAAAATCGAAGAACTCGAATTAGAGATCAAACGATTAAAAGAAAACTAGACCCCTACTCTAGTTCTGTACCTGTGAAAAGCCAGCTCCTTTTGGGGTTGGCTTTTTTAATACACAAAGTTCAGCGCACCGAAGAATAACAACATGGTACCCCAAATCCAGTAGCTCAACGGATTCTTAGCATCTCCGCCGGCAGTGACTCGTGCAAAAACAGCACTGCACATAAACCACGCAACATAGTTTTCTAAAGGAACCTCAGGTGTTGCCCAATGCCAGAAGTTCAGTCCAATGGCCACTGGCTCTATTAGAATATCGAGCCCTACCATGGCTAAACCAGTGATGATGCTTTTAAAGAAATCTGAAGAAATGAATTGGCCACAGATATCATAAGCAGAGCGAATCAACACCCACCATAGGACACCAATCATAAATGGGGTACCGAACAAACCAGGGCCTAAGATTCCGCTGTAGGTATATTCGCCAAACGGAAATCCTGTATTGGTCCCTGCCAGCTCTATCAACCAACCCATAAGTGCGGGTAAGAAGTAAAAAAATTCGGATTTAGTCGGTTCTGAGGCTAAGTAAAAAAGCACTGCCACAATGGTCAGATTGACGGGAGTAAGAAACACGAACTGTTGCCCCCACTGGCTGCCCAAGAGAAAGATTCCCACTACTTGAAGTATAAGCAATACCCAATGGCCGTAGGTCCTCACATAATGTTGTAGTTGCGCTTTATCCATTTAAATCTTCAATGCACCAATTGGCCGCTAATTTACCACTCAATAAGCACAACGGAACACCACCTCCAGGATGCGCACTTCCTCCACAGAAATACAGCCCTTTATATCCACCTAATTTCTTGTTTGGGTGACGTAGAAATGCTGCCATGCGATCATTCGAGCTTGTACCATACAAGGCACCACCTGCACTCGAAGTGTAACTTTCAATCATCACTGGATCTAGCACGCGCTCGGTTGCAATGTGTGCTTCAATATCAACGCCCAATTCTTGCGACATCCGAGCGATAATGGTCGCTCTAGTTTTTTTCGTGATGGTCTCCCAATCTTGTGAAGAGTTTGGCGGGACATTAATCATAACAAACCAATTTTCACAGCCATCAGGTGCATCACCGTGCTCGACCTTGCTCGAGATATTGATATAAATGGTAGGATCAAGCCAGAATCCTTCTGAATTCCTAATCTGATCAAACTCTTTGCGATAATCCGTGGAGAAGAAAATATTATGCAGATCAAGCTGCTCAAAACTTCTGTCTATTCCCCAATAGAAAATAAGGGCACTTGTACTCGGCTCCTGGGCCAAGGTCTTCTTCGGTCGTTTTACTCCACTGTCGATAAGATGTTTGTAGGCATGGTGAACATCAGCGTTTAGTACCACAGCGTCAAAATTTAGCGCCTTACCCTGTACTTGGATCCCTTGGCACTTCTTGCCATGTACATGTACTTTTTCGACTGGACTATTCAATTGAATATCAACACCCAACTCTTCAGCAAGCCTAGTTAAGCTTGCCGCTATCTCGTGCATCCCACCCTTAGGCAGATAAGTTCCCAAGCCGTGTTCGAGGTGATTGATCATTTGCATGATTCCCGGAGTCTGATAAGGTGAAGAACCGTTGTATGTCGCGTATCTATTAAAAAGTTGGATGAGCTCTTGCTGATTGAAGTACTTCTCATTTTCCTCATTGAGCGTACTGAACAACCCTAATCTTGGAATAGCACCGATGACTTTGAGAACGCGACGATCCAAAAATGTTTTAGCCCGATGCAAACTTTGCTGCAAGAAATAAGGCTCCGTGAGCTCGTATTTCTCTTTAGCATCTTCAAAATATTTTCGAGCAGATTCGGCAGCCTCTTCTCCAAATTCCTCGGCAATGGCTACTAAGTTCTCCTCTTCTTGGGCAGTCAAAACCAATTTCTTTCCATTCTGCCACCAATATTTACAAGCGGTTGCGTGTTGGATATAGTTGAAATGATCTCGCGGATTTTTACCACATAATTCGAACAAATCATCCACCAAATGAGGCAGGGTAAACAATGATGGACCTGCGTCGAACCGATAACCGTCTTGCTCGTATACGGTCATTTTACCACCGGTGTAAGCGTTCTTCTCAAACAAGGTTACTTTATAACCTGCTCGAGATAAACGTATAGAGGCGGCTAAACCGGCAATTCCTGCGCCTACAACGGCTATGGTCTTTTGCGACATTTTGGACTTAGGCATTTTTAGTTAAACATCAGCGGATGATATTTGTTGAAACGAATATGGGAAATAAGCTGTATAAAATTGCCTTAGCGTTCATAATGGGCGCCCTACTGCTAAGTATTCTGTGGCCCTATGAACAAAAGTTGATCGATTTTGAATTGGCCCCTACTTACGAAGTATTGGAAAGTGATGAAATCTATTTTAATAATACCCGTATTGTGCAATACCGCACTACAGAGAGCGAGGCCTTAAATACCCAAGGTTTCAAGGTGCATCGCAGTACAAAAGCCTTAAGCGATACTACCGTGCCGTTTATCAACTTCGCTATCATCAACCACTGGCGCAACGACAAAGCCTATATCGTCTGTGAGCCTAGTGCTAGAAAGTTTTTCCTTGATCCCGTAACAATTAATGTAGGAGATACTTCTATCGTCTTAGACCTGGACCATATGGACTACAACGACCATTATGCCTTTGCCGGAGAGCTTTTCAAGCGTAGCTTGAACTATGAACGACCATTTATCACCTATGGTCAAGATTCCACTTTCCTATTCGGAACGCAGCCCAATGCTAAGGCAAACCTAGTCGTTCTGAAAGACTACTTCAGACTTATTGGAAGGTTCCAATAACTACTTACTCTTTCGCTCCGCTGCTCGAATGCTCAAAAGCTGAACAATAAGAGCAAAACCTACTGAGCAGTATACATAAGGCTTAGGAATCTCCACATGGGCGCTCTCAGCAATGAGGACAGTCCCGATGAGAATTAGAAACGAAAGTGCCAGAATCTGTAACGATATGTGCGCACTGATGTATGCACTAATAGGCTCTGCGAAGGCTAACATTACGATCATTGAGATAACTACGGCAGCAATCATAACACCTATTTCCTTTGTCATACCAATAGCGGTAAGAACACTATCAAAACTGAATACGATATCCAATAACCCAATCTGAACGATGGCACTTGCAACGCTTCTTGCCTTGGCATTTTCCTTCTTCTTATGCCCTTCGGTTTTATGGAAGATTTCGGTGGATGCCTTTCCAAGAAGGAATGCACCACCCAAAAACAGAATTAAATCTCTTCCACTTACTGGATGTTCGCCAATTGAAAAGACAGGTGCCGTTAAGCCAATTAACCAGGTAATCCCTAGCAGCATGAGTACTCTGAAAACAAGGGCAAGTATAAGGCCTAATCTTCTCGCCAATGGCTGCTTTTGCTGCTCTAAATCTTGGGTAACTAGCGAAATGAAGATGATGTTATCTATCCCTAGTACGATCTCCAAAAGCGCTAAAGTGAATAAGGATATCAATCCTTGTAGGCTAAAAATCGATTCAATGAGCATAATTGTAACTAAAGTGGAAGGTTAAAATGGCGTATGGCGCTTAATTCTCGTAATTTGTCCTTATGACGGATAAGGAGCGAATTAAATTACTTGAAGATAAAATTAAAAATCTTCACGAAGGTTATCGTAAACAACTATTGAATCTCGAGAAGTTCAAAGCCATGGTAATGAACTTAAATCTTGGACTCATGGTTGTGGACAACGATGACACCATCACCAAAGTGTATTCCAGTTTCGAATCGTTAACAGGGTATACTGCGGAAGAACTAGTAGGCAAAAAGGCCTCGGAAGTTTTGCTCAGAAAAGGAGATGTCATTTCCGACCTTCAACTCAAGGAACAGCACTCGCTTCGTGAAAACGGTGATTCTAGTATTTATGAAATTCCCATAGTTGCTAAGAACGGTGAGGAATTGTGGCTGACCATCTCCGGTGCACCTCTCTATGATGATAAAGGAGAGAAAATTGGTTCCATTGGGATTCATTGGGACATTACCCGACAGAAAAGACTGCAACAATCACTTCAGCAGGCTCGAGAAGAAAGCGACCGGGCTAAACATGCTGAGGAGCGATTCCTAGCTAAGATGTCTCATGAAATTAGGACTCCGCTCAATGCCGTTATTGGTATGTCCTACCTTCTAAAGGGGACAGAAATCAACCAAGAGCAAAAAGAATACGTCGACGTCATTTCTCGAAGCGGTAACCTGCTATTGAATCTTATTAATGACATCCTTGATTACAGCAAAGTAAGTTCTGGACAAATTCAAGTACGTCAGACACCGGTGAACCTAAATGTTCTCCTGACCGATTTGGCCCAAACATTCAGGCTAAAAACACTGGATAAACCGCTAACGATTAAAACGGACATCGATGTGGAAGAAGGTGCGGTCTTGGCGGATGAAACATTGCTCAATCAGGTCTTTATGAATTTGATGAGTAATGCCGAAAAATTCACTGAAGAAGGCTCAATAACTATTGTAGCCCAACCTTTAGCCGAAATCGGCGACACCCTTACCTATCAGTTTACCGTAGAGGATACAGGGAGCGGTATCGCGCCGGACAGATTAGAAGCAATATTCCAAGAATTCGTCCAAGAAGATGGTGTTATGCTTCGTGATGGCAAAGGAGGAACCGGCTTAGGTCTTGCAATTACCAAGAAGATTATCGAACTAATGGACGGTAAAATCTGGGCAGAAAGCACGCTAAACCTTGGTACATCAGTACATTTTGTGGTTCCCTTTCAAATTGCAAAAACGCAAACGAATGATGGGGCTCAAAGTAAGCACGTTTCATTGGACGCTTCCCAGGCTGTTGATGCCAAAATTGATTCCAGCTTGAGCATTTTAGTTGCTGAAGACAACAGCATGAATCAAAAATACATCAGTAGGATTTTGGACAAAATCGGGGTGTATTATGAAATAGTTGAAAATGGCCATCTCGCCCAAAGAATCTGTGGACACCAAAGGTTCGACGTGATTTTCATGGACCTATTTATGCCATTAATCGATGGTTTCGATGCAACCAAGCACATCAGAAAAACGGAGAACCCTAACAAGCATACGCCTATATATGCTTTAACAGCCACGGCCGTTGCCCAGCACAAGAAGCGTGCGCTTACTGTAGGTATGGAAGGTTTCATTAGCAAGCCTTTCCACCCCAATGAAATCAAACAAGTATTGAGTGAGATCTCAAAGCAAAAAGATCAGAACTCTGCACATACCCTATTTCTGAATAACGATAATTCAATGACATTTAACTTTCACGAAAGTTTCGATACTGAGTCTCTGAAGATGTACTACGATGGTGATATCGAATATACCTTGGAGATGTTCGAGATCTTCATAGACCAATTGGCAGAATCATTACCACAACTCAAGATTGCTGTCGAAAGTGGAGACAGGTCAAATGCGCGTCATTTCGTCCATAAGCTGAAACCCACATTTACAATGGTAGGCTTTCCTAAAACCACAACCTATTTCGAGAAATGGGAACGAATGATTGACGACGGATTAGATAATCAAGGTAGCGAGAGCCAATGGGAAGGTGTTCGAAGTGATATTATCGGTATAAACCAATTGGTATCTCAAGAAATAGAAAGAATGCGCCTTTACATTCAGCGCAGTTCTTAATCTAAGCCAATTTACGTTTTGAACGTTCCCATGCACCTTTTTGGGA
>JAAZVU010000081.1 GCA_018623275.1 Flavobacteriales bacterium
TAACTACGAGCATCCCAGTCCTCGCTGCAGCTACTGCACCCAATGAAATGATACTCGTACGTCCATCGAGGTCATCTACCGTATAATTGTCATCAGGATCGTCAAATTCGCTGTATCCCAGAGAGCTATTGATAATATCGGCACCTATGGAATCTGCATATTCTGCCCCAGCAATCCAATTGTACATCTCCTCTGGCGTTTCACTGAGCTCCTTCTCCGTCTTCACGAGTACATATTGTGCAAATGGTGCCGTTCCAACAAAAACACCGTTTTTATCCGCAGCCATGGTACTGAGTACAGAGAAACCGTGCGAAGAACCTTGATAGACATTGGTTCCGCCTTCCACGAAGTTCCGTGTGGCAATGATCTGACTGTAATCATTGAAGTCTACTGTATTTGCACCAACAAATCCAGCATCTAACACTGCAATGACCATATCCGCACCTATGTATCCAACATTATGCAAACCTTCTACAAGTGTAATTTGATCGGCTTGGTCGGCAGCGATACCGTGATCATAAACCGGATGACTTGAAGTCGTTGCGAATGTATGTCCGCTTACGGGCACAATGTCTTTTACAAAACCAAGTTCCGATAACGCAACCACCTCTTCAGCCGTGGCCTCTACATAGACACTATTAAGCCATTTTGAATGCGGACCTTGATATGAAACGATGTCTCCGATAGCCTTTAGTCGATCTAAGGATATGGGTAAATCCGAGTGTTTTACGGCTATGTTTTGCTTTTCACGGCGCAGTAAAGCACGCTCTGACAGAAATTCTTGCGGATGATCAAGTTCTTGGAGGTTTTCCTTAGCTTTCAAAAAGACGCTATAAGAATGGGTTTCCTGGGCCTGTGCAGCGCTCAGAAACAGCAAATATGCCATTACCATTCTTATGTACCTCATTCTAATGGGCTATAGTTCCACTCCCTACTAATTCATCCTCCAAATACCACGCCGCAAATTGACCCGGTGTGATGGCTTTTTCCGGTAGATCAAACTCAATATATAGGGCATCTTCTTTCTGATGCAATGTAATATCCACCAAAGGTTGACGGTAACGTATACGCCCTCTGTATCGAGCAGTTTGACCTATTTCAAGCCTCAAGTCTTCCCGAACCCAGTGTACTTCGTGATTATTTATTTTCAGTGCCGTTCTATATAAGCCAGGATGATCATCGCCTTGCCCTACATAGATAGCATTGAATTCTGTATTAACACCAAGAACGAATAAAGGCTTTGGACTGCCTCCGATATTTAACCCTTTGCGTTGACCAACGGTGTAATAATGTGCACCATTGTGGCGCCCTCGCTTCTTACCGTGCTTTGGATGGAAATCATACGGAGCTGCGGCCAATTCAAGTGTACTTCTCTCAGCATCAAACAATTCTGCATCTGCAGGAATCTCCCACACATTGCCGGATTTAGGCTCTAATTTTTGCTGTAGGAAATCAGGCAAACGTACCTTTCCAATGAAGCACAACCCTTGGCTGTCTTTCTTCTCAGCCGTTGCCAGCCCTGCTTCAGCGGCAATCTCGCGAACCTTAGATTTTTGCAAATGTCCTATTGGGAACATCGCCTTGCTTAACTGCTCTTGATTCAGCTGACATAGGAAGTAGCTCTGGTCTTTATTTGGATCCAATCCTCCTAATAATCGGTGGATTTGCTGTCCGTCTTGCTCTATGGTTTCCTTACGGACATAATGCCCCGTTGCGACGTAATCCGCACCAATGGACATTGCAGTCTTGAGAAATAAATCGAATTTGATTTCACGGTTACACAATACATCAGGATTAGGGGTCCTACCCTTCTCGTATTCGCCGAACATGTAATCCACAATACGCTTTTGATATGGAGCACTCATATCGATCACCTGAAACGGTATGCCGAGCTTATCAGCAACAAGCATTGCATCGTTACTATCTTCTACCCACGGGCATTCGTCGTGTATAGTGACACTTTCGTCCACCCAGTTACGCATGAATAATCCAATGACATTGTAGCCTTGTTCTTTGAGCAAGTAAGCCGTAACAGAAGAATCTACTCCCCCACTTAGGCCGACAACAACGGTAGTTTCAGCGTTTGATTTATTCATCGTACTTCGTCTCGCTTTCAAGTGTTCCGTATCTATATAACTCCTTCAAGACCACCTTGTTCTCCTCAAAATAATACCAGGTCCCGTGCTTTTTTCCGTTATGATAGGAGCCTTTAGCAAGAAGCTTCCCTTCTTCATCGAAGTACTTGCACTCCCCTTCTAATTGACCGTCTTCGTATGATCCTTTGGTACGCAGTGTTCCATCGTCCCATTTTCGGATCCAATTCCCATTTTCCTCATCACCCACAAAGTCGATGCGCTGACTGACCTTACCGTTTTCCCAGTACGTAATTTGAGGACCGTTGAGTACCCCCATTTTATAATCTTCTCTCTGAGTCAATACACCAGCGCGAGAATAATAGGTCCAAGTACTGTCTTTCAATTGGGCACTGTAAATCCCTTCAGCTTGAAGGGCGCCAGATCTGTGATAAAGCTTCGCGTACCCCACACCTGTCGTACCTCTGTAGGTGATTTCGGACATCTTACCTCCTTCTCTTTCAAAGAAGTATGTAAATGTTCCCACAGGAATATCGTTTTTAAAGGTCCCGGTGTAACGAATCTTGCCACTCTCGTATTTCTTTTCCCATTTGCCTTGTTTCCTGCCAGAGGCATCTGTGAAATTGGCCTGTGATAAGGCAGGGATTGAAAATAATAGCAATAGTGTTAGAAGTGTCCTTTTCATAGCACAAAGGTAATTCTATTCTAACGTTTGAATACTTTAAAAATTGGCTCGAATTGTACTCCAACAACCATCGGATTATAAGCACCTTGCCCGAAATATTTAAAGCGAGTGATAAAAGTAGTAGGTACGCCCAATAACTCGCGCGAGTAGTGTGCCCCAACAGCAATTGCGGTGCCGCGACCTACGTCTATACCTCCACCGCCTGCTGCGACAACAGATGTGTTTAGACCAAGCGAATACGCAGGCTCTGCTAGTAAGGAATAATACACTCCAAACATCCCTTCTGCATAGGCGCCGTAGCCACCGGTAGCGGCCCACAAAGTTTCACCTGCGGCATAAAGCTTTTCATTCACAGGAATCTTTGCGCCCAAGAATATGGACGACATAGGCTTGTATTCCAGTCCATTTCTATCAATACCTTGAGCCAAGTTGGTTCGATTACCAATGACTAGAACAAGTTGTTGCGGGGTAAGATTCCGCTTATCCGCTATTTCATGCTTCTTAGTGCTTACAAAACTAAAATTGGACTCAAAGGGCATGCGATAAGCGACTCCCACGAATGGCGCGCCCATTTCCGTTTGAAGTGCATCCCAATAATTCGCGGTCAATTCAATTCGGTCATACATGCGCAGTCCTGCACCGGCTAAAGTTGATATCCCACCACCTGTGTGTACTCCTCCACCTCCTCCTGAGCCTAACTGTCCGCGTATTACAGGTTGAATTGCCCCCTGAAAAGGAATGAATGTGAAACCGGCCTTATAATCCATGAAACCGTCTGTAGAACCTATGGCTGAGGCACCAAGCTGAATATCAAGATCTAAGAAAGAGGATACTGACTGAGTGAATCGGACACCGTTGTAAATGGAATAGCCTGTTTCATCAATTCTAGATGCATCCTTATTATCAAACTCAAACACGCCACCTAAGATTGCGATGCTCCCAGCATACAGGTTTAATGATTGCTGGGGTTGCCAAGAATACGGCATGGTATAATGAATTCCATAACTGATATGACTTGAGGCTATATCACCACTTGGAAAATCTAAAAAGTTATAGCCGAGTCCTAGTCGTAAACTTTTGGAAAAAGGAAATTCTGCCTGAGCCTGAAGCCTATACATTAAACCATCGCCATCCGGAGCGCCTGCCCCTCCTCCTGTAGCCAACGTAATACCTGACCATAGATACACCATTGGAAGCTCAATCCCACTACGGCCGTGCAGCCCAAAGACATAAAATCCACCATAATCTCCTAAAACTGCGCTTTGTGTTTCCAAGCCAAAGGCTACATCCAGATTTTCTTGGTCCTTGTGAATTAAAAAGCGCTGAGTTACCCATGTCATAGGGGTCTGACCTTGCAGATTTTCTAATTGTAAAGATGTAGATGTAGCTTGACCAAAAACGCTGGAAGTCAAAAGTAAAGCGGAGAGTAAACTGAAAATTGGTTTTAGCATGCTCAAATATAAAAAGCCCGCTCATTGCTGAACGGGCCTTAACTTAAGTTTATGGTATTTCTGTTTTAGTACAGTTTGTAGATCAAACCGATGCTTACGTCACTGTTTTCTGTGTATGGTGCTAGGAACACCTGAGGACTTACATATAACTTGTCCGTGATTTCGTAACGCAAAGAAGCACGAGCACCTAAACGCAACGGGTAGATGGGGAAGTTATAGAACAACCCGTTCGTCCAAGCACCGGCACTTACTGTTCCTTCCCATTTTGGAAATTCATATCCTCTCCAACGGTAACGTGGAGCAACATAGAAAATATCCATGGCAGATCCAGGGTGAAATAAATCTGTGCGCGCGAACCCTTCCATACCTACTCCCATTTCAAATTCTGCGGCAGCGGTAAGTTGGTGTCCCTGGAATCCGAAGTAGTAGCCTAATTCATATTCAGTAGGGATGTTTACTGATTGTGCCTTTGAAGCGAAGCCGAAGGCAATGAAAGTTAAAGTAAGTAGTAGCTTTTTCATTTTGTAGTATTAATAGCTTAATTCCCTACGAATATATAACGGTTATTGATACTACAATGTATTTAATACGCCTGTTACGCTTTTGTGAAAGGTATTTTATACCCAATTCCTAATTGATACCCCCATTTTGGGAAGGCTGTGGTCGAATAAACATTATAAACTGCCTTAGGGTTAAAAGAAATTCTTTCTGTTATAGGGATATCTAGACCAGCATTAGCGAATACTAATCCTGCACCGTTCCACAGGTTGATTCCTCCGCCCGCACCTGCACCTATTTGTCCCTCAACATAGGCCCAGCCTGGCTGTAGTCGTAATCCAAACAATCCTTCGGCATAGGCTCCTCTTCCATCTGTAAAGGCCCAATAACTCTCACCACGTAGACTCAGCCATCCCTCTTTATATAATTGGAATGCAACGCCTAGGTTTGAGAAACCTGATCTACCAAGGTAGGTTCTTAATGAATTTTCAATTAGAAGGTTTGCTGGTGAAAATCCAGCTCTGTTACTATTTTGAGAATCGAATCTCAATTCAGTACCTAAGTGAAGACCGACGAACGAGAAGTAAAATGGCCCGTCAAAACTCTTTAAAATGCCCGCGCTCGTTCCTAAGAAGAATTGGCCCGTATGATACTGAACTTCTGAACCCGCGCCATATAATATTCCGCCACCGGCCGGCGCTCTACCGCCACCACCTGTGCCTAAATTTAATTCACCTAATAGACGTACAGGACCAAATTGGGTCCAAACACCAGAACCGCCGTAGACATCCATATATCCACCAAGATCAGTAACAGCGGCTGTCAAATACACACTTTGATATGTCCAATCCTGAAAAGATCGACCACCTACTCCGATAAAGCCAATAGAGCCACCGCGTTCATTAATTGTACTTAAAACAGTATTCGTAAAGAGTTGGACATGAGAAGGTTTATCCAGTTGGCCATTAAAATCAATAGACTTGTTTAAACTGAAATAACCACTAGATCCTGTGATGACTCCAGTACTTACATAGCTGTATTGTGCCCCTACACCTAAACTATATTCCCCTATCCGCTTTTCTACGGTGAATGCTGGTGAAATGAACCAACCTGAACCATCATTGCTTTCAGCTCCACCCCCAGAGGTAAACATTAAACGAGGATGTAGATTTATTTCGCTGCTCAATGGAAGTACAGCTCCAGCGTGATAACCGAAGGTGTAATAACCTGCGCGAATACCCCAAGCAGCGTTGTTCAGTCTGATACCGCCATATATCGGTAATGTAGGATGATGAAGACTCGCTCCAGTACCAAAAAATCCGATAGGCTCCTTTGGCGCTTCATTAACTGTGAGGTAATCGAAATTTATGGAAGTAAGTTGTCCAAAAGCGCCCTTAGCGCTAATCAATACAAATAGAATAGATAGCTTTGTGGTAATGAAAGTACTTCTACGCATCTTTTTGGTTTGGGTTGTTACACTGGTTAATGTGCAAGTTAGCGCACAAACCAAAATCGATTCAAATACAGTTAAAGAAATAGTCGTTTTTACCACCCGCGGAATTAATGCCTCAGGCGCCCGTTATCACCTAGACGGATGCAGATATCTGAAAAATGGTCAGATTCACATTGACGAGCGTAAAGCATTGCAAAGAGGATTACTTCCATGCAGCGTCTGTCTACCTGAAAGAACATCAGACCTTCCTCAGTTGCGAGAAAAGAAGGTGGTACAAAAGAAAGTTGTATTTAGAAAATGTGGATTTAAAACCGCAAGTGGCGCTAAGTGTGAAAGAGAAGCCATTACCGATAGTCGCTATTGTGAGCTGCACAAGACGCGCACGAAGAAAAAGAAACGCTAGAATAGATTCAAAGAAAAAGCCCCCGGATTTCTCCGAGGGCTTTTCTAATTGTTGGCGATCCGGACGAGACTCGAACTCGCGACCCCAAGCGTGACAGGCTTGTATTCTAACCAACTGAACTACCGGACCGTGTTTCAATTGCGGTTGCA
>JAAZVU010000082.1 GCA_018623275.1 Flavobacteriales bacterium
GCCGAGGGCGATAAGAACCCACACGAGCACGACGGAACCGTGCTAGAAACGAAAAACCCTACAGGCACCAAGAAGCTTTACATCGAGTCTTACGGTTGCCAGATGAATTTCTCGGACAGCGAGATCGTTGCCTCAGTATTGGGCAAGGAAGGCTACAGCACCACACAGAATCCAGAGGAAGCGGATCTTGTGCTTCTGAATACTTGTTCTATCCGGGACAAGGCGGAGCAGACGGTGCGCAATAGATTGAATCATTTCAACGGCCACAAGCGCAAGAATCCAGATATGAAAATTGGGGTCTTGGGGTGTATGGCAGAGCGCGTTAAGGGCAAGCTGCTCGATGAAGAGAAACTTGTGGATTTGGTTGTAGGTCCTGATGCCTACCGCGATTTGCCGAACCTGCTGCAAGAGCTTGACGGTGGTCGTAAGGCGGTAAATGTGATCTTGAGTAAGGAGGAAACCTACGACGACATTGAACCCGTTCGCTTGGGTGGTAACGGTGTGAGCGCTTTTGTTTCGATCACTCGTGGTTGTGATAACATGTGTACGTTCTGTGTTGTTCCATTTACCCGCGGTAGAGAACGTTCACGCAATCCACAAACTATTGTCGATGAAGCCTTGGATTTGCAGAAGAGAGGCTACAAAGAGATTACCCTCTTGGGGCAGAACGTAGATAGTTACCTCTGGTACGGCGGCGGTTTGAAAAAGGACTTTGAGAAGGCCTCTGAATTGGCCAAAGCTAGTGCCGTTCATTTTGCAGACCTCATGGCTATGGTGGCTGAAGCGGTACCAAATATGCGTATTAGATTCTCCACATCGAACCCTCAGGACATGAGAGACGATGTGCTTGAGACCATTGCCAAATACAAGAACATCTGTAATTACATTCACCTGCCGGTGCAGAGTGGTTCGTCAAGGATTTTGGAGCTGATGAATCGCGGCCACAATCGCGAAGAGTACATCGCGTTAATCGACCGAATCAACCGCATCATTCCTGGTTGTGCCATTTCACACGATATGATCTCGGGCTTCCCGACGGAAACTGAGGAAGACCACCAGGAGACTTTGAGCTTGATGGAATATGTGAAGTACGACTTCGGGTACATGTTCTTCTACAGCGAAAGGCCAAATACCTATGCGGCGCGTAAGATGGAAGATGATATTCCATTGGATGTAAAAAAGCGCAGATTGAATGAGATTATCAAACTACAGACCTCGCACAGCTTGATGCGTCATCAGGCGATGATTGGCAAAACGTATGAGGTGTTGGTGGAAGGAACTTCCAAAAAGAGCGATCAACAATTATTCGGTCGTACAGATACCAACAGTGTGGTTGTTTTTGACAAGCACGACTTTAAACCTGGCGACTTCTGTCATGTACGAATTGACAGTTGTACCTCAGCCACCTTGATTGGTACAGTCGTTGAACAAGCCTAAACCAAATCAGTAGAACCATGGCAGACCTTAAGAGCATTAAACAACGTTTTGGAATTATTGGGACCAGTCCACTTTTGGAACGTGCTTTGAACAAGGCGGTTCAGGTAGCTCCTACCGATATTAGTGTTCTGGTCACCGGTGAAAGTGGTGTGGGTAAGGAGAGCATCCCAAAGATCATTCACAACCTTAGCCACCGTAAGCACAAGCCATATATCGCAGTGAACTGTGGTGCCATCCCAGAGGGAACCATAGATTCCGAACTTTTCGGTCACGAGAAAGGGGCCTTTACTGGGGCCACCGGTGCGCGCAAGGGATATTTTGAAGAGGCCGACGGCGGCACGATCTTTTTGGACGAGGTGGGTGAATTGCCCCTGCCGTCGCAGGTTCGATTGCTTCGCGTGCTCGAGACCGGTGAATTTATTCGCGTGGGTGCCTCTCGTGCCCAGAAGATTGATGTTCGCGTGGTGGGTGCTACCAATGTTGGAATGCTTGAGGCGATTAAGAAGGGCAAATTTCGTGAGGACCTTTACTACAGATTGAACACGGTAGAAATTCAATTGCCTCCGCTTAGAGAGCGTCCTTCAGACATCCATTTATTGTTTAGAAAATTCGCGGCCGATTTCGCTAATAAGTATCATTTACCGCCTTTGAGATTGGACGAGGAAGCCGTTCGATTGCTCGAGCAGTACCGCTGGCCAGGAAACATTCGTCAGTTGCGCAATTTGGCGGAACAGATGAGCGTTATTGAAACTACCCGATTGGTAGGAAGGGATTTATTAAAGACCTATTTACCGCAAGTGGATGCTTCCAATCTTCCGGCATTGAGCAATACCCGAGTGAGCGATGGTGGTGGCGATAGTTTCGCGCAAGAACGCGAGGCGTTGTACAAACTGTTGTTTGAGATGAGGGCGGAGATCAATGCGTTGAAAGAAGCTGTAGGTAGTGGAAAAGGTCTGTATGAAAAGATGCAGAGTGAATACCCTCAAATTAGCCAGGAGTTTACACGTCCGACTGCGCCCGGAAGCCACGAGGTGACCATTATTAGTGACGAGGAGCGTGAACAGTTTGAGGACGACCATACCATTGAGATTGAAAACTTGAGTTTGGTTGATAAAGAAATTGAATTGATCAAAAAGGCATTGGAAAAGTCTGGTGGTAAACGCAAGAACGCAGCGAAGGAATTGGGCATATCTGAGCGTACCTTGTACCGTAAGATTAAGCAGTATAATCTCGAATGAGGATAAGAGTATTCATCGCGCTGGCGGCATTAGTGTTTGTTTCGTGTAAAGGCGGATACAGCTTTACTGGCGGTAATGTTGGTGATGCGAAATCTATATATGTAGGTTTCTTTGACAATAACGCCCAGATTGTGAATCCAGAAATGTCTCAGATTGTGACAGAGGCAATCAAGGACATTTTTGTACAGCAAACTTCCCTAGAGCTCAATGATGGGCCATCGGATATGGAGGTGGAAGGAGAGATTTCTGAATACAGCCTTCGTCCGCAAGCCGCTCGTGGTCCTTCGGAGGTGGCTCAAATGCGTTTTACAATCGCGGTGAAGGTAGATTTCACGAATCGATTAGAACCAGATAACGATTTCTCTCAAAGATTTTCTCGCTACCGGGATTATGATGCCGATTTGAATTTTTCGGATATTGAAACCGAATTGTCAGAGGAGATAATCAAGGAATTGACGGAAGATATCCTAAATAGAGCCATAGCAAACTGGTAGAATGAACGCGAAGCAACTCAAGGAGTATTTTGAGCACCCTGAAAAGATGGACGATGCCGCTTTGGTGTCGTTGAAGCAGGCTGTTCAAGATTTTCCATATGCTTCTTCATTACAGGTGTTGTACATGAAGGCGTTGCAGAATCAGGAAAATTATCAGTTGCCTGCTCAAGTGAAACGCGCTGCCATTGCAGTGCCAGATCGAGCATTGCTCCGTGATTTTTATGAATCATCGAGCAAGCAGGTTAAACCTGTAGCTATTGAATTTGACCTTGATGCTTTCAAGGCGCAGAAGGCGAGCAAGCAGGCTACAGCCAAAGAAAAGGTTGCAATTGCCGAGGTAAAAGAGGAGCAGAAAAAAACTACTTCTCCAGCGAAAGTGGAGAAGCCTGCTGAAAAGCTGACGGTTAAACAAGCCGAAAAACAGACTTCTCAGAAGAAAGAAACTGCAGCAGTGAAGCCTGCAGCAAAGCCAAAACCGAAACCCGTAGTTCCTAAAAGAGACCCAGATAATCTGGATCATTTGCCGGAAAGTGTTCGCAATGCCATTCTAAGGTCTAGAGCGTTAACCAAGGGTAAATCGGTTCAAGAGAAGAATGAACCTATCGAACCTATCAAGCCTGTTGTGAAACCGGCTGACCTCAAGCAAGAGAAACCAGCTCCGGCGTTTGTAAAGCCTACAGCAAAACCAGTTGAAGCCAAACAAGAGAAACCAGCTCCAGCAGTGGAGCCAGTTAAGGTTGAGGTTGCGAAAGAAAACCCAATTCCTTCGAAAGCAGAAAAAGAGGAGAAGGAGGACTTGCGTGTAATGCCGTTTAGCGAAAAGGCTTCGTTCTTGGAGTGGTTGAATGCAGACCAAACGGTGGAGGTAGCGACAATAGATTCTTCTCAAGATTTCGCCAGTGTTGAGGTTGTGGAGCCACAGGAAGGTGAGGACCAAGGCAACGAGATTCGCCGAATTATCCGAGAATTGCCAAAATTTGAGGTACAGCCAAAGGATGGGAAAATCAATGTATTCACCTTGGAGGCAAACGCTGAGGGCAAGTTTGTAACGGAAACATTAGCAGAGATTTACTTTAGCCAAGGATTATTTGGCAAGGCAATTAATGCCTATGAGATTTTAAGTTTGAAATACCCGGAAAAAAGTGGTTTCTTTGCCGACCGAATTAGAGCAATTAAGAAAGAAAAGAACTCATGACAGCACTATTCTCAATCCTTATCGTAGTTATTTCAGTACTACTTGTTTTGGTGATTCTTGTACAGAATCCTAAAGGTGGTGGTTTGAGCTCGGCTTTTGGTGGCGATAGCCCTCAAATGTTGGGTGGTGTTAAGAAGACGACAGATTTCCTAGATAAGGCAACTTGGGGTTTGGTGATCGGTTTGTTCGTTTTGGTGATCGCTATGAACATGAGCGGTGGCGATGCTGTAGAAGAAGAGGATACCTTGTTGCGTGAGCAAGTAGAAGGTGCAGTTCCTTTCCAGCCAGCAGTCCCAGCTCCAGCGGCTGACGCTCCAGTAGAAGAGATGCCAGTTGGTGATATGCCAGAGAGCGTTGAGGAATAAGAAAGTCTGAAAAGATATATGAGCCCGGATGGTCCTGCCATTCGGGCTTTTTTTATGTCCAAAACTGACAGTTCTTCTTTCCTGACGGCGGAGTTGGTGTCAGAGTGGCACGAAAGAAGAATTGGCACAAAATTCCTAGTAGCAAGAGCATCAAACTTTAAAAACTCAAATCATGGCAGATTTAAACATTCGTCCATTAGCCGACCGAGTAATTATTGAACCGGCGGCTGCTGAAACTACGACTGCATCGGGAATCATCATTCCTGATACTGCACAAGAAAAGCCTCAGAGAGGTACTGTTGTGGCTGTGGGCCCAGGTAAGAAAGACGAGCCTATGACGGTGAGCGTTGGTGATGTAGTGTTGTACGGAAAGTACAGCGGCACTGAATTCAAATATGAAGGCGGTGATTACCTCATCATGCGCGAGGCGGACATCATGGCAATTGTTTAATCCTAACTGATAAAAACGAATAGACATGGCAAAAGAAATTTCATTTGACGTAGATGCAAGAAACAGCCTCAAAACAGGTGTTGATGCATTGGCAAACGCAGTGAAGGTGACATTGGGTCCTAAGGGTCGCAATGTGATTATTGAAAAGGCATTTGGTGCGCCGCACGTAACGAAGGATGGTGTATCTGTAGCTAAGGAAATAGAGCTGGAAGACAAGCTCGAAAACCTAGGTGCACAGATGGTGAAAGAAGTAGCTTCTAAGACGGCGGATATTGCTGGTGATGGAACTACAACGGCAACCGTTTTGGCACAGGCTATCTACAACCACGGATTGAAAAACGTGGCTGCAGGCGCGAACCCAATGGACCTAAAGCGTGGTATTGAGAAAGCTGTAGATGCACTTGTAGGTGAGCTACAGTCGTTGAGCCAAGAAGTTGGTGACGACAACAGCAAGATCAAGCAAGTTGCCTCTATCTCTGCGAACAACGACAACACGATTGGTTCTTTGATTGCTGAGGCAATGGCTAAAGTGAAGAACGAAGGTGTTATTACAGTAGAAGAAGCAAAGGGTACTGAAACTTACGTAGATGTAGTAGAAGGTATGCAGTTTGACCGCGGTTACTTGAGCCCGTACTTCACCACTAATACGGAGAAGATGGTTGCGGAGCTTGAGAACCCGTACATCTTGATCTACGACAAGAAGGTGAGCTCTATGAAGGAGTTGTTGCCAATTCTTGAGCCTGCGGCCCAAAGTGGTCGCCCACTATTGATCATCGCTGAAGATGTAGACGGCGAAGCGTTGGCTACATTGGTAGTAAACCGCATCCGTGGCTCGCTCAAAATTGCTGCAGTGAAGGCACCAGGCTTTGGCGACCGTCGCAAGGCTATGCTAGAAGATATCGCAATCCTAACGGGTGGTCAGGTAGTAAGCGAAGAGCGCGGTATGACTTTGGAAGGTGCTACCCTAGATATGTTGGGTACTGCTGAGAAAGTAACTATCGACAAAGACAACACAACTATTGTTAACGGCGCTGGTGAAGCAGAAGCTATCGCAGGACGTGTTGCTCAAATCAAAGCACAAATTGAAAATACAACATCAGATTACGACCGCGAAAAATTGCAAGAGCGCTTGGCTAAACTAGCAGGTGGTGTAGCTGTACTTTACGTAGGCGCAGCATCTGAGGTTGAGATGAAAGAGAAGAAAGACCGTGTAGACGATGCATTGGCAGCGACTAAGGCCGCTGTTGAAGAAGGTTTCGTTCCTGGTGGTGGTGTAGCGCTTGTTCGTGTAAGCTCAGTACTAGAAAGCTTGCAGGGTGAAAACGAGGATCAAACTACCGGTATTCAGATTGTAGCAAAAGCTATTGAAGAGCCACTTCGTCAGATCGTTCACAATGCAGGTCTTGAAGGTTCTGTAGTAGTGAGCAAGGTGAAAGAAGGCAAGGACGACTTCGGGTTCAACGCGAAGACGGATACTTA
>JAAZVU010000083.1 GCA_018623275.1 Flavobacteriales bacterium
AAGACATCCACGCTGCGTGTGTAAAATACGGTACTCGTGAAGACGGATCTGTAGATTATGTGGGCGGTGCAAATATTGCAGGCTTTGTGAAAGTCGCAGATGCCATGCTCGACCAGGGTGTTGTCTAAATTTTTTGCCAATACATAAAAAGGCGCCCCACCGGGCGCCTTTTTTATTGCTTTTACTCAGAAAAAGTCGACCACCACTCGGTCACTGCTGCCGCACAATTCTCTGTATCTGAAAGGTGGCCCATGTGTCCATGGCTTGAAATAAATGTATATCCAACTCCCGGCGCATCTATCCATTCGCGAACAGATGCTATTGGAATCACTGTGTCCGATTCCCCGGCAAATACCGCAATCCTCTTAGGTTGCAAGGACTTTGGCGGATCAATGAGCAATCTCGTTCTGTCTACTCTGGATTTCATTCCACCAATGGCCGCAACAACCCCTTCCACACTCATCTCTAAACTGTAGTCAATCTGCTGCGCAATCACCTCGCGTAATTCCGACCTTAATTCTGCACTGAACAGTTGTGGAATAGCTGCTCGGATAAAAGCGTTTCTGTTCTGTAGTACGAGGGCCTCTGCCTTATCTCGCATCATCTTTCTCGCCTGACTATCTGCATACGGGGTGGAGAAAAACAATCCCAGTCCACCGATATCTTCATACAACTCCGCATAAGCCAATGCCACATAGCCGCCCATACTGTGGCCCAATACAACAGGTTTTTTTAATCCAAGAACGCTGATGACCTCGTGCACGACGTCTGCCATATCCTCCATGGAATGCACTTCGCTGAAGTTCCCGCTCTGACCGTGGCCGGGCAAATCGATACGAATTACGCTCCCGAGTTTTTCAAAACCTTCTATAAGTCCGTCCCACATTCTACTATCCTCCAAAAACCCATGGAGCAGCACAAGTGCGGGTAAAGAAGAAGGCGCCCCTGTAATTTGATAAGATACAGGGGCGCCTTGATATTGAATGCTGTCCATTAGCTAGCCATAAATGCTTCGATCTCTTCCACAGTCTTTGGAATTTCACGAGTCAAATTTTCATGCCCCTCTTTGGTAATGACGATATCATCTTCGATTCTAATACCTAAGCCTTCCTCAGGAATGTAGATGCCTGGCTCAACAGTAAAGACCATGCCTTCTTCTACTGGGATCGTCCACAAGCCGTAATCGTGTACGTCCAAGCCTAAGTAATGGCTGGTGCCGTGCATGAAGTATTTCTTATAAGCTGGCCATGCAGGATCTTCGTTGGCTACATCTTCAGCAGTAATTAAACCAAGCTTTAATAATTCTGCGGTCATCAGTTCGCCTACCTTCTTGTGGTAATCGTCTAACATAATACCAGGACGTAGCAGAGCGATGGCGCCTTCGTGTACACTTAAAACGGCATTATATACTTCCGCTTGACGCGCCGTGAATTTCCCGTTGACCGGGAAGCAGCGAGTAACATCACAGGTGTAATTACCATACTCAGCACCTACATCGAACAATACGAGATCACCGTCGTGGCACTGGTCATTATTTTCAATGTAGTGAAGCACATTTGCATTATTGCCTGCCGCAATAATTGGCGTGTATGCAAATCCACGGCTTCTATTCATCAAGAATTCATGCATGAATTCCGCTTCCAATTCGTGCTCCCAAACACCAGGCTTCATGTATTTCAAAACACGCTTGTATCCCTTCGTGGTAATCTCTGCAGCTTTACGCATCACCTCAAGTTCAAGCTCCGATTTCGTGCCTCTCACTCTGTGAAGTAGCGGTTGACTGCGCTCAAATTCATGTGCGTGGTAGTGTTCTTTGACCCATTTGTTCATTCTATCTTGACGCAATTCGGTCTCTACATGCGCACGCAAATGCTCGTTGCCATTGAGGTAGATACGCTCGGCATTAATAGCCATCTCGTTGAATACTCGTTCAAATTCTGAGAGCCAGAAAACTGTTTTGATCCCGCTGATGTCGAACGCCTGATCCTTGGTGTATTTGGCGCCTTCCCACACTGCGATAAGGTCATTGGTCTCTTTCAGAAACAAAACTTCGCGCAAGCTATCTTTATGAGCATCAGGGAATAAAACGAGAATACTCTCTTCTTGATCGGCACCGCTGAGGTATAAAATATCGCTGTGCTGCTTGAACGGAAGATGCCCGTCTGCACTGGTTGGATAAATGTCATTCGAAGTGAAAATAGCTAACGAATTGGGTTTCATTAAACCGGTAAACTTCTTGCGATTCTCTACAAAAATTTGGCTGTTGAGTTGGTGATATCTCATGATAGGTCTCGACTATATTAATTTAGATACGTTCTATGGTGATTTTCATCACGTTTACAATGTAGACAAAAGTCTGTGTCGTAAATTTGACGAGCTAAAATTAGGCTATTAAACTTTAAAATCGCTTATGGCAACAACATCAAAAGGGCTGTTCGGCTCTTCCCTAGCTCGCAAATATTGGATGGCGGCTACTGGATTGTTTTTGTGTACGTTTTTGGTAGGACACTTATTGGGTAACCTTCAGCTGTTTGTGACAGGTGAAGAAGGTCAATTGGCTTTCAATGAATATGGAAAGTTCATGACAACCTTCCCAGTAGTAAAGATTCTTTCTTACCTCACCTATGCTTCAGTACTTCTTCATACCATTGACGGTATCATGCTTGCTCGTCAAAACAGAGCTGCTCGCCCTGTGGGTTATGTGAAGGAAAACCAAGCAGCTAATGCATCTTGGGCTTCTCGTAAGATGGCGCTTCTCGGATTACTTACATTGTTCTTTATTGTGGTACACATGAGAAGTTTCTGGTACGAGATGCACTTCGGAACAGTAGGTTTAGATGCAAATGGCAACAAGGACCTATGGACAATCACAGTTACTGCGTTTGAACAATGGTGGTACACTGCGTTCTATGTTGTGGCACTTTCAGGATTGGCATTACACTTGAGCCATGGTGCTTCTAGCGCATTCCAATCGTTGGGTGTGAACCACCCGAAATACACACCGCTTATTAACAAAACGATGACTGCTTTCGCTTGGTTGATTCCTGCTGGCTTCATTGCTGTAGCGGTTTTCTTATTTGTTGTTCAACCAGGTCAAGCACTATAATTCTCTAACTATGGCATTAGATTCTAAGATTCCAGCAGGCCCATTAGGCGAGAAGTGGACAAAGCATAAAGGTGAGATCCCATTGGTATCACCTGCAAACAAAAGATTAATTGACGTAATCGTAGTGGGTACCGGTCTAGCCGGTTCATCTGCGGCAGCTTCTTTGGCTGAGATGGGTTACAACGTGAAGGCATTCTGTTTCCAGGATTCTCCACGTCGTGCACACTCTATTGCAGCACAAGGGGGTATCAATGCAGCGAAAAACTATCAGAACGATGGAGATTCAGTGTACCGTCTGTTCTACGATACGATCAAAGGTGGTGATTACCGTTCAAGAGAAGCCAACGTTCACCGTCTGGCTGAGGTAAGTCGCAATATTATTGACCAGTGTGTCGCTCAAGGTGTTCCTTTTGCACGTGATTACGGTGGTTTGCTAGACAACCGTTCTTTCGGTGGTGTACAGGTAAGCCGCACATTCTACGCAAAAGGTCAGACAGGCCAGCAGTTGTTGCTCGGAGCCTACTCTGCATTGAATCGTCAGATTGCTAAGGGTCGTGTAAAAATGTATGCACGTCACGAAATGCAAGAGCTTGTTGTCGTAGACGGCAAGGCGCGCGGTATCATCGCGAAGAACCTTGTAACAGGTGAATTCGAGCGCCACAGTGCTCACGCGGTTCTACTTTGTACTGGCGGTTACGGTAACGTTTTCTTCCTTTCTACAAACGCGATGGGATCAAACGTTACTGCTGCATGGAAAGCGCACCGCAAAGGAGCGTACATGGCTAACCCATGTTTCACGCAGATTCACCCAACTTGTATTCCAGTGAGTGGTGAGAACCAAAGTAAGCTGACTTTGATGTCAGAATCGTTGCGTAACGATGGTCGTATTTGGGTTCCTGCGAAAAAGGAAGATGCAGAAGCCATCCGCGCGGGTAAACTTCACCCGAACGATATCGCGGAGGAAAACAGAGATTACTACCTAGAGCGTCGTTACCCGGCATTCGGTAACCTTGTGCCTCGTGATGTTGCATCGCGTGCAGCCAAGGAGCGTTGTGATGCAGGCTACGGTGTCAACAAAACGGGTGAGGCAGTTTATCTAGATTTCGCAGCGGCTATTGTCCGTTACGGAAAAGAGGAAGCACTTGTAAAAGGGGTGAACAACCCGTCTGATGCAGATATAAAAGCATTGGGTGAGAAAGTGGTAGAAGCCAAATACGGTAACCTCTTCCAGATGTACGAGAAGATTACGGCATCTAACCCGTACAAGGAGCCTATGATGATTTACCCAGCGGTACACTATACGATGGGTGGTCTTTGGGTAGATTACAATTTGATGACTTCAATCCCGGGGTGTTTTGCATTAGGGGAGGCCAATTTCTCAGACCACGGTGCGAACCGCCTAGGTGCATCTGCATTGATGCAGGGTCTTGCGGACGGTTACTTTGTGGCGCCTTACACTGTAGGTGAGTTCTTGAGCAAGGACATTCGTACTGGAGCCATCTCTACTGATTCTCCAGAATTTGAAGAAGCTGAAAAAGCTGTTCGTGAGCGTACAGATAAATTCATCAACAATAACGGTACTAAATCTGTTGACTTCTTCCACAAGCGTCTAGGTAAGATCATGTGGAACGAAGTAGGTATGGCGCGTAATGAGAAGGGCTTGAAGCAAGCGATTGCTGATATCCAAGCATTGCGCGAAGAATTCTACGCAGACGTTCGAGTGCTTGGTAATGCGAACGGCATGAACCCTGAACTAGATAAGGCGGGTCGTGTGGCTGACCTTATCGAACTAGGTGAGTTGATGGCGAAGGATGCATTAGAGCGCAACGAGAGTTGTGGTGGTCACTTCCGCGAAGAGTACCAAAGTGAGGAAGGTGAAGCATTACGTGATGACGAAAACTTTGCCTTTGTAAGTGCATGGGAGTTCACAGGTGTTCCTGCAGAAGCCAAATTGCACAAAGAAGAATTGACTTTCGAGAATGTTGAATTGAAGACTCGTTCTTACAAATAATTCAGACTATGGATTTAACATTAAAGATCTGGAGACAAGCAGGCCCTGAAGCAAAGGGTGAAATGAAAACCTACCCAATCTCGGGTGTCGAGGAGGACATGAGCTTCCTTGAAATGCTCGATTACTTGAACGAGCAGTTGATCGACCAGGGCATTGAGCCGGTAGTGTTCGATCACGACTGTCGTGAAGGTATCTGTGGTATGTGTTCGCTATTTATCAATGGTGAAGCACACGGTCCAGGCCGTAAAATCACGACGTGTCAGTTGCACATGCGTGAATTTAAGAGCGGAGACACCATCTACATCGAGCCGTTCCGTGCGAAGGCATTCCCTATCATCAAAGATTTGATGGTAGACCGTTCTGCTTTTGACCGCATTCAGCGTGCAGGTGGGTTTATCTCTGTAAATACCTCTGGTAACACGATTGACGCCAACGCTATTCCTGTACCAAAGGAAAATGCAGACAAGGCATTCGATGCTGCAACTTGTATCGGTTGTGGAGCTTGTGTTGCAACATGTAAGAACTCTTCAGCGATGTTGTTTGCATCAGCGAAGATCAGCCAGTTCTCATTGCTTCCGCAAGGACAGCCTGAGGCGAAGGAGCGTGTATTGAATATGGTGAACCAAATGGACCTAGAAGGCTTTGGTAACTGTACCAACACTGGTGCTTGTGAGGTAGAGTGTCCAAAGGGTATTTCTCTAGAGAACATCGCGCGCATGAACCGCGATTACTTGTTCGCTTCTTTGAGCAGTAATAAATAAGATCCTAAACGCAGCCGCAAGGCTAACACATCAAAACCCCGGCCTTTCGGCCGGGGTTTTTTTATGCTCTTGGTCGAATAGGGATGTAAATATCCTCTTCTGAATCCGGGTCGTCGTTCTTGTATTTCGCTCCCAGGCGTTCGAAATGCGGTCGATCGTCCAACTCCCATGGGCTGTTTGGAAGCCATTGGCTGTAGATATAGCGCCATACTGTAGAATCGCTACTCAGCCCTTTGTAGTGAAATACAGCATAGGTACCCGCTGGAATTTCAAGGTGCTCGAGACCTTCGTTAGGACTGATTACTTCTGCGCCGCCCCAGTAGGTAAAACTTGGATCTGCTGTTGGACCGAAAACAGGCACGCCGTCAAAAGAACGTAAAGAAATTAGGTCTGCATTGCAGCGGTTGCTCACCCGAGCGAGCTTCGGCATCACTTTGGGCCAAATAGTCCAAGGAGTGAAAGATCTAAGGGACATGGGAGCAGAGGCGCCACATAATAGTGCGCCTTCGAATTCGACGATTGTAGGTGTAATCATACCTACAATATAGGTCTTAATCGTTCAGCTTTAGAACAGCTAAAAATGCGCTTTGAGGGATCTCCACGTTACCAAGCTGGCGCATGCGCTTCTTACCTGCTTTTTGCTTTTCAAGAAGCTTGCGCTTACGTGAAATATCACC
>JAAZVU010000084.1 GCA_018623275.1 Flavobacteriales bacterium
CTTTTTAAAGCTGCACTACAAATTTTCAGCGCATTACTATAGATAAGATTATCTGCGTCCAAGATGAATAAATGCTCGTTTGTTAGCTCAATTGAATTGATCCAATTCTTAATCGCCTTCATTTTAGAACCTAGTGCCCCAGTCTCTATGATGGTGATTGGATATTGTTTCAAAGTGGCCAACAATCCTTCATCTAAATCCTGAGCAAGTAAAACAACCTCACGTTGATCCTGAGGGTAGTTTACCTTCAACGCTGTCTCTACGGTTTGAATGAGTATATCTCCCTCCTTGTATGCGGGAATAACTAGATAAAAGAATTCAGTTTCTGACTCATCATAGACCTGATTTTTCGAGAACAGAGCGCAAATGGCCAAAAAGAAATCGTAACCACTCCAAAAGGTGAGGTAGGCTGTAACTACAGCTAGGCCAATTAAGACTAATTCTCGCATGAGTTAAAAATACCAACGTGAGTGCTTGGCACCTCACTTGTTGCACTCACGTTTCTTAACTTTACTCAAATATTCAAGTCAACTAAACTAAACACCCATGAAAATTCTAAAAATTGTCCTTGCAGTTATTGCTGTAGCTATCATTGGTTTCGCCACGTATAATGCCTCCCTCGAAAAAGAATATGAAGTATCTCGTTCAACAGTGATGAACGTTGATGCCCATATCGTCCAAGAATTGGTAAGTGACTTTAGCACTTGGCCTAAGTGGAGTGCATGGTTTGAAGCCGATTCTACTATGGAATATACCCTTGGAGAAAAGCACACCGGTAAAGGCGCCACTTACAGCTGGACTAGCGAAAACTCAGGCAGCGGCTCAATGGAAATATTGTCTCTGACTGAAAATTCGATGAAAACGAAAATTGAATTTGTTGGTCAAGGCACTAGTAATGGTCATTGGACTTTTGAAACTATAGAAGATGGAACTAGCAAGGTTACTTGGGGCTTCAGTGGTGAAATGCCATTTATGATGCGCTGGATGGGTGCACAAATGGACAAATGGGTTGGACCTGATTTTGAAACTGGTCTTGCCAATTTAACTGCACTTTCAGAAGAAGAGGCTATTGCTAGGGAGGTTGCGGAACAGATGACCATGCAACCCGTTGAACCTATGGCAATAGAGGCCGAATAAAGCGATAATTTTATCAAATGCTTTTTGAGGCGGGCCTAGCGGCCCGCCTCAAATTTTTCGTAGAAATACACGGTGCCCATAATCAGTAACATGCCATAGAATAGGTCTTCGAAAGGAATCGTGCCGAATCTAAATCCAAGGTTTTCGGCATTATTGTACCAGACCACCTGAGTCTCTAAGAACGAGCCTGTGAGGATGCCGTTCTTAATAAAGAATGGAATAATTGCGAGGGTGTAACTCTCGTAGAAACGAGGCAGCCATGATGAATTGGCCACAAACTGAACAAAAGCAGTAAATAGACCAAGTAGTACAAATGTTGACCCGGTATACCACAATCCTTCATATAAGGCATAAATGCTAAGAGATACACATAGAATCAACAAGATCAGACTCACCTTTCGAGCCGTTGCAGCTCCCATTAATCCATTAGGGAAGAAATACTTTAAACACTCGTAAATGAATACACATGAAAACGGGACAGTTACGAAGAACAGGTACTCACCTAGGGGTAAACCAAAAAGCTCAATACCTGATAAATACGCCGGCGTGAAGCCCCATACTCCCATCTGTGTGAACCAAATGTCCCAAACAAGGAAGAAACCACTAACAATGATCATAGCCTTGAACAAAGAGGTGAAGCCTTTGTAGTAAGCCACTTTAGATTCAAAGCTTCTTAGCAATGGAAAACTTATGGTAAAGGCGTTTAGGATAAGGTACAACCACTTGGTTTCAAGCATAAAACTAGGCTTTGGCGGTAGATTTCATGGCTCGTACTTGACGGATGTATTTGGGATGTACCCATAACATGCCAAAGTTCTCACCATCTTCTTTACCTAGATGTCTATGGTGCATTTTATGGGCCAAACGAACGGCTTCCCAATACGTACTATTACTTTTTCTCAACAGGGGTAATCTCTGATGAATAAATACTTCATGTACGATTGCGTAAGCGAGACCATAAAGAGCAATTCCAAGACCAATAGCTACAGAAATGCCATTACCTGCCATCATTCCCAGCATAATACAAAGCCATGAAGGAATTGCAAAAATGAGGAAGAAGGTATCGTTCTTCTCAAGAGCACCTGGCGTTTTCGTATGATGATCTTCATGCAGGAACCATAAAAAGCCATGCATGAGGTAGCGATGTGCTAGCCAGGCAGTTCCTTCCATAGCCACGAAGGTGAGCAACATGATTGCGATTTCTAATCCGCTCATGAATTGAGATTTTTTAAGAAGTTAAGACTTTCATCTATATGATCAGTTGCTTTTGACATACTCTTAAAGATAAAAGCAACCTTGTGCTCTGCATCGGTTACAAAGGTGATGCGATCAGCGACCATGTTGAACAACAAACCCGGCGCACCAAAAGATTTTCTAACCTTGTGCCCTGGGTCACTAAGTACAGGGAAGTTGAGATTGTATTTTTCTGCGAACCCTTTGTGCTCTTTGACAGATCCACTATTTACTCCGATTACCTGAGCACCAGCGGCTGCAAATTCACTCTCGTGGTCCCTGAAGCTACAAGCTTGAGCAGTGCAACCAGGAGTATGGTCTTTGGGGTAAAAGAAAATAACTAAAGGTTTTCCTTTATGCTTCTGCGAGACGAACTCATTACCGTTTTGGTCTTGTAAAGAGAAAGCAGGGATGGTTTCTCCAATGGCTAGCGGTTTTTTTCTTGACATATCTAGTTTCTCCGATGCGGGGATTCGTAAATTTCTTCTTCGAAATTACAACATTGTACCCTGACTTAATGTTTAATCGATATGCAAGGAATTAGGTTTTCGGCCCCAGAAAATTCAAATGAAAGTCCCTTCGATACGCTTTTAAAGCTTTTCAAGGAGGTCATCGTTCATACATCAGGTGATGTGGACGAAGCACTTGAATGGTTGAAACAATTGGACCAGCATTACAACATTACCAATGATGAGTACTCCTTCGATGACTTCGTTCAAGAGTTGAAAGACAAAGGATTTATCAAGGACAAAGGTGATGGAAACGGAGGAATTGGCCTTACATCTAAAGCTGAAGGTGCCGTCAGGAAGGCAGCCATGGATCAGCTTTTCGGCACATTAAAAAAAGGAGAAAACGGCGATCATCAAAGCAACAGTCCACAGGGCAAAGGGGACGCTACGGGAGATTTTAGGAAATTTCAATTTGGTGATGCTTTAGACAACATCGTCATGAATGAAAGTCTGAAAAACGCGTTGGTCTCAGGGGGAATAGACGAATTCAGAATGACTCAGAATGACCTGGTAGTCGAAGAAGCCTACCAGAATACGAGCTTAGCTACGGTATTAATGATTGATATCAGCCACAGCATGATTCTTTACGGAGAAGATCGGATTACTCCAGCAAAAATGGTGGCTATGGCTTTGTCAGAGTGGATTACGACAAAGTATCCCAAGGATTCTTTAGATATCATCGTATATGGGAACGAAAGCTGGCCCATTCAAATCAAAGACCTCCCCTACCTTCAAGTAGGCCCATACCACACCAATTTCGTGGCTGGATTAGAATTGGCCATGGGATTATTGAAACGCAGAAAAACCAGCAATAAGCAAATCTTCAACATTACTGATGGGAAACCGAGCTGTTTGATAGAGCCCGACGGTAGTTTTTACAAGAATAGCTTTGGCTTAGATCCCTACATCACCGGCAAATGTTTAGAAATGGCTGCCAAAACGAAAAAAGCAAATATCCCGGTGAACACCTTTATGATTGCAAAAGACGCATATCTACAACATTTTATTCGATCGTTCAGTGAGATCAACGGAGGCAATGCTTATTACACAGGACTAAACAAGCTGGGACAATTAATCTTTAGCGATTACCAACAACAGAAAAAACGCAATTCACGATGAATAAGCCTACAATAACTACTCTGGGAGAACTCAAAGCCTCAGGCTACCAAAGCCGCTCAATAAAAGAAGAAATGCGCGAAAACCTGATCCCTCTTTTAAAGGCGGGCAAGCATCCATTTCATGGGATTCACGGCTATGAAGACAGTGTACTTCCTGCTGTTGAACGAGGAATCTTAGCAGCGCATGACATCTTATTATTGGGACTGCGCGGCCAGGCAAAGACGAGAATTGCACGCCAAATGATTGAACTATTGGATCCCTGGATCCCCGTAATAAAAGGTAGCGAGCTCAATGAAGATCCATTGACACCAATCACAAGAGAATACCAAGTGTTGGTGGCAACGCAAGGAGATGCTACTGAAATTGATTGGGTCGCAAGAGAAAATAGATTTTTTGAGAAACTAGCCACACCAGATACCACGGTCGCTGATCTTATTGGAGATATTGATCCGATTAAAGCAGCCAATGAGAAACTAAGTTTTTCCGACGATCGGGTCATTCACTATGGAATGATTCCCCGCGCCCATCGCTCCATTTTCGTGATTAATGAGTTGCCTGACCTACAACCGAGATTACAGGTGAGCTTGTTCAATATTCTGCAAGAAGGAGATATACAGATTCGTGGCTTTCAAAAGCGTCTACAACTCGATCTACAATTTGTGTTTACCGCGAATCCAGAGGACTATACGAACAGAGGAAGCATTGTTACGCCACTAAAAGACAGAATTGGCTCGCAAATTCACACACACTATCCAAAGACATTAAATACTGCACTGAAGATTACCGCTCAAGAAACGGAGAGAATCGCAGCGTTGTATCCGAATATCAAGGTAAGTGAACTTGCCAAAGAAATCATTGAGCAATTGGCCTTTAGCGCTAGAGAAAGTTCATTTATCGACGCTGGCAGCGGTGTAAGTGCACGTATGACGATTAGCGCTTACGAAGCATTATTGACTAGCGCTGAGCGTCGAAGACTTATTGAAGGCGCTCCAAGTACCACCATACGCCTATCTGATTTTTACGGGACCATCAGTGCCATTGTCGGAAAGGTGGAATTAGTTTACGAAGGAGAGCAGGAAGGTGCACAGAATGTTGCTGAAAATTTACTTGGACAAGCGGTGAAGGCTGCTTACGAGCGTTATTTTCCAAAGTTTAGAAATCTCAAACGTACCAATGAAAACAACCCATTCATTGAATTGCAGGATTGGTTTGGTCGTGGCGGAAACATTGAACTCTTCGACGAGTATTCAAACCAAGAGTATGTGAGTGCCTTAGATATAGCAGTACTGAATGATTTCGTTGCTAAACACTGGTCAAATAAGATTGATGCAAGCAATGAATTTCTAAAAGAAATGGTGCTTTGGTCACTTGCGGAATACAGTCAAGTAAATAAAGAGCGTACCAATGTTAAAACGGACTTCAATGATCTGTTTGGCAATATGATGAGCGGACTTAGCGAAGAATAATTAAGGAAGGAGCTCCCAACGAAGGTTTTTGAACCTTCTGGCTTCGGTATATGAATTTTCCTTGGCCTGTTGACCGTAACGGAACCCTTTTCGAACGCCTCTCCACTCCTTTTTACCTTCGGTCAAGCGAAGTAAATGGAATTTGGTATTGTCGTAGGCTTCCATTGCCATCTTATCTGGATGTCTTCCGTAGGTATTCCTAAATGCAATGATGAAATCTTCGACCTCCTGCTGATCATAATCGGTGAAATTAGAGGCAAACATTACAACTTCTTCTCTTGAGAACACATTGCTTACTAGACCATTATCAATGGCTTGGTATTCGTGCGTGTACCAGTGAAAATCAATATTCGAAGAACGTAGATTCCTCAATACATCGAGAATATATGCTGGATCATTTTCTGTGATCACTAGATCATAAGACATCGACGTATCTAATGCTGCCAACTGTTCATTATGTGTCCAAGAATTATCCCCCTCCACAATGAGATAATCGGCTTCATTTAAATCCTTGGTAAGCATTCTAGATGCACTCGCACTATTCCCGAAATTAATTCCAGCAACAAGAAGCTTCCTCCTATCTGCTGTAGATGAGTCCATGGCATTGATAGCTTGGCGCTGAACATATGCGTCCTTAATCGCCATCCAGAAAAAATCCTCAGCCACCACATTGTTCCACATGTTAGTATTGCGAACAACGTCTTGTTTCGAAATTAGATTGACCGCCAAATGCTCTAGTTCGGTTCCGCTGAATTGCATTAATCTAGAACTGTACATAGGCCCTAGGATGAGGTCCGGTTGATCCCGATGAAGCTCTTCCATGATCCCACGAACAGTATCCTCTCGATTCATTGAATCATAATACTTGGTATATACAGTTAAACTAGAGTCTTCAGTGAACTCAGAAATCGCTAATTCGATGCCTTGTCTGTAACTAAAGGCTAACTGAGATCGACGCTTACCAGGTCCCTCATTGATGTATTGATCCAAAAAGAAAGGCAACACACAAGCAATACTCAGACTGTCCTGTAGAACAGCTGTAGTGTCTTCTTCCAACAC
>JAAZVU010000085.1 GCA_018623275.1 Flavobacteriales bacterium
GCCGTACTAGTAATAGCCGTTGGCTTGAAACATGTAGGCGCATTGTCAATCTCGATATCATCAATCGCCCAATCTGCTTGCGTTGAAGTAAAACCAAAGGCACTTGCTCGAGATCCAGTGAATCGAACCTTGATGGTATCTCCAACATAATTAGCAAGATCGACTACTGCCTCTTGCCAAGGATCACCAGGACTAGACTGAAGCGTGTTGTTTGTACTGTTAATGGTCAATTCTGAAGTCCACGTTGAACCGTCGTAAATCTCCACTTCCATTTCATCGATATTGCTACCAGCAGCATGCCACCAGAACGTAAGCTCTGGAGTGCTCAACGTATCAAGATCGATCTCCATAGTCTCCATATCGGCCTCTGTATCACCATTAAACGCAAAACTTGTTTCAATATATCCGTATTTACCAGAACCTGTAGTGTGATCTGCTGAAGGTCCAGTATTTCCACTAGGTGTGGCTCCTGTTCCGGTCTGCCAGAAATACGTTGTAGAAGTACCAATGGTGTAACAACCGTCGAAATCGCCGGTTGAAGCGTCAAATCCGGCCCCTTCGAAATCTTCTGTCCAAGGCGCTGTTTCCATACCACATAGCGTAGTAATAGTAATTGGCCCTAACCAAGGACTAACATCACCTGCCGCACATGAATCACGGACATAAACGTCGTAAGAAGTATTAGGCGAGAGACCCGTCAAAGTATATGGATTAGTTCCTGCTGCCACGATCGAGCCTGGTGCATATTTCACCAACCAGTTGCTAGATCCACCAGTGGTCCAGCTCAAATCGACACTGTTGCTAGTTACGTTCGAAGCAGCAAGATTTGATGGCTTCGGACAATTTGGCTTTTCGTGAATATCCACATCGTCCAAACTGATATCTACTTGGTTGTTGAATCCTTGGTAGCGATGCGCAATGAATTTCACTTGAATAGTATCACCGGCATAAGCGGTCAAATCTACTATCTGCTCTTTCCAAGCATCGTTAGAAGAAGATTGCTGAGCACCATTAATTGTGCTCAAAGTGGTCCAAGAACCGCCTGCAGTTCTCACTTGCACCACCAACTTATTGATGAGAGTACCGTACATGTGGTACCAGAAGGTCATCTCTGGAGTCGTCAATGGGCTTACATCCACCAATGGTGAAATGAGCTCATTGGTAAATATGGAACTACCACCAAAACCAGTATTGGCCTCCGTAAATGCGTAGCCGCCTGAACCAGAAGTATGATCTCCTGAAGGACCGGTATTGTTACTGTGGTTGGTCGGAGGACCTGCTTTCCAGAAGTACTCCACTGTATCGCTGCGTTGCCAACAACCGTCAATCTGACCCGGTGTTTGGTTCGCACCTGTTACCCAAGACGTTGAATCGAAGTTCTCAGTATAAGGAGCGGTTAACGGGTTACACAAAGTATTAAACGTAATAGGTCCAATCCACATTGAAGCACCCAGGGCACCACAAGTATCACGTACATATGCGTCGTATGATGTTCCCGCTGTTAAACCCGTGGCTACGCCTGTAGTAGTGGTCAAATTCGTTAATCCTGTGGCCGAAGGTGTGAAACCTGCTGTACCCACTACTAAATTCCAAGTAGTTGAGCCACCTGTGGTCCAGGAGAAGGTAGCTGTAGTCGAAGTAACGTCCGTCAATGCAAAGTTTGACGGATCAGGACACAATGGTTGGTCCTCGACTACCACTTCATCAATTGCGATATCACCTTGCGATCCGTTTCCTTTAGTGGCAGACCAGCGAAGTACGATGGTATCGCCGGCAAAACCGCTGAGATCAACCTCTTCAAACAACCACTGATTCCCTTGATTCCCTGATTTAGTAAAGTAGGTATCCCAAGTTTGCGTTGAATCTACCCACACCTGGAGTTTCAAGGTATTCACGAAGAAACCACGCATGTTGTAGTAGAAGCTCACTTGTGGTTTGAGCAGAGCACTCATATCAATCATTGGTGACTCTACAAAGGCCTCTTGGTTTGGTGCACCACCCGACGCTTCTGCGTAGAGGTAGTTACCTGAACCGCTAACATCAGCTGTTGGACCCGTCTGTCCTGTCGTTGTTGTCCCAGAACGTACACCCCACGAGAATGGCGATGACGGTAAAGTATCTTTCTCAGGAGTACGTACCCAACATGCTGCAAGTGCATCACCTGCATTGTAAACCCCCGTTCCTGCGGTCCAAGTTGTAGAATCAAAGTCCTCGCTCCATGGAGCAGTTACTGGCGTACAGTGGGTGGTAGCTAGGATAGGTCCCACCCATCCAGATTTGTCTGTTGGTCCACAAACTTCACGTACCCAAAACTGGTATGTCGTTCCACTCGTCAAACCTGTTACTTCTTTTGGATTCGTTGAAGCACTAATTGTTGTATTGGCCGTTGCGCCCAAAGCTGCTCCAGGAGCGCCGTATTGAATATCCCAAGATGTAGCATTCACTGCCGTCCATCCTAGTGTGATGCTTGTCATCGTACGACCGGATACCAACAGGTTTGATGGATCTGGACACGTTGGCGCCTCTTCGAAACCAAAATCGTCTAAGGCAATATCCGCTTGGTTTGCGTTACCAAAGCCACGAGAAGCTGAGAAACGAACCAATACGGTGTCGTTTACGAATTGGCTCAAAGTGTACGTTTGCAGTAAGAATGTATCTGAAAGTGCCGTTTGTTGTGGACCGTTGATGGCACCAACGTTCACCCAACCTGTACTCTTTGACCAAACTTCTGTTTTCAATTCGTTGATCTGTGCACCACGCATGTGGTAATAGAAGTTAAGCTCAGGAACACTCAGCGCACTCAAATCGATTAATGGCGATGTAATTTCAGCTACACTTTGGTTCGCTGCACCTGAAGCTTCCGCGTAAATGTATTGGCCTGAACCGCCTCTACCGGCAGATGGTCCTGTACCTGGAGTACCTGTACTATCGTCAGCAACACCCCATGCGTAGCCTTGGCCACCGCTTGGACCAGTTGGATTCCTTACCCAACAAGAAGGTACCGTTGAGCCGTCGTTGTCAAAACCTGAACCAGGAACCCAATCCGTGGTACTGTTAAAGTTTTCAGTATATGATGTAGTGAAAGTAATTGGTGCGCACAGTGTAGAGTCTTCCGCTGCTGCCGACCAAATACTCGTATTGCCTACCGCACATGAATCGCGAACAATGAACTCGTAGGATGTTGATGCCGATAGACCTGTAACTACGAATGGGTTGGTTAATGCCGCTAGTCTTGTTCCTGTACCTGGAGTAAATCCTGGAGCACCATATTCTACTTCCCAAGAAGATGAGCCACCTGTGGTCCAAGACAATTGTGCTTGATCACTCATCGTCCAGTCCACCGCAAGGTTGGTCGGCTGGAAACATGTTGGCGCAGGATAGTGATTAACTATGATTTGGTAGGTACTGTCGGTAATCTTAGCCGAGTTAGTATCACAGGCCGCTGTAAATGCTTGACGTAGCGGATGCAACTTAAATACCAAGAAGGTATCCGTGACCGCTCCATTAAATTCATTGATGGTTCTTGAAACAGATTCCGTCGTACCGTTCGTACCTGAAGTTCCGTAGGTTAAAGTACTCTCTTTCGTACCCTCACTTACCAGCTCTACATAAGTACCCACATCGTTAGGTGCCACCCCACCGAAGCCTCCAGCTTGCGTCTGTACCTCGTACTTCAATTCAATGGATGAAATCCAGTGCCCCGAGGGGATGGAAATCCCCATGGTATCGGCACAAGAGGACTGCGAATTAATATTGACCGGAAATACCGCTTGAACTCCTAGTGTACCTCTGTTATAGGTTAGGGTATCACTACTAATTTGCGCATTCGCAGAGAATGCAAATAGTACTGCAGCAGCACTGAGAAGTAATCGTTTCATTGACGTTTTGTTAACCTTACGAATATAAGTGTTGATGCTCTTTCGAGCATCTCGATTACTCGAGGTTTAACGTCGCTAAATAAATCAAGTATTAAATCTCAGTGTCGAAGTTCTTTTTGAGGTGTGCTTTGTAGTCCTCAATACTGTTTTTCATGTCTTTTCTAAGCAAGAAAATACCGATCAAGTTCGGCAAGGTCATCAGGGCAATGGCTATGCCGGCAAAGGTCCAAACGATCGTAGTATCTATGATAGCTGCAAGGAAGAAACCAATAACATAGACGATGCGGTAGTAATTCACATACTTTACACCAAAGAGATAGGTCACACTTCTACCCCCATAATAGCTCCATGAAATGGCTGTTGAAAATGCAAACAATAAGAGACCAATGGCAACGATATACTGGCCGTAATCCCCAAATAAACCCTTATTGAAGGCAATGGCTGTCAATGGCGCACTGTGAACCAATGATTTTCCAGAGAACACATATTCCGATGGATTCTTTAATCGTCCGTTTTCGACCATCAAGCTGCCCGAAAAGAGTTCTTCATTTTTCGTCACAACAACCTCTTCGGCGATAGATCTAGCGTGAAGGATAGTCACTCCCTGTGGAACACCATTTTCGACAGCCAATTGACCTGAGAATTCTTCGATATCTCCACCATTGTTGTAGTATTCAAAGAGTGCCGTTCCATCTGCTTCTTCTGATAGCTCACCAGAGGCAACGATCATATCCGAATAGCTAAAGTCATTTTGATGCTTCTCATTCCAAACACCTGAGCTTAAAAGAGTTAAGCCTGTAATAGAACAAATGACAATGGTATCTATGAACGGCTCTAGAATGGCCACCATACCTTCGCTCACGGGATGATCGGCCTTTGCAGCAGCATGGGCAATAGGTGCGGAACCTTGACCAGCTTCATTCGAAAACAATCCTCTGTTTACACCTCGGTTAAATGCGTAGGCGATAGTTGCTCCTAAGAAACCACCAGCGGCAGATGAACCTGTGAACACATCGGCGAAGATGCTAATGAAAGAAGGGATAATGTTCTCATAGTTCATGACAATGACTGACAATGCACCAATCACGTAAATGATGGCCATCATAGGTACGAGCTTTTCTGTTACCGCTGCAATACGCTTGATACCTCCTAAAATGATCAAACCAAGTAAGACAGAAAGAACTGCACCCGTTACGATTTCTTCAATACCGAAAGTAGCCTTCAATGAAGCTGCAATACTGTTGACCTGAGGCATATTTCCCGTACCGAACGAACTAATGATCGCAGCTACAGCGAATAGTGCAGCCATCCACTTCATGTTCAGTTTGTTCTTCATGTAGTACATCGGTCCACCTGAAGCCGTGCCGTCTTCGGCAAATTCACGGTATTTATGGCTAAGGGTTACTTCAACAAATTTGGTAGTCATCCCCAAAGCAGCTGTAACCAACATCCAGAATAATGCAGCTGGCCCACCTAAATGGATCGCAAATGCCACACCTGCGATATTTCCCGTACCGACTGTTCCTGAAAGTGCTGTAGCTAAAGACTGAAAATGTGAGGTATCCCCTTTCGCTCCTTCTTCGTCGAATTTTCCTCGAACAACATCTATGGAATGCTTAAAGAATCTGATTTGAGGGAATTTCAAATAAATAGTAAAGAAGATCCCTGTACCGAGAAGGGCAAATACAAACCAGCTTGAGCCGCCAATATATCCGTCAATAGTTGCAAGTAAGTCGTTGAGTGCTGCTAAATCCATGATCGTTTCGAGTATAAGAGTGTTTCGAGCCCGAATATAACAAAAAAGCCCCCGCGCCGAGGGCGCGGGGGCTTGCTATAACCTTGAGTAGGGATTATTTCACCTCTTCAAAATCTACATCTGTCACATCATCAGCTGCGCCAGCATCGCCACCACCTGCAGTAGGACCTTGGTCACCGCCGCCTTGGTTTTGTTGCATTGCTGCTTGAATTTCTGCTGAAGCTGCTTGAAGTGCACCGTTAAGCTTCTCTTGAGCTGCATCACAACCAGCGATGTCTTTCGCTGCGTGAGCTGCTTTAAGCTCTGCCAATGCTGCGTCGATAGGACCTTGCTTATCTTCTGGAAGCTTGCCTTCGATCTCCTTCATTTGCTTCTCTACTTGGAAGACCATGCTATCTGCTGCGTTTAGCTTGTCGATTTCTTCCTTCGCTTTCTTATCTGCATCAGCGTTTGCTTCTGCTTCTTGCTTCATACGATCGATTTCTTCTTGGCTCAGACCTGAAGAAGCTTCGATACGAATGTTCTGCTCTTTACCAGTGTTCTTATCCTTCGCACTTACGTTGAGGATACCGTTTGAATCGATATCGAACGTCACCTCAATCTGAGGTACACCGCGAGGTGCTGCAGGGATACCGTCCAAGTGGAATCGGCCGATAGTCTTATTATCTGCTGCCATAGGACGCTCACCTTGAAGGATGTGAATCTCTACTGAAGGCTGGTTATCAGCTGCTGTTGAGAAGGTTTCTGACTTCTTCGTTGGGATAGTCGTGTTGGCTTCAATCAGCTTAGTCATTACACCACCCATAGTTTCGATACCTAGAGATAGTGGCGTAACGTCGAGAAGAAGAACGTCTTTCACATCACC
>JAAZVU010000086.1 GCA_018623275.1 Flavobacteriales bacterium
CGATGCCTACCCTAATTTCTCAAACTGGGTAGAAAGCAACGGTGATCGAAATACGAATTGGTTCTTAAACGAAGTAACTGGAAAGGTGTTTGAGTAACGGCAAAACACTTTAATTGAAAAGGCTCGTGGTAACTCACGGGCCTTTTTTGTTTTTGTCCGTGAACGCTTCGCACATATTTCCGTTATTTGTGGGATGCTCAGCTATAGTACATACGAATTAGCACCAGAAGCCCCTTGGGTCACTTTCGTTCATGGAGCAGGTGGTTCTTCAACTATTTGGTACAAGCAATTGCGCTCGTTCAAAGAGAATTACAATGTTTTGCTCGTTGATTTACGAGGCCACGGCAGAAGTAAGGCCCCTTTCTATGAAAAGCTAAAGCAATACAACTTCACAACCATTGGCAATGAAGTAATAGAGGTTTTGGATCATTTGAAAATCCAAAGCACGCACTGGATAGGCATCTCTTTGGGGACCATCATTATCCGTGAAATTACCGAGCGATTCCCAGAACGCACATTGAGTATGATCATGGGTGGTGCAGTGATGAAGCTCAACAAACGCGGCCAAGTACTCATGCGAACCGGAGCCCTTTTGAAGAGTGTTCTGCCTTACATGATTCTTTACAGATTCTTTGCATGGGTGATCATGCCCAAGCGAAAGCACGTGGAATCTAGAAACCTGTTTGTTCGTGAAGCCAAAAAGCTCTACCAACAAGAATTCAAAAGGTGGTTCACTTTAGTTGCAGAAGTAAACCCACTATTGAAGTACTTCAGATTCAAAGATGCCGAAGTACCTACCCTATACATCATGGGTAGTGAGGATCATATGTTTTTGCCTTCCATTCGCAAGATTGTGAGTGCTCACCAGAGCGCGCTGCTTCACGTCATTGAGAATTGTGGCCATGTGGTGAATGTTGAACAGCCTGAGATTTTCAACGAGGAAGCACTCAAATTTCTAAATAAAATTGACCAGAAAAACGAGCATGAATAACTCGCTTACAAGATTTAAATGGGTTGCCTTTTTGGAAGGAACCTCTTTCTTAATTCTCCTGTTTATCTGCATGCCCTTGAAATACGGGATGGACATACTCTGGCCGAACAAAATCATGGGCATGGCGCACGGTATACTAACGGTGCTCTACGTATTCACCCTCATTGATTTCAGTATCAATTACAGGGTAGGTTTTTTAAGAGTGGTCCAATTCTTCATCGCCTCCCTCCTGCCTTTCGGTACGTTTTACGCTGAGAAGAAGTGGTTAAGACCACTGGAAGCCTAGAGCTCCTCAATCTTTTTTAATAGTTCTGCTGCCTCTGCCGCAAGCTTGTCGCTCTCTGCGCGGTTGCTGTGGCTGAGCTCGTAACTTTTCTTGATGAGCGCATCGTAGCGATCTTCCATTTTTTCCTTTTCCGATTTCTTTTTGAATAGTCCGAACATAATCCTGTAATTTCAACCAATAACAAAGGCATTCTATGGTTGGTTTACGCACATTCTTACTATTCACCGTTTTTTATTTATCTAGCCAGCTGCGAAAAGCTACAAGAGCCTTTAAACAAGGAGGAGCCTCTTAGGGCGGTGACCTTGGCAATAGGTCTGTTTAAAGCATCAATATCAAAAACTATCTGCATATTTTACCCATTAGCAGTGAAGGAAGCGAATGACAGAATTACAATGAGCTTTTTCATAGATTTGAATTAAAGGTTATCCATTATGCACATTTCCGCCAATTCTGTCTCTGACTACATTTCAAAAGTCCCTGAGGATCGAAGAGAATCTTTTGAAAAGATCCTTGAAATTCTTCGCAATAATCTGCCCAAAGGATTTGAAGAATGCCTTAGCTATGGTATGCCTTCGTTCAGTGTACCGCACAGCCTTTATCCAGCTGGATATCATTGTAAGCCTTCAGAGCCATTGCCCTTTATCTCAGTGGGGAATCAAAAGAACTTCATCGGATTTTACCACATGGGGGTCTATGCAATGCCCGAGATACACGATTGGTTTGTAGGTGAATATCCCAAGTATTCGAAGTACAAATTAGATATGGGTAAAAGTTGTTTGCGCTTGAAGCGCATGGGCGATATTCCCTATGAACTCTTGGGAGAATTGGCCCAGAAAATAACTCCAGAACAATGGATTGAAGTGTACGAGACGAACATCAAGAAATAAAGTATCTTAGCCGTCCACAAACCACCTAAAATGCTTGATAAACCTTCGAAATTTGTCGATGTAGATCGCTTAATCAGAGAAAAAAATCCGACCGCCTATAAGTTCATTCCAGGCTGGTTGATTAAATACCTAAGCGAAACCGTCATTCATGAGTCTTTCTTGAATGATATCATGACAAGCTATCCTGATACTTTGAACTTCGATTTCTGTCGCGTGATATGCGAGCGCTTTGGGCTTAAGGTTCGTATTGAAGGAGAAGAAAATATTCCGAAGGAGGGCGGTGTTATTTTCGCAGCGAACCATCCATTAGGTGGTATGGACGCCATTGCCGTGATGTCTGCTATTGATAGCCATAGAAACGATGTTAAATTCTTGGTGAACGACCTTCTGATGAACATCCCACAGTTGAAAGGAATTTTCGTTGGGGTCAACAAATTCGGCGCAACGGCAAGAGAAGGCATTCGGGCTGTAGATCAAGCATTCGCCGGTGATAGCGCACTTTTCATCTTTCCAGCCGGTATGGTAAGTCGTATGACGCGCTATAAAGTCATTAGTGATTTAGATTGGAAGAAGACCTTTATTACAAAGGCTAAGAAATACAACAAACCTGTGGTTCCCGTTCACATTTCTGGGCGCCTATCCAAGCGTTTTTACTTCGTAGCTCGCTTGCGAAAGTTTTTAGGCATCAAGATGAACATCGAAATGTTACTATTAGCTCAAGAAACTATTAAGCAAGAGGGCAACACCATCGTTGTAAAATACGGACAACCTATTCATCCTGAGACATTTGACCGCTCGAAGAAAGATCAAGATTGGGCCTACGATGTTAAGTCGAAGGTGTACGATTTGAAATAAATCGAAACGAGAACGCGTTCTTAGGTATATTTGCCGCATGATCGATTTAAGTTATATCGCCCCGCCTGTTGATACTGAGTTACTAAAAAGTGAACTCACACCTGAGCGATTCATTCGCCATACAGGAAAGTTGAATAACGACATTTATATCGTCAATATCCACAATGCTCCAAATGTAGTGCGCGAAGTAGGTCGTTTGCGCGAACTCACTTTCGCTTCAGCTGATGGGGGCACAGGTAAAGAAGTTGATTTAGATGAGCTCGATTTACAAGAGCACTGCTACGAGCAACTCATTGTCTGGAATCCTGAAGAAGAAGAAATTGTTGGCGGTTACCGATTCATTGATGGCGCAGTCGTTGCTAAACACGGTGATCCTAAGCACGACCTTAGTATGGGTCATTACTTTGACTTCTCTGATATCTTCTTAAACGAGTATCTTCCAAAGAGTATTGAGCTCGGAAGAAGTTGGGTCCAGCCAAAGTACCAACCAGCCAACGATCCACGTAAAGGGATGTTTGCCTTGGACAATATCTGGGACGGTTTAGGAGCGATCTGTTTGAAGTACGACCACATCGATCACTTTTATGGTAAAGTGACTATGTACCCTACATACAACCGAGAGGCGCGCAACTACGTTCTAAGTTTCTTGAAGCATTATTTCCCAGACACTGTAGGGCTCATGAGTCCGAGTGTTGCCGCGGAAGTAGCGTTTAAGGAATTGGATCCAGAACTATTCCCGGTAAATCATGATGAGTTCTTCAAGAGCTTCAAAATGGGCCAAAGAAATCTCAACAAGATTTGTAGTAGCCACGGAGAGAGTATTCCTCCGCTGATTAAGCAGTACATGGGCCTAAGTCCTAAAATGATGACCTTCGGCACCTTCATCAATGCAGATTTCGGCAATGTGGAAGAAACCGGCATTCTAATTCCAATAAGTACCATCTACGAGGATAAAAAGGAACGTTACATTCGATTGTAAACTTCCTGCTCCGTTGAGTTGTTTGTCCTTTAAACCTTTAGCATATGAATAACTTCAACTTACATCTTCCAACGCAGCTTTACTTCGGCAAGGACCAACATAAAGAACTCTCCAACCTCATTCCAGCAGGTTCCAAAGTGCTCATGCTCTATGGCGGAGGCTCAATAAAGCGTAACGGAATTTATGAGAAAGTTATAGCTGAATTGGCCAATTTCGAGGTCATTGAGTTCGGCGGTATAGAAGCTAACCCACAATATTCCACACTCCTAAAGGCCCTCGAAATCATTAAAAATGAGGGAATTACCTTCATGCTAGCTGTCGGAGGGGGCTCAGTAATCGACGGTACGAAGTTTTTATCTTCTGCTGCCCTTTTTGATGGCGACGAGCCATGGGACATCTTAGCAAAAGGCATTCGCACTGAAGTTGGCTTGCCGTTTGGGACCGTGCTCACCCTACCTGCAACAGGGTCTGAAATGAATTCTGGAGCAGTAGTATCGAGAAAAGAGATTGGGCAAAAGCGTGCGATGGGCGGTCCAGGGTTATTCCCTGTGTTCAGCATTTCTGACCCAACAGTGGTTGCCTCATTGCCAGAGCGCCAGCTGGCCAACGGAATAGTTGATGCCTTCACTCACGTTATGGAGCAATACATGACCTATCCAACTGCTGCTACCCTGCAGGACCGCATTTCTGAGGGGATTTTAGCCACACTCATGGAGATAGCCCCAACAGTGATGAAAGAGCCGGGTAATTATGAAGTCGCCGCCAATTTCATGTGGTGCTGCAACATGGCGTTGAACGGTATTATTCAAAAAGGTGTGCCTACTGATTGGTCGATTCATGCCATTGGCCATGAGATTACGGCAGCCTATGGTATTGACCATGCTCGCACCTTGGCGATCGTACTACCAAGCATGTACCGTTATAAGATTGATAATAAGGAAGCAAAATTGGCGCAATATGGTCGTCGTGTTCTGGGACTTGAAGGCGAAGACCGAACAGTGGCCGAAGCCGCTATTGATGCGACTGAGGAGTTTTTCAGAAGCTTGGGCATAGGTACAACTTTGGGCGATTACCAGGTTGAGAATCCAGCGTCATTCCCATCAAAATGTGTTGAAGCCATGGAAGCGCAACGCACCATTATTTTGGGCGAGAAAAGAGATATTCGAGCTGAAGATGTTCGATCAATTCTAGAAGGGGCGCTCTAATGGAACTATCGGCTCTGTTTAGTAAAGCTCCTTCTAAAGATCGTGTTGAACAACTTGAAGCAATTGCACGTGCATTTGCCAAGGAAGAGGAGCTCAAGGTGATTTTTATATGCACGCATAACAGCAGGCGCAGCCATTTCAGTGAAATTCTATTTCGTACGGCAGCTTTGCATTATGGGTTGAATCATGTACACACCTTCAGCGGAGGAACAGAAGGAACTGCCCTTTTCCCAGTAGTTGCAGAGAGCTGTAAGAGGTTTGGATTTGAAACACGAGAAGAAGCGGCTTACGGGCAGCGTTCTTGGAAGATATTTCATTCTGCATTAGAAACACAAGAGACTACTCCCCTTCTCTTTTCGAAGGTTTACAACCACCCATTGAACCCACCAGAAGGTTATCATGCCATTATGGTTTGTGATAGCGCTAATGAAGCGTGCCCGGTGGTTTTTGGCGCAAAAGAGCGTCACCCTTTGCTGTTTATTGATCCCAAACGAAGTGACGGGACTGAGGAGCAAGCTAAGGTCTATGATGAAACGTTAGCGCTCATCGCCAGCGAGCTTGGTTACATTGCACGTAGAGTAAGTGAATTAATCTAAAGGAGGCGATGGATCTGCTGGAGGATCTTCAATAGTAATACCTTGCTTGTACCAGTGTTCAACCAGGAGAATTAAAGCAGGTGTGGAATAGCAAATGATGGACAATGGCAATTGTCCAAGAATTTCATTCACGTAAGAGGCTACTACTATTCCAACAAAGCCGCTATACATAGCTAGAAGTACCTGTTTCACCTTACCCTCCGGCAAATACCAAAGTCGATAGCCCATGATGGCAACAAGGAATAGTATAACCCCCAAATAGAGGTATAGTCCTATGATTCCCGTTTCCATCCAAATCCTTGAATAGAGTCCGTCTGTTGGTGTGTTGGCTAAAAAGCTCCCAGGAGCAAAACGCTCTCCCCAAAGACCCGCTGATCCAATACCACCTCCGATAGGCTTATCAGCCATATAAACACTTAAAACGGCTTCTTTTGCCTTGCGTACGAGCATGGAAGCATCGTTAGGATCGAAAGCCGATCTAAGACGTGCTACATTGTAGTTGCCTTGAAGAATTGTCGTGAAGCGCAGAAACACGTACAAACCGCCACCCACAACTGCACCTAAAGAAGCGATTCCAGCCCTTTTTGACATGACCAAATAGACCAAACCTCCTACTCCAATAATAGCCAATGGACCACGAGAGCCACTGAGCATCATCCC
>JAAZVU010000087.1 GCA_018623275.1 Flavobacteriales bacterium
CTGTGGTTAAACTGTGTAAATCTGCAATGAACAAAAAGGCCTCATTTTTCGGGTCTTTGCTCATCTCGATAGCCGGGCGAATAGCGCCCAAAATGTTTCCTAAATGCTGTCTTCCGGAACTCTGAATTCCTGTCAATACTCTCGCCATTGCTGGTAGATGATCTTATTTAATCACGGTCAATTCTAAATCAATATCTGCCCAGTAGCTGCTATCTGCAGGTACTTGCATGAACGATGTTGTCCAAACTTGCTGAGTAGGCAATCCGCTTACCATCACAAAATTGAAGCTCACGCTGTCGTTGTCCAAAACTAAGGTGCTGTCGTTGTTGGTCAGCGTCCAAGTTCCAGAACTTTTCAATGATACCGGTACTTGGATAGAGCTTAAATCTGCAACGAATGCAATATCAATATTCCCCGTATCTGGCATCTCGTACAAGTTCACTTCGCCAATCAACTGAGCGCCCAATCCAGAGAACTGCACCATAGCAGCTGGATTTAATGGGTTCGGCATTTCACCACTATAAGCAACTTGGCTCACTGACCATTCGCCGAGGATGTCCTGACGAACGAATTGAGTAGTTGGTGTTGGGTCGTTGGTACACGCTACCGCTAGGAATAGCGCACTGAACATTAGGGCAATTTTCTTCATGATGTAGGGTTGATTTGTGAAATAGGAAAGACTACACTCGGCTTGTGGCTAGAGGCAATCACATGTAGCAATCGATCTGCAACAGTCTCGGGCTTGACCAAATTTCCCGTTTCGTATTCTTCAATAAAATGGGCCACAGAAGGGAAATCTTCCGCAGTCGTACTTCTAATCTGAGCTTGCATAGGTGTATCCACTTTGCCTGGCTTAAAGGCATGGATAGGCACCTGTGGATATTCCTGTGCCAACACCTCAGCGTACATGTGAATAGCTGCTTTTGAGGCGCAATATGCAGACCATCCAGGGATGGCGTATTGGGCAGCACCAGAGCCCGTAAAGTAGACCTGTTTATCGCCCTCCACTTCTTTCAAAAAGCGCGCGGTCAATCGCATAGGTGCAGTGACATTCAATAACATGCATGCCTCAATGTCGGCTCCCAACGCGTTTTCGCCTTGAACGACCGGGCCCAATGTTCCCGCGTTGTTGATCAAGACGGTATTTTCTCCCGATTGAAAAGTCAGGGCATCTACCGCCGCCAAATCTGTCAAATCACAAGCTGAAAAAGACCAGTGCTTAGCTCCATTTAGTTCGGCAGGAGCATTGCGACCCACTCCTTGAACGGCGTACCCGTTTTCAAGGGCAGCTTTCGCTATGGCAAGGCCAATTCCCGAGCTAACGCCAGTAATAATGATATGTCCCTTAATAGACACTAAGCGTTGATCTCGATGAATCTGTTCACATCATTGTTTAGGCCGAAGAGTACGAGCATATCGCCTTCTGCGACCGTGCTGTCAGGACCTGGAACCCCGTAAATGTGGTGCTCTGTTTTTTCTTCGTCGCCCTCACCAGTAACCGTCTTTTTCAGAACGGTAACCATGTTGAGGTTGTACTTTTTGCGCAAGCCTATGTCTTCAAGTGTACGACCAATGACTTTAGACGGTGCTTCTACCTCGATAATCTCATAATCGTCTGGAAGCTCGACGCACATCTTCACCCCCGGATTGGTCAATTGCTCTGCAACGTTGTTCGCTACCTCGAGTTCTGGACTCAAGATCTCATCAACGCCCATCTTATCTAGAATTTTACGCTGAACTGGACCTTGTGCACGAGCAATGATCTTCTTCACTTTAAGTTCTTGCAGTTGAAATACACACAAGAGCATTTCCTGGAAGCTTGACCCAATACTTACCACCACGGCATCAACCTCTTTCAAGTTTTGTGCTTCGAGGGCTGCAGAATTGGTCGCGTCTAACTGAACGGCAAAAGCTACATCTGGAGCAATCATTTGCACGCGCTCCTCGTTTTCATCAATCGCCATTACATCGGCGCCACGCTCAGTTAATTTTCTTGCAATGGCAGAGCCAAAGACCCCAAGGCCAATGACCGCAAACTTACTATTCGTCATAATCTCCTATTTGTCGAGGGCTTGCTCGAGGTCGTCCAAAAGGTCGTCCACATGCTCAATGCCCACGGAGAGGCGGATCAAATTATCCGTCACCCCTACTTTTTCTCGCTCTTCTTTAGGGATAGAGGCATGCGTCATCGAGGCCGGGTGACCCGCTAACGATTCCACTCCCCCAAGGCTCTCTGCAAGGGTAAACACCTTCATCGCGCTCACTACCTCAGCAGTCTTTTCAAAGCCTGCATCTTTGACGGTAAAGCTGACCATACCGCCGAATTTTTTCATTTGTTGTTTTGCCACTTCATGACCGTTGTGCCCTTCAAGACCCGGCCAATACACCTTGTCCACAGCAGGGTGGGCCTCCAAGAAGTGGGCTACAGCAGCACCGTTTTCACAGTGTCTGTCCATGCGCACGTGCAAGGTTTTAATACCGCGCAGTGCTATGAAACTGTCCATAGGGCCGAGAATGGCTCCAGATGCATTCTGGATGAAGTACATCTTATCTGCAATCTCCTTATCCGCCGTTGCCAATAATCCCAATACCACGTCACTATGTCCACCCAAATATTTGGTTCCACTGTGCATGACTACATCAGCACCAAGGTCAAGAGGACGCTGCAAGTACGGTGTGGCAAACGTGTTATCTACCACCATCATTGCACCAGCTGCCTTCGCTTTAGAAGAAACCGCTGCAATGTCAAGAACATTCAGCATTGGGTTGGTAGGGGTTTCCATCCAAACCATTTTCGTGTTCTCGTTCAGCGCTTCTGCCCAACTCTCGTCGGACATGTCCACGAAGGTGAACTTCAAACCGTAATCTGAAAACACCTTGGTAAACAATCGGTAAGTACCGCCGTAGAGGTCATTACAGGCTACGATCTCGTCGCCCGGTTTCAAGAACTTCAACAGACAATCAATGGCTGCGAGTCCCGATCCAAAGGCCGCACCATATTCCCCGCCTTCAAGTGAAGCAATGGCTCTTTCGAGCGCAAAACGCGTTGGGTTTTGGCTGCGGCTATATTCAAAGCCCTTGTGCTTACCAGGGTACTCTTGAACGTAGGTCGAGGTCTGGTAAATAGGTGGCATCACTGCCCCGGTGGTTGGGTCGGGGTGCTGCCCGCCATGAATGGCAAGGGTCTCTATGTTTTTACTTTTCTCCATGATAGGTGTTTAGAATTACTTGCAGTACTCTTCAAATGCGCCAAGCAAATTGCCCGCAATCATTTGCGCTGTACGGCCTTCAATGTGGTGACGTTCGATCATGTGCACCAACTCACCGTCTTTGAACAATGCCATAGATGGAGAAGATGGAGGGAAAGGCAACATGTGCTTTCTTGCTTCATCAACTGCTGCTTTATCATTACCTGCGAAAACCGTGATCATACGATCTGGTTTCACTTCAGATTTTGCTGCCGCCATTGCTGCTGGACGTGCCGAACCTGCCGCACAACCACATACAGAGTTTACTACCACCAAGGTCGTTCCTTCTGCCTGTATTGCAGCCGTTACTTCTTCAGGAGTTTTAGTCTCAGCATATCCGCTGTTTGCAAGCTCTGCGCGCATAGGCGCAATCATATCTTCTGGGTACATATTTAGGATGTGTTTATTAAACAAAGTTAGTGTTTCCTAATGGTTTAAGCGATTGTACATTTGCACCAATTCAAATGACAGAATCATGAGTTCAAACGTTCGCGTTCGATTCGCACCATCTCCTACCGGGCCCCTTCACATTGGTGGGGTGCGCACTGCATTGTACAACTACCTTTTTGCTAAAAAGCACGGCGGCGATTTCTTGCTGCGTGTAGAGGATACAGATCAAACAAGGTTCGTGCCTGGAGCAGAGAAATACATCATCGAAGCATTGGCTTGGTGTGGCATTAGCCCAGACGAGGGAATTGGTGGCGAAGACAGAGGCAACGGTCCTTACCGTCAGAGTGAGCGCAAGCCTATGTACCGTCAGTATGTAGACCAATTATTGGCAGACGACAAAGCGTACATTGCGTTCGATACTTCTGAAGAATTGGACACCATGCGCCAAATGGCCAAAGATGCAGGTGCGGCTAACTGGCAGTACAACTACATCACTCGCGGCAACATGAAGAACTCTTTGACCCTCCCAAAAGAAGAGGTTGATGCAAAGATTGCAGCCGGTGAGCCTTACGTTGTTCGTATCAAGCTTCCACGCGACCACGAAGTTCGTTTCGAGGATACCATCCGCGGTTGGGTAAGCGTGAACACCAACAACATGGACGACAAGGTGCTTTTCAAAGCCGACGGAATGCCTACATACCATTTGGCCAATATCGTTGACGATCATTTGATGGGCATCACCCACGTCATCCGCGGTGAAGAGTGGTTACCTTCTGCACCGCTCCACGTTATGCTCTATGAAGCATTCGGTTGGGAGCGCCCAGTGTTTGCACACCTTCCACTTTTATTAAAACCAGACGGGCCAGGAAAATTAAGTAAGCGCGACGGTGATCGCCTTGGTTTCCCTGTATTCCCTATCGATTGGAACAACCCTGATACAGGTGAGACGGCAAGCGGTTACCGCGAATTTGGGTTCTTCCCAGGCGCTTTCATCAACATGCTTGCATTGCTAGGTTGGAATCCAGGAACTGAGCAAGAAGTCTTTGACCTTCAGGGTTTGATTGACGCATTTGACCTAAGTAAGGTGTCTAAATCTGGTGCGAAATTCGATTTCGAAAAGGGCAAGTGGTTCAACCAACTGTACCTACGTGCATTGAGCGAAGATGAATTGGCAGCTGAACTTAAAAAGGAGCTCGATAAAGAAGGTCTTTCTTACGACGAAGCGCACCTTGGCAAGATTGCAACCATGATGAGTGAGCGCGCAACGTTCCCACAAGATTTGCTTTCTGAGGGCCGATTCCTGTTCGAAACACCAACCGAATACGACGAAAAAACGCGAAACAAAAAGTGGAAAGACGAAAGTGCCGGCATGATGCAGGACCTCGCGACACGCTTTGACGCTTTGACCGATTTCACAGAAGCCAACATTGAAGCTGCATTCAAGGGCTATTTGGCAGAAAAAGAATTGGGCTTTGGTAAAGTAGGCCCGTCTTTCCGCCTTGCTGTAACCGGCAAAGGCATGGGTCCATCAATGTTTACAATTTGTGAGGTTCTCGGTAAACAAGAAGTCCTTTCTCGCATTACTAAAGCAATAGAAGTTTTAGGATAATGGCAGCATTGCATCAGATCGACGTTCACGGCATCCGCATTTACACCAACCACGGTTGTATGCAAGAGGAGGCTGTAATTGGCTCTCACTACGAGGTAAACATCAGCGTTTGGGCTGACCTCACCGCATCTGTAGCTTCAGATGAGCTCGTGGATACTGTCGATTATGTAGCGCTAAACGCCATCGCCAAAGAGGAAATGGCCGTTCGTGCGAAGCTTCTCGAAGTAGTGTGCCAGCGCATCATTGATCGCATTATGAACGAACACCCAATGGTTCAAAAGGCCTGGGTAAACGTTGCTAAACTCAACCCGCCAATTAACGGCGATGTTGAGCGCGTCGCTCTGACTTTCACCGAAGAGCGATAGAGATTAAATAAAGTCGAGGCCATATAGATTTTTCCACTATTTTTGGCCTCCCTAAGGTTCCGTGGCCGAGTGGCTAGGCACTGGTCTGCAAAACCAGCTACAGCGGTTCGAGTCCGCTCGGAACCTCAGAATAAGAAAAGCCCCGGCTCGCGATGCGAGCTGGGGTTTTTTAATTGGAACAATGCCGAGCTTGCTCGAGCATTGGGACAAGTAAAAAAACTTAGGACTTTGCGACAGCAAAGGACCGGGGCGTTCTTACTGACCTTAGGTGACCCAGCGGTCCGCCTGAGCGCAGCGAAGGCAATCCGCCTCCATCCCAAAACACAACTTGAAACAAATAAAAAACCCCCGGAGCCTGTTTCCGAGGGTTTCTTTACGATTTAGGTCATCGCTTACAACAAATAATCGGTGGTCATCCACTTGCTCTCACCACTTGAGATGACACTTCCTACTAGTTTCTTTTGATCGTCTCCCGAAGCAACCACTGTGCGGATCGAGAAACTGCGCAATGCATCGTGAACACTCAACGTGGCCACCGCACTGTCTTTACGGCCAGTAAATGGTAGATAATCCGGTCCACGCTGACACGCTGCATTAATATTCACGCGACACACTTGGTTTACCATATTGTCTACGGCATAGGCAATAGTTGCCTCGTTCTCACTGAAGAGGCTACACTGCTGTCCGTAATCCGATTGTGAAATCGAATCCATAACATCTTCCAAATCTTCATACTCAACAATCGGAACCACAGGGCCAAATTGCTCTTCATGGAAAATGTCCATATCACTGTTCACAGGGAACAGCACTGTCGGGAA
>JAAZVU010000013.1 GCA_018623275.1 Flavobacteriales bacterium
ACGAGAGATGCACCCATCGAGGCGACAGTAATACTACCAAATGAATTGCTGAAGGATTGAAACATGATGGGATTTTGATTTCCCAAATCTATGAAACAGTAGAACGGACTCTACCAAGAGGCACGAAAAGAATCGTACAAATGAACTGCCCTACGACGAAGAAACCGCCAGCCCACTTCAGTACGAGAAGTCTTGATACCGTTAATAATCATAATTGCACTTAGATTCATCAAACAGACAGTAATAAGTACAGGAATATTCTCGGTAGTAATCATAATCCGGTAGCACAAAATATAGATTACTGTACCTAAGGCTACTTTCCACAGCTTCACCTTCGTTGTGATATTTAATACTCGCGGGACTTCAGGTGTCTGATGTTCAGGTCCTTTGAACAGCAATGCCACTCCTTTTGCAACACCAAATTCTCTGAAGTTTCGAATTAACTTCTTGAAAAAGAAGAGCTGGATATTCAAAAAATCCTTGTGCGGTAAGGCCGTGGTAAGGCCGTATTTAGGCTTCGCCTTCATTGGCTCAAACGTGCCAAAGAGCTTGTCCCAAATGATGAATACGCCCCCGTAATTTTTATCGAGGTACTCTTCATTTGAAGCGTGATGAACTTTGTGGTGAGCAGGCATCACAAATAGCCTATCGAGAATGGGAATGGTGTTCATAAACTCCGTGTGCAAATAATACTGGTAGAAGGCATTGAGGTAACTACTCATGACTACATATTCTAATGGGAACCCTATGACTACCAGTGAAGAGTACATAAAACTTCTTAATATGAAGCCAAGTGGACTAAGGGCAAAGTTCACACTTAGATTATACTCGTCACTTTGATGATGGACAAGGTGTATTCCCCACATGATGCTAATACGATGCCCCATAATGTGAAATATGTACCAAATGAGATCGACCGCAAAGAAGGTGAGAACAAAAGTCACTGCGTTCAAGGGCAGCTCCGGTAAAACTGCATAGTTGATGGCTTCATGAACCAAAACAAGAGATCGTTCCGTGAGGTAGAGACCGACAAATCGATCAAAAAATCCCAAGGATAAATTCAGCGCAGTTTGGTCCAATGTGACCTTATAACCGCGTTTATAAAGGAAATAAAATTCAAGGGCGAATAGTCCCAAACCAATGGGAACTATGATGAACATGAATCCAAAGCTCATGAGGCAACAAGATAGGTTAATGTTACTTAACACCTACCAATATCTATGCCATCAAAGCCTATTTAAACGCAGACCTTAAGGTGTATTCCTTCGGCTGATACTTCTTCTTGGCAATTCGCAGCACAAGTTTCAACAAAGGTTTAGTGGTGTAAAACGAGAAATAGTTGTCACGGGCCACTGCTCCATATGTACTCTTAATCTCAGTAGCCGTTCTACCTAAATTAATCTCCTTAAACCCACCTTCTATACCACGGTGAATGACTTCAAACATCAACAGACTGTATAGACCATTGGGTGCATCTTCTGCAGCGCCATAGTGCATGGCACGCAATACTTCTCCATCTTTTAAATAACCGATGAAGCCGATGATTCTTCCGTCCTGTTTCGCAGCAAGCACTTTGTAATCTTCACCAAACCAACTGCCGAAGCCTTCTAATAAGAGTGATAAATCCTCTGGCAATGCCGCTACTTTCGGTGCCAGAGTACTTTGAAACATTTCACAACAAGCTTCGAAATCGTTGTGCTCATCCACATAAAACACCTCAACTGTTGCCCCAAGCTCCCTCGCCTTGCGGTAACGTGCCCTGTATTTCTTCTTAAAGCTCGCGACGTAATCTTCAACGCTCTCCCAGCGATTTTCAATAACCATCAGAGGATCACCTTTGAAGCTGTACCAATTGTTCTGGCTAACTGGTTCGGTAGTCGTTCCTACGAAAAGTGAACTTGAAGCGAGTTCATCTATGGCTAGAATATTCTGAATATCACTAGAGGAATAGACATGCATTCCAGGCAACCAGAAACTACCCAAGACTTGGACTTTTAACGCCGCCATAGCGTTGAGCAACTGCAGTCCCCTGCTCTTCAAAAACGAAGCATTTCCCTGCCGGAAGCTAGGAGTAGTGATTAACAACTCCTCACCGGTAACGGGGTGTAAGTAAATCTTACCCGGAAGTTTAGAAAATGTGGAAGTTTTAGGCGTGGTAGCACTCATTGCGGCAAAAATAGATACATTTATGGTTCCAAGCTGCAAAACCATGTACCAACCGAACGCCTTTCAACAACAATTGTTTGAGGAGATATTTAACTCCACTAAGGGCAAATCAAAGATTAACGCTGATCTAATGGCAGTTCTCGGCTGCTCGAGAGCTTCATTGTACCGCAAGAGAACTGGGGCTACGCCATTGACCGCGGATGAGATGGTCAAACTGGCCAATCATTTCTCCATAAGTATCGACGCTTTGCGCTCTGATCCCGAAGAGAATAGCCAGGTTGTGGTATGTACCACATTACCACCTATTAAGGATTATGGAGATATCGATTTCTATTTAGACAACACGAGGAAGAATCTTGAATTGGCCTTGCAACTTCCCAATGCGCAGCTCTATTTTACTGCCAAAGAAGTCCCATTGTACAGGTACATGGATCAACCGGGCTTAAGTGCTTTTCGATACTACCTCTGGGTAATGGAGAATATGAGAAGGGCGGAACGATTCGATCCTTTAGCCATCCCACAAGCACTCATCCAAAAGGGCAAAGAACTCACTAAACTGAGCGAGGGAATTAAGAGTACTGAGTTTTGGGTGAGCGGTGCATTTGATAACCTCATTGGGCAAATTCGCTATGTCAGCGAGAATTCTCGCATGTCTGATCGCGTTAAAAAACAACTCAAAGAGGAACTTCACGCAGTACTTGACAAACTCTTAGAAAACATTCTTTCTGAACAAACTAAGGAAGGAAAAGGGTACCAGATGGTACTTTGTAATTACCTGACGCTCAGCGACGGGGCGCTCTTAGAAATAGGCCCAAACCACAGCGAGGTTATGTTCTCTTACGGCTCTATCAACTACATGAAAAGCTCAAACCCAGCCATAGTAGAAGCATTCAGAAGAGGACTTCGCTACCACAAGCTCGAAGGACATACTATCGACGCACTGGAACAAGCCACTGCCCACGAATTTATCGAAGCCATCCGCGAAAAGGTTAATGCACTTTAATCATTGCTGCAATATTCGCAGCACGCTCGCGCATCTGATCCATTGATTCCTCGCCCGTTCTGTTATATGCAAGTGCAACGGCCATTCTTCGGTAAGGTCTTGTTGTGGGCTTACCAAAAATCTTAAAGTCAGATTGAGGTTGTGCTGCGGCCAATTCCATCCCAGAGTAAACTGGCTCGCCTTCTTTCTCCGCCAATACCACGGCACTCACGCCTGGATATCTTAACTCAATAGTTGGAATACTCAATCCAAGCAATGCTCGTGCATGCAATTCAAACTCATTGAAATTTTGCGTTCCTGCCAAAGTCACCATTCCTGTATCGTGTGGACGTGGGCTTAATTCAGAGAAATACACAGCATCTTCTCCTAAGAAAAATTCAATACCCCATATACCAGCGCCACCCAATGCCTCAGTGACTTTCTTGGCCATGGCCTGAGCTTCTTCCAACTGCGCAGGGTCCATCGCGCAAGGCTGCCAACTCTCTTGGTAATCTCCTCTTTCCTGACGGTGTCCAATAGGCGCACAGAAAAGCGTTTCACCTTCTTTTTGAGTCACAGTCAACAGGGTAATCTCAGTATGGAAGTCAATAAATCCTTCCACGATAATCTCTTTCAAATCGCCACGGCTGCCTTCCATAGCATAGGTGAATGCGGCCTCTAATTCTGAAGCATCCTTAACGACACTTTGCCCCTTCCCTGAGCTCGACATCAGTGGCTTAACCACACATGGCAACCCAATTCTTTCTACGGCTGATTCAAATTCATCAATGTTCGTGGCATACGCATAAGGCGCTGTTCTTAAGCCCAATTCCTGCGCTGCGAGATCACGAATCAACTTTCTGTTCATCGTAAAGTTTGCAGCCTTTGCCGAAGGTGTCACTTGGATGCCCTCACCTTCAAATTCATACAATTTATCGGTGCGGATACTTTCTACTTCCGGAACGATGATATCCGGACTGTGTTTTCTCACCGCAGCCTCCAAAGCCTCTGCGTCAAGCATGGAAAAAACTTCAAAGTCATCTGCCACTTGCATAGCTGGCGCTCCTGCATAAGCATCACACGCAATTACGGTACAACCCAATCGTTGCAATGCTATAACAACTTCTTTCCCTAGCTCACCTGAGCCTAACATCATCACTTTCTTCATGGTACGAATATTGAGTCTCAAAGGTATTGGTTAATTTTGTCACATGCGTCGCACACTTACGTTCATATTTGCGCTCTTTTACACCCTCGTTAGCTCAGGGGCACCTGCCCTTTTGCACTTCTGTGGGCACGAGCAGAATGTGCACTTAAGCCTCGCACATGAAGACCACCATAGTACACCTTCATGTTGCCATAGTGAAGTAAAGGCGTGCCATGCACCTCAGCCTAAATCACCTACTTCGGTAGACGAAGAAGATTGCTGTACCAGCAGTCACATAGAACTCGATGAAAGCCAGTTCGAGACTCAGGTATTCAGCCTTGTTTTATTTAATGTAGATAGCAAAGAAGCTTACGATGTACCAGAAGAATTGGGGATCGATTCATTTTCAGTTAATGGTCCTGTTCAAAACAACGGACCACCCTTGTATTTAAAACACCAGCAAATCATTGTGTACAGTTAACCATTGATTCATCCAGACATCAATTTTAACTACATAAATTATCACAATGAAAAAATTCATCTTAACGCTGCTTGCAGTGGTAGCAATGACCTTCAGCTCAGCAGCACAATCTAAAATCACTGAAACTTCAATCGAGGTAGACGGCCTCTGTGGCATGTGTAAAAAACGCATCGAAAACGCAGCCTACTTGCCTGGAGTTAAGAAAGTAAACTGGGACGTAGAAACGCATCAGCTCAATCTCGTTTTTCGTAATGACAAAGTGAGCAAAGAAGAAATCATTGCTTCAATCAACGATGCCGGTCACGACGTTAAAGGCTCCATTGCAACCGATGAGCAATACGCTAATATCCATGGCTGTTGCCGCTTCCGCGATCCTTCCCAACGTGCCTCGCACGGCTTAGGCGAAGCGCTATGCACCGAGGATAAAAAATAAGAAAAATGACTTCTACATTTCTTAAGGTAACCCTTTTCGGGTTATTCCCATTCTTCTTGTGGGGACAAGTGGATACATCGAGCATACAGTTGTTTGAGACACTCGATGAAGTATCTGTTGAAAGAGATCCCGGAGTAAGCATTTCCAGTAAATCTATTCTCAGCCAAGAGTTAATCTCGGAAGTAGAGTTGCGAAAAGCAGCTTGCTGCGATCTCAGTGAAAGCTTTGAAACCAATGCTTCCGTCTCAGCCTCATTTACCGATGCTGTTACAGGTACTCGACAAATCAAACTTCTAGGGTTAGAAGGTCCCTATGCGCTATATACTCGCGGAAATATGCCGACTATGGGCGGTTTATCCTCGGTATTAGGCTTGGCACTCATTCCCGGTGCCTGGATTCAAAGTATTCAGTTGACTAAAGGTCCTGGTAGTGTGGTAAATGGTGCGGGAGCAATAAGTGGTCAAATCAACTATGAATTGAGACCGAGCTTTACGAAGCAAAAGGCGCATTACAATCTTTTCGCTGGACCGGGCAGATTTGAGCAAAACGCAATTTATACCTGGCACCAGAGTCCAAGGTGGTCGTCAAACGTAATGGTTCACGGCCGCCAACAACTCTTTCGCTGGGACAACAATGAAGATGGCTATTTGGATGCCCCGTTATCGCAACACGTATTTATTCAAAATGCATGGAAGCACAGCGGCAATAACAGTGAAGCCCAATTCGGAGTGAAAGCAAGTGCTATTAAAAATATTGGAGGGAGCACGTTATTTGGCATGCCTACCCTTGTTCCTATCTGGTCGCACGAACTACAAACCGAACGCTACGAGCTTTGGGCCAAACGTGGTTATTTCCTTGACGGCGGCATCAATCGCAGTATTGGTACACAATTTTCGGCCGCTTACCAAGATTTAGACAGCTATTTCGGCAACCTCAGTTTCACTGGTAAAGAGCAACGTCTGTATGGCAATCTAATTTTCCAGGACAACTTGTGGGATACCAGACACACCTTCAAAGGCGGGTTGGATATTAATGCTTTTACCATTCAGCAACAGCTTTGGAACCGAGACGGTAGTTACCAAGGAATCGTTGCCGGAGCTTATGGGGAATACAGTTTCGTATCCTCTCCCGATGGACAGGGGTTAAGTATGATCTTAGGGCAACGATTCGATGGATTATACACAAGCGAAGACCCTCGATTTTTCTATGTCCCACGTTTACACGTAAAATACAATGTCGGACCATGGGCGCTGCGAACGCAAGCGAGCAGATCCTACCGTATTGCCGCACTTGGAGCAGAATACATGGGGTATATGGCCAACAGTCGCGGATTCAACTTTACGAACCTAGAGACGCCCGAAGGCCTCGACATGCCCATTGAAAAAAGCACCACTTTGGGTGCTGGGGTAACTTGGACTCAAGATGTATTGTACAAGGAACTTCAGTGGTATGCTGATGTGTATTTAAATACATTTGATTCCAAGGTAATCTTTGATTTCGACTATAGCGCCGATTCTGCCATTGTCTCTCTTGTTCAAAATACCGTAAACAGGCCGTATGCACTGTCTTACCAAGTTGGAGCGCAGTACGAGCTTATCCATAGAACAATGGTAAAGGCTGCCTATCGTTACCAAGAGGCGAAGCAAAGAGACCTGAATGGTGTTACTTCCAGCAATGGATTAGAAGACGTCATTTTGAACGTACCTCACCTCCTCTATCTAGGAACGAGCTACTCAGCTCGCAATGGCATTGGACTAGAAATTAATGCTACCTACAACAGCTCGCAGCGCCTACCGGATATCGGCTATGTCAAAAGAAGCCCTTCATTCACGATGCTTGGCTTCCAAATAAGCAAAGAAAGCCGAAAGTTTGGCCAAGTATATTTAGGTCTTCAAAACGCTCTAAACGTACGCCAATTAGACCCAGTATTGGGCGGAGATTTGCCGTTTGATGACAGGTTCGACGCTTCCATCGTTTGGGGACCAATTATGGGCCGACAGCTATACATTGGCTGGCGTTATGACCTACGAACCGAGTAACAAAAAAGGCGCCCCTGCAGGGGCGCCTTTTTATTTGAATTCATTCTTAAAGATTCGCTTACGCACTATTGCGTGAAGCATTGATATTTCCATACAGCGAGCGTACTACAAGCTTCTCGAGAATGGCTTTCTCCTCATCACTACAATCACAGTCGCGCAAGGTGATAAGCGCATATTGCTGGATCACCAAGAGCGAAAGCACGATGTTTTCGCGCAGGGCAATGGACGCTTTAATTCCTGGATTGTTCGCCAAAAGTTCCGGCTGACCACTAATCTTCAATACCCACTGTTGCGTGCGCTCGAATTCTTCATTCATCAGCGACCAGAAAGCACCAAATTTAGGGTCATCGGCCATGTACGAAGTCAATGGGAAGAACGTCTTACACATGCTCTGCATCGAATTCTCCACTAGCGTGCGGAAGAACTTCGATTTCTTGTAGAGTGCTTCAACCTCGTGCAACTTGCCTTCAGAAGCCAATTGCTCTATAGCTTGACCCAAACCGTAGAAACCAGGGATGTTCATCTTGAGCTGAGACCAAGCACCAACGAATGGAATAGCGCGAAGGTCATCCAACTCTAATTTCTTCGCTTTTCCACGCTTAGAAGGACGAGAGCCAATATTGGCCATACCGTAGTATTTCAGCGGACTCATCTCCTCCAAGAATTCCGTGAAGAGTGGATTCTCCTTGAGAGCCGTGTAGCTCTTTAGACCGATATCGCTTAGCTGCTCTAAAAGCTGACGCTCTGAAGGCTGGAGCAACTTCGTATCGTCCTCCAACAACAGGTTCTCAAGACCGGCAGTGATGAGCTGTTCCATATTAAACTGAGCACTTTCAGGCGTACCGAAGTTGCTCGAAATCGTCTGCCCTTGTACGGTCAATTGGATCTCTGAAGAAGCAATATTCTTTCCCAATGACGCGTAGAAGTTGTGCGTATTTCCACCACCACGTGCTGGAGGTCCACCACGGCCATCAAAGAAGAGCACATCGATATCGTGCTGCTTGGAAACGCGAGTGAGGTTTTCCTTGGCACGGTAGATGTTCCAGTTGGCAGACATATAGCCACCATCCTTGGTACCGTCGGAGAAACCGAGCATGATGGTTTGCTTGTTTCCACGACGCTGCAAATGCGCACGGTAATTCTCATCAGTATACAAGGTGTTCATAGACGCCCCTGCACCGACTAAATCGTCAATAGTTTCAAACAGAGGCACCACATCAACAGTTACCTTTTCGCTGCCAAAGGCGGTCCAGCGCGCAAGTGCAAATACACGAGCCACATCCATTGCTCCGCGACAGTTTGAAATAATATAACGGTGTGCCCCTTTAGGTCCATTAGATGCTTGAATAGCTCTGATGGTTCTGAAGCTTTGTAAAGTATCGTCTACACGGTCGTCTCCGGTGAGCGTTCCGTCCCAAGATGCATTCATTTTAAACAACTCTTCCGGAGTTGCGGGTTCTTCTAAACCTAATTGATCCAAAAGTGCATCAAAGGCCCGCTTGATCTCACGGCTGTCTTGACGGATATCAATGCTCGCAAAATGCGATCCGAAGAGGGCCACACGGTCCAAGAGCTCCTCAACAAGCTCAACAAAGATACTGTCGTGCTTTTCAATCAGGTCCTTGCGAACGCCACGCAATGCTTCACGGAACGAAATAAAGTCCCAATCCTCTTGGTGACGAATACAACGCAGCACCTGTTTTTCAATGGTCATGAGATCTTCGTATACGCCTTCAAAAGAGATGCGGCGACGAAGACTTCTTAAATCTTGGTAATAACACTGCAGGAGCACGTCGCGTAATCTATCGGCTACCTTTTTCGTAGTATCAACACTAACAAATGGGTTGCCATCGCGGTCACCACCCGGCCAGAAGCCTAGGTTGATCAAATTTAAAGTGCCGTCCCAATCCGGTAGGCTTCGGCGCATTTCCGCTGTAATATCTCCTGCGCTCTTGTAGAAGACATTTTGAAGGTACCAGATAAGGTTGATGGCCTCATCATATGGTGTAGGCTTTTTCTTCTGGAAGAACGGGGTCTTTCCGAGCTGCTTCAAATACATTCGGATCGAACTCAGATCATTCTTCTGAATAGCTTCCGTTAAATCGGTAATGATGGCGAGCACTCGACCCGGGTAGAACTGAGTTGGGTGTGCGGTAAGCACAGGACGGATGGAAAATTCTTGCAACCTGTTCTTCAGTTCGTCAAGATTACCACTTCGTTCGGTGCGCATCATTAATTCACTCAAAGAGCCTTTACCACTGAGGTTGTTGAGTTTACCGTAGGCAGCATCTTCAAGGGCATCCACAAGAACGACTTGGCGTTCGACATACTGGAGCACCTTAAACAAGAAGTTGTGCCTGCTGTGAATGTCCTCGCCCTCCTTGTATTCATCAAAGAATTGCTCGATAATGTCCTTAGGGCTGTGACCTTCGGCTAAACGATTCAAACAGTACTCATTCAAAATAGGAATGAACATCCCCGTGTTTCTAATCCCGTCCAATGGAAGGGTTAAGAAGAGACTGTTGTACAACTGAAACTTCAGTCCAACATGATTCTCGTAATTCGCTGCGCTAAGCGCTAAGTTTTCCTGTATTTCCATAATTATGGTATTCTAACTCCTGTAGAAGCTTGATAGATGCTGTACCATTGTTGGCGGTCCAATTTGATACTCAACGCTTCTTTACTCTTTACGAGGTTCTCTTCTTTCGTGGTTCCTATGACAGGTAAAATTCCGGCAGGATGCTGCATCAGCCAGGCCAATGCGATCACCTGTGGCGTAGTTCCAAATTCTTCCGCCCATTTTTTCAACTCAGCCACCAAGGTATCTGGTAATTCTCCACCACCTAGAGGCGACCAAGCCATGGGCACAATGCCATCCTTAGTACACTGATCCAGGGTACCGTCTGAGAAGGCTTGTAGTGCCTTCACTGAAATCTCGAGCTGATGTGTGCCTACCGGGACACTTTCACTGAGCATCTCGACTTGGCTCTTGGTAAAGTTGCTTACCCCAAAACTGCGCACTTTGCCACTGCGGTAAAGAAGCTCAAAAGCCTCACCCACTTCGTCGGGATTCATCAAGAAATCTGGACGGTGAATAAGCAGCACATCGATATAGTCGGTATTGAGGTTTCTAAGGCTGTCCTCTGCACTTTGAAGTATGTGTTCCTTTGAACTGTCGTAGGCCTTGATATAGTGTTGCGGTTTGTTGTCGCAAACGCGCAGAATACCGCATTTGGTCACAATCTCCATTTGCTCTCTGAGCTCAGGGTGCGCTTTCAATACAGCTCCAAACTCTGCCTCAGTGGTGTGATCCCCATAAATGTCGGCATGGTCAAATGTCGTAAAGCCTAACTCAAGACTCTTCTCGATCATTCTCTGGTAATCGGCTGTGGTGAATTTCGCGTCCCAAATGCCCCAACGCATGGTACCAACGACAATATCACTCATCCAAGGAGTACTGTACATATTTCAAAGTGTTAGAGGTGCAACTTAGTAAAATCCCATTACTTCACCTTAATTACCTTCTTCCATTTTGAACCGATTTTTTGAAGCTGAATTGGCTGGCTATTACCTGCTGGACGACCGAGAATATCGAAATGACCTTCCAACTGAAGGGTATCAGACAAGGGTTCTTCAGGCAATCCTAAAATCTCACTCTCGGTAAATTCACCTTGCTCACCAATGATATCAGGATGATCTGCGCCCAGCCAGTACACCTTGTGCGGCCCAGGGCCTGATAAGGTCAAAGGCTTATTACCGGCATGAATATTCGGCGGAAGAAAGAACCAGCCTGGTGCGCCGGAGGCCTTCAACACCCCCTCACCGACCAAATAGATGGGATAATGCGTGCTTTTGGGCATGTGGTTCTTTAGCAGTGGTGTTCCTGCCTTGAGCAAGGACAATTGAGGCACCAACGGGCCACCTAAAAAGAGCTGATCACAACAGGGCATGTAGGAGGATTTATAGGCACTGTCGATGAATAAAGTCGCCTTATACGAGGCGGCGCCTTTGCCTGAGGTGGTCCATTCAAAATTCACAGTATCCGGCTGCACTGCACTTTTAAAATTGAGCTTTGGGGCTGTTTTGAAAGCGCCGCTCGATCTTTTCATCTCCATGTCAACGGGTTGCGAAGGCGCGTTCTGGTGTGATAACCGTACCCAAAAACTCTCGCCAGGCTCAATGAAAGCATCTGCTCCTGTACTCCCTGAATTAGGGTTATAGCCTCCGTAGTCTGAACCTTCCCAGGTATAGAGTGTGTAGTCCATGGAATCCGTGAGCCCCGCTTCAAGAAGCTGGTTCCAATTCAATCTTCGTCCTGTAGGATTTGCCAATAAATTCCAACCGCCCATTGGGGTTGTTCCATCGAGGCACGTATCCGCCCACCCTAAAGACAATCTAGTTTTTGAAGGATCAAATTTCCCGGTCAATTCAAACGGGAGCTGATTCGAATCCAGATAAATAAGTCTTCCTAGTGAGGCGACGGAATCGGTCCCGGAATACAAGTTTAGTGGCTTATCCCAATACCCGGCATCAGCATCGTAGACCCAGCAATAAGTAAAAGTATCTGTAGAAGCAAAAAAGCTCGGCGATCCTATGAAATGGTAACCCGTATCAGTGATGGTTTGGCTTTGATACAACTCTCCCTGGAAGCTATCTCCCGAAAATGTGCCCTCGCCCACTTTTGCGGTCAATGCACCTAGAACGGTCCCTGAGGCTATGTGTAGATTCCCCATTAATGTGGGGTTTCCGCTAATCACAACGGTATCACTTTCGGGCACATTCACATAAAGACCATGGATAGCACCTATAGCCGCATAGGCACCAGGAGTTGAGATGGCATAGGTCGTATCCTTGTGCAACAAGCCATTTGTAGGTGTAGTGATTTGAGCCGAAAGTGATAGGTTATCAAGGTTGTAAGATTCTCCCCCAAGCGTGGACGATTTAATCTCGAGCTCAATCATCAATTGGTCAGTCTGTGGGATGTCCAAAATAGAAATAGCGCTTATACCGTCAATAGTGTCTTTGGTGTCGGGATCGACATGGCCATAAATGCTCGAGCTGCGTGAGGCCCAGCGAAAGTCTTTTTGATAGTGGATGCCCTCACCGTGGTCCCAACCGGTGTTGCTCGTGCCGCTCTTTGATCCGCGAATTTTAAGTTGAGGGTAATAATCCTCGCCGCCGTTGAGACTGATGTAAATACCTACGAAATCTGAATGTTCGAGGGTCCCGTGCGCGGCGAGGTGTAAGGCAAAGGAGATGGAATCCATCCCGCGCACATCGAAGGGGCCCATGCGCAATTTTGTACTCGGCTCCGTGGAGCTCGCAGTGTGGTAAAAACCGGTGCTTGAGGCGAATCCGCTTTGGGATAATGGACCGTCATCACCGCCTGCGGTGTCGCTAATCTGAAGAAATTCATCGTGAATACCGCCAGAAGAGTCTAGATCGAACGACCATTGATAGCGGATTGTGGAAAAGGGAAAGTTTTGCACCGAGTCGATTGTAAACAATTGATTTTCAGCGTTTAATTGGTTCTTTATCCCAAAAATAAAGGACATAAGAAGTGCTAGGCGCCACAAGCGTGGCCCCAAATAAGGGCTAAGTTTCATAAGAAGGGGATTTAGGTTAGTAAAACTGCTTACTAATAAGTTAGTCTACGGGGATAAAAGGACCTACTTTTGCAGCGAAAATAAAATCGCTCATGAATCTGCGAAACATTGCAATTATTGCGCACGTCGATCACGGTAAGACTACCCTGGTAGACAACATGCTACACACGGCTAAACTCTTCCGTGAGAACCAACAAGTTGACGATCTCCTTTTGGACAACAATGATCTTGAGCGCGAGCGCGGGATTACCATCTTATCGAAAAACGTAAGTATCCGTTGGAAAGACACCAAGATTAATATCATTGATACTCCGGGTCACAGTGACTTTGGTGGAGAGGTTGAGCGTGTTTTGAACATGGCGGACGGTGTGATCTTGTTGGTAGATGCCTTCGAAGGTCCTATGCCACAGACACGTTTCGTTTTGCAGAAAGCACTTGCCTTAGGCAAGGTGCCAATTGTGGTAATTAACAAGGTAGATAAGCCAAACTGTACCCCAGATTTGGTACACGATCAAGTATTTGAATTGTTCTTCAACCTTGATGCTACTGAAGAGCAGTTGGACTTCACGACGGTTTACGGTTCAGGTAAAGAGAAGTGGATGGGTCCAGATTGGAAGACGCCAACGGACGACATCACTTACCTGCTCGATACTATTGTAGAGACTATTCCTGCTCCACAGGTAGAGGAAGGTAGCTTGCAAATGCAGATTACTTCGCTTGACTTTAGCTCGTTCACTGGTCGTATCGCCATCGGTCGTGTGACTCGTGGTCAGGTAAAGGAAAACATGCCTGTTGCCCTTTGCTTGCGCGACGGCAGTGTTAAGAAAGCACGCATTAAGGAGTTGATGGCCTTTGAAGGTCTCGGAAAGACAAAAATCAAGGAAGCTAGTGCCGGTGAGATCGTAGCGGTTAACGGTATTGAGGGATTTGAGATTGGTGATACCATCGCCGATGCTGAAAATCCAGAATCACTGCCGCACATGGAGATTGACAAGCCGACCATGAGCATGTTGTTTTCGATCAACAACTCGCCATTCTTCGGTAAAGAAGGAAAGCACGTGACTTCTCAGAAGATCCGTGAGCGTCTAATGCAGGAGATTGAGAAAAACCTTGCGTTGCGAGTTGAGGAGACCGGTTCAGCGGACCAATTCATCGTTCACGGTCGTGGAATCCTTCACCTAGGGATTTTGATTGAAACGATGCGTCGCGAAGGCTATGAATTACAGCTCGGTATGCCGCAGGTGATCTTCAAAGAAATTGACGGTGTGAAGCACGAGCCTATTGAAGAGTTGACCGTAGATGTACCTGAAGAAACTGCAGGTAAAGTGATCGAATTGGTGACTAAAAGAAAGGGTGAACTTCTCGTGATGGAACCTAAGAGCGACCTTACTCGCCTTGAGTTTGAGATCCCTTCTCGCGGTATCATGGGACTTAGAAATAATGTACTGACTGCAACCTCAGGAGAAGCCATCATGGCGCACCGCCTGAAGGAATACCAACCGTTCAAAGGGGATATGGAACGTCGTATCTCAGGGGTATTGATTGCTAAAGAAGCCGGTAAAGCTTCAGCATACTCTTTGGACAAACTTCAAGATCGTGGTAAGTTCTTCATCGAACCAGGTGATGAAATCTACGGTGGTCAAGTGATCGGTGAGCAAAACAAGCCTGGCGACCTCGTCGTCAACCCTTGTGTAAGCAAGCAGCTAAATAACATGCGTGCTGCCGGTAAGGATGATAACACTGCCCTAGCAACGCCAATTAAATTCTCTTTGGAGGAAGCGATGGAATACATTGGTCCAGACGAATACGTAGAGGTGACTCCTGAGAGTATTCGATTGAGAAAAATCTTACTAAGTGAGCACGACAGAAAGCGTGCTTCGAAATAATCACGGTAACGCCTAACCGGCCCGCCAAAACTAAAAAGCCCCGCTTTCAGCGGGGCTTTTTTATTGTCCTCCCTTCGGCGCTGGATAGTTCAGCGTAAAACTAGAACCCAGCCCCAGGGTACTCTGTACAGAAACAGAGCCCTTCATTTCTTCTATCATTTTTTTGACATTGGGGAGACCAAAGCCATGGCCTTCGGCGGCCTCAGGATCTAATCTGTGCATGTCAAAGATTTCGTTCAAACTCTGCGCTGGTATACCAGTGCCATTGTCTTCGACTTTTATTTCTACCTGATTATCAATCACATTACAGCGTATTCTTACTATCGGCTCAACCTTCTTTCTAGAATATTTGATACTGTTCGAAATAAGATTTTGAAGAATTAAACGAAGCTTTAAACGCTCGCCAAAAATCTCTTCGACACCTAGGAGTTCTACAGTAGCGTTCTTACTTCTAATCAATCCGCTAAGATCAACCTTGACTTCATCCAATAACTGACTTAAAGAAATACGCTCTATTACGCCAGACTTGCCTCGGGCTTGATCGAGGATATCAACCACCATTTCAGACATTCTTGTCAGCGAAGCACTCGTAGCTTCAAGATCATCACCATAGTCTTTGTTTAACTTTTTCTTCATGCTAATAAGCTCTAAACGAGCCAAAGCACTTTGAAGGGGTGTTTTGAGGTCGTGCACAACAGAGCTTATAAATCCTTGCAAGAGTCTGTTACTTTCTGCCAATTCTTCTCGATCCATCTCTGCCTTGATTTTAGCGATACCTAGCTTTCTATTTGCAGGGTAAAGCACCACTAAAAACTCGAAGAGTACGACCACAATCACCAATAAACTTAAGGCTGTCACCATCATTCTAACTCGCATCGCCTGATCTTGATGGTAGGAAGTAATCTCAGCGGTAACCATGGACGTATCACCGGTATATTTTACAAGCGCACCTTCAATCATATCTAGCTCAACTTGAGTACAGCGTTCCACATCTTCTAATAACGTACTTACCATCGGAAAGAACTCCGGCTCTTGCTGGACATACATGGTGACAAACTGACGCTTTTTCTCCCAAACCTGAAGTTTAGACCAAATAGCATTCTGATTTTGTTGAAGTTTAGAGAACACCTCATTCGCCCTAACCTCATCAAAGTTCGAGTGCAGGATGAATAAGTTTAATCGTTGGGCTAAAATCTGCTGCTCACTAATGAGTTGATTCATCTCAAACTCATCCTCTAGCTGCAACAAAGATTTTTGGACATAAAACTGATTATACCCAAGCAGTAAGAGTGCAAGGCCAACGGTAAGAAAGAATCGGCGCAAAAGGGTTATTCGCATGATGCTCTGTGATAGTTCACATCAAAAATGCACAAATAGTAAGCTGCTGAAAATTTTCTACAGACAGTAGGTAGGTATTGAAGCTATAGGTACTATCCTCAATCGGCTAATAAGAGCTCAAGAATGGCGGCCGCCGCTTTCGCTATGGGTGTGCCTGGCCCAAAGATGCCTGCAACGCCTTGGTCGTATAAGAACTCATAATCCTGGGCTGGAATAACTCCGCCAACGATGACCATGATGTCTTCACGACCCAATTCTCTCAGCGCTTCCATCACAGCAGGAACCAGCGTTTTATGGCCCGCTGCAAGAGAACTTACACCAAGAATATGCACGTCGTTCTCCACCGCCTGCTTCGCAGCCTCCTTCGGCGTTTGAAACAGTGGGCCCATATCCACGTCGAACCCTAAGTCGGCAAAAGAGGTAGCCACCACTTTGGCACCGCGGTCATGACCGTCCTGCCCCATTTTAGCGACCATGATTCGTGGCCTTCGTCCCTCCTTCTTTGCAAAAGCATCCGAAGCTTCACGCGCCTTTTCAAAATCTTCGTTTTGTACCATCTCCTTCGAATATACGCCACTAATGGTCTTTGTCGTCGCCTTGTAACGCCCCCATTTATTTTCTAATGCCAATGAAATCTCTCCTAAGGTCGCACGGACTTTGGCTGCTTCTACGGCTAGGGCAAGTAGATTTTCATTGCCTTCGGCAGCAGCTTCTATGGCTTTGAGGGCCTCAGTAACGGCCTGTTCGTCTCTTTCGGCTTTTAAGACTTTCAATCCTTCCAATTGTTGCTCGCGAACCTCATCCCCTTTGACTTCTAGGATATCTATGTTCGCACGGTCAGCCGCTTTAAAGGCGTTTACTCCTACAATGATATCTGTAGCTCCGTCGATACGCGCCTGCTTTTTCGCTGCAGCCTCTTCAATGCGCATTTTTGGAATTCCGGCTTCGATAGCCTTGGTCATACCGCCCAGCTCGTCCACCTCGCTCATCAAAGACTCAGCGCGTTCAATCAAATCGGCCGTGAGTTTTTCGATATAGTAGGAACCGCCCCACGGATCAGCCGTGAAGGTGATGTCTGTTTCCTTTTGAAGATGCAACTGCGTATTGCGAGCAATCCGCGCCGAGAAATCTGTTGGCAAAGCGATGGCCTCGTCCAAAGAGTTCGTATGCAAGCTTTGTGTACCGCCCATAGTTGCCGCCATAGCTTCAATCGCCGTGCGGGTCACGTTATTGAATGGGTCTTGTTCGGTGAGCGACCAACCTGATGTCTGGCTGTGCGTTCTCAATGCCATGGACTTAGGATGTTTTGCTCCTAGAGCTTTCATGTGTTTTGCCCACAGGAATCGAGCTGCACGCATTTTAGCAATCTCCATGAATGGATTCATGCCTATGCCCCAAAAGAAGCTCAAGCGCGGTGCAAAAGCATCGATATCCAATCCCGCTGCCATTCCCGTCTTTACATATTCTAAACCGTCACAAAGCGTGTAGGCCATCTCAATATCGGCCGTGGCACCAGCCTCTTGCATGTGGTAGCCCGAGATAGATATACTGTTAAATTTCGGCATGTTTTCGCTCGTATAAGCGAAGATGTCCGAGATGATGCGCATGCTTTCCGTGGGCGGATAGATGTAGGTATTGCGCACCATAAATTCTTTGAGGATGTCGTTTTGAATGGTCCCGCTGAGCTGTTCCAACGATACACCTTGCTCAAGAGCTGCTACAATGTAAAAGGCCATCACCGGCAAAACTGCACCGTTCATCGTCATAGAAACGGACATCTTATCCAGCGGGATACCGTCAAAGAGCACTTTCATGTCTTCCACAGAATCAATGGCTACACCGGCCTTTCCGACATCGCCCATCACGCGCTCGTGATCGCTGTCGTAGCCGCGGTGCGTGGCCAAATCAAAGGCGACAGATAATCCCTTTTGTCCCGCAGCTAAATTCCTGCGGTAAAAGGCATTGGATTCAGTAGCCGTCGAAAAACCGGCATACTGGCGGATGGTCCAAGGGCGTCCCACATACATGGTAGCATAAGGACCGCGCACATATGGCGGCTCACCCGGTAAGGTACCTACGTGAGTGGCGTCCTTTAAATCTTCAGGTCCGTACGAAGCTTTAACTTCGATCTGCTCAGGTGTATTCCAAGTGTTCGACATGCTCCGCTATTTACTGTTGTGACGTTCTGTTTCCAATTCAGCCGCCCAGCGCACAGCGCGTAGTGGCTCAATCTCCTTGTCCTTATGTTTTTCCTGATGGGCGGCTCTTGAACCTCTTTTCGAAGACTTCATTTCTTCAGGCAGCTCTTCGCCATCCAAAGGATATAAATTCACCCCCAAGACCTCTTCAGGCATGGCAGTACTTACCTCGCTATCAATGCGGTCTTGTACCCAACCCTTCTTCAAGGCCTCGACTAAACCGCCGAGCGCACGCACTTCATTCAAAATGGATGTGGCTTCATCAACCAACTCTGCCGTCTTGTTTTCAATGAAATAAGAACCTGCAGCAGGATCCATTACACGGTCCATACCGCTCTCATAGGCCAACATAAAATGCTGATTCAATGCCAAGCGCTCCCCTTCAGCATCTGCCCAGGTAGCGACGCTATTGTACGGGCGAATCTGCACGGCATCTGCACCCCCGGCAATAGCGCCAAAGGCCGCGGAGGTGGCGCGCAACAGGTTCGTATGCATATCGTATCCACTTTGGTGTGTGGTCGAAGTCTCTGAATAGATTTCTAAATGCACTTCAGGCAAATCATACTCTTCCAACAACTGCTTCCACAACATTCGGAGGGCGCGGTGCTTAGCGATTTCTTCAAACATGTAGGTGCCCGCGGTGAGTGCTGCCCAGTACTGCTCCAGGCCTACTTCGCCGAAGGTGGAGAGGTAGAAATCGAGGTGGGCGGCAGCCAAACCAAGCTGCGTAGCAGCGGAAGCACCGCATGCGCCATAGAAATTCGCATTGGCACACATGAATTTCATGCCCTTAGGTGCTAGACGGGTAAGTTCGCCCAATTCGTACATCTTCTCCTCGTGCCAAACGCCGGTGCGTGCGGCTATTTCTACAGGATCAATATTGATAAAGCCGCGGAGTTTACTCGCCGGGATAATCTCATTGTGCGCGTGGTGCAACAAGGCTTCCATCACTGCGGGGCCACTGCCCTCGATGACCAGACCGAGGTTGATGTATTCTAACTGAATGTCTTTTAAAATGCGCGGCAAGTAATGCTCGTCGGTGAGGTAGAAGAGCAAGCCGGAAGCGCCATGGCTCAGGCGCTGCAGCGCCCAATCGTTGGCTGCAAATTCTTTATCCACAAGGTGCTCTTGCACCATGGTCCACCAAGGTTGGGCTCGAAAGCCGGGATTGTTTTGTGGTCCTGAAGTGTAAAGCGGTTCTACTGCGGTTCCGTGTGGATAGGTTCTTTTAGTGGTTTCACTCATCAGATGAGTTCTGGGTTTCTATGATGGTTACAGTTTCGCCTTCTTTGTGCATCCCAAAATTTTCTCGGGCGTAGGTTTCAAAGGCTTCAGGATTGGTATTCAGCTGCTGAAGAAGCTCACGGTCATGCTCTAGAGAAGTCTCATAGAACTCGATATCCGCCTCCAAGGATTCAATCTGCTGGTCCAACTCCGAATGAATAAAATAATTGTTCGCGTCCAAGAACACCATCCATACGGCAAACAATAGGCCCGTAAGGACGTATTGATTGAGCAAAATTTTGAGCACAGGATGTTCGAGGAATTTCTTCATTGGTTTAAAATTACGAATTGGACCCCGAAATCTACCCCTCCTCTGAAGGATTCTCTGCTAAAGTGTTATCTCCCTTTCCTACGTTTTGAAGCTTAACCAATTCTGAATAGATGCCGCCTTTATCAATGAGCGCATCGTGGGTGCCGCGTTCCGCAACCTCCCCTTGGCTCAACACTAAAATGTGATCGGCGTTTCGAATAGTAGATAGTCGGTGGGCAATAACCACTGAGGTACGGCCTTTCATCAAGCGGTCCAAGGCTTCCTGCACGAGCTGTTCACTCTCGCTATCTAAAGCGCTCGTGGCCTCGTCGAGGATGAGCAATTGAGGATCTTTAAGCAGTGCTCTCGCAATAGCAATGCGTTGGCGCTGGCCGCCACTAAGCTGCACACCGCGCTCCCCAACAGTAGTCTCGAGGCCTTCCGGGAATCCCGAAATGAATTCCCAAGCATTGGCTTGCTTCGCCGCTTCGATAATTTGTTCTTCGCTCGCCTCTGTATCGCCGTATGCAATGTTCTCGCGTATGCTTCCGCCAAAGAGCAACACGTCCTGAGGCACAAAGGCCAAGGCGCCGCGCCATGCCTTTAAATCAATATCCGAAAGCGGCGTATTTCCAACGGTTACTTCACCCGTATCGACCGTGTAAAATCGCATCAATAACGAGGCAATGGTACTCTTACCAGAACCGCTACGCCCTACAAGAGCAAGAGTCTTGCCCGGCTGAAGATCAAACGACACCGATTTTAACACCGGAACATCACTACGCGACGGGTAGCTAAAGTGTACATCCCTGAAAGCAATATCGGCCACCTCAGCATGAGCGGCAGGAACAGCATCCGCATTCATTTCAGGCTCCTCCTCCATCAATCCGAAGATGGTTTCCGTAGCACCGATAGCCTTTTGCAACTGTGCATATACAGAGGCTAATCCACCTATAGAACCGCCAATAAACAGGGCATATAAAATGAATTCATTGAGTTTTTCTTCAGCTAATTGGCCTTCATGGACCATGCCGGCTCCGAACCAAATGATAAGCGCAATGGCACCAAAGAGACCAAAGGTGATAAAGCTAGCAAAGGCTCCGCGGTAATAACCGCCCTTTACTGCTAATCCAACTACGGCGCTGATGCGCTTAGCATAGCGGCTGCGCTCCCAAGTCTCGTTGGCGAAGGCCTTCACGGTCTGAATACCTGCAAAGGTTTCTTCAACGATAGTATTGGAGGCAGCCACCTCATCCTGCACTTTCTTGGCGTATTTTCTGATGAATCGGCCAAAAATGATGGTCACGATGATCAGCGGTGGGATGACTGCAACTATGAATAAGGTCAGCTTGATCGAGGTAAAAGCGAGGATGGCAATACCACCAACTACCATGGAAATACCGCGCAAGAATTCAGCCAAGGTGGTCGTTAGCGTCTCCCCAATCTGTGACGTATCGGAAGCCACACGCGAGTTCAATTCTCCCACACGCTTGGCAGAAAAGAAACTCATCGGCAAATGGATCA